>SFBI01000109.1 GCA_007095845.1 Microcystis aeruginosa Ma_MB_S_20031200_S102
AAAGTTATGCTCTAAATTATAACCGTGATTTTTAAGAACGTTATTGCCTTCATTTTCAACTTTCCATCTGCTACGTCCAGCTTTGACAATTTCTTCGACATTATTTTCCGTGATTTTATAATTAGTTATCCAATTATTTTGGTAGATAGTTTTCTGGTTTTTTTCATTAATAACAGTCACTTCACACCAATTAACTTCGAGACTTGAGTCGCCCTCTCCTAATGGAACTCTAGAAGCATAACGATAACGATAAATTAGATTTTTTCGTCCATCCCATTGTTTCTTTTCAACGGTCGTAACTTCGCCACTTTTTTCTAAAAATTTTAGCCATTCATATAAAGTTTTATGCGACGTTTCCAAACAAACAAAAATAAAATTATAACCTTGTTTTACCGCTAATTCACAAACGGGTTCGTGAGAATATAAGTCGTCTCCTAAAATAGTTACAGGATAACCATACTTATTTTTATGATTCCTATTTAACCATCTTTTAACGGCCGCATTTTCACAGTCTTGTTTTTGATTTCCATCTTGTTTTTTAGGCTCTTCGTTACTTGGTATGGTTCGATAGGGGGCATAAATCGACTAAATCCTTATCTGGCAAGGAGTTTAATTGATTAGTTCGCTTTAGATCAAAAGCAATTGACAAAAATCGCCCAATGCCTTTCTATATAAGGGTTCCATCCCTTATAACCCCCGTCCATTGCATAACACAAACCGAAAAACCAGATAGTTTCACCAATTTGCGCTCCAAGCCCAGGTTTTAGTTTGCATTCTTCCACTGTTCCAATGCCCCCTTCCTGTGACTGTACCATTCTGGATTTGATTACGATTAGGCTTGCCCTCGTAACGCGCCGATAGACCAACCAGTGCCTTCGGCATTGCACTTAAACTCACAGCTTTAATCAATGGGTATGGTGCGTTCCCCAAAATCGATCGGTAGAGCAGTAGGAGCCAGATTAGGGAACGCACCCTAGGGCTGAAAACGGAGATTTTGAAGAGATCGCACTTGAGCAATGGTTTCAAAATCACGGCCGTTGTGAATCAGAAGCAGATCATTTTCCAGTGCCACTTGAGCAATACAGCAATCAATTGGGCTGCGAACAGTCAATCCTTGACGACGCAGATCATAGTAAATACGTGCAGCCGCTTGCCAGGAAGAAGGCCTGAGTTCAACATAATCCTGCACTTCGAGGTAAGTAGAGAGGATTGTCCACTCTTGCTCGTTTAAGCTCCCTTGAAGCAGTTCAAGCTGGGTAAAGCGGGTGAGTAAAATCTCACGATTTGCAATTAACGTTTCCAGTTGCTGGCGAACTTGACCACTGCGATCGCGGAAGATGCTGATCCACACAGATGTGTCAATCAGCAACATGACGAGTTTCACGTAGGGCTTTATAATCAAAATCTGGAGCAAATTGAATTTGTCCAGCAAGGTCGAGAAGGTTTTTCTTACGGCGGGATTTTACGAATTCTTGTAGAGCAAGATTCATTAGTTCCTCTTGGGTGGTGAGGTTAGTCAGTTGAAAGGCTTCCTTGAGAAGCGATTCATCAAGGTTGAGGGTAATTTGCATAGGATGGATATTGGATTGAAGTATAGGTGATTATTCTCTTTACATTTTAATCCGATAGATGACTAACCCACCTCTGGGCATATTTTTGTTAGTTGGCTCTCAAGCTTTAAGCTACATAGGGCAATGGCGTAGTGCCTTCGGCATCGCACTTAAACTCACAGCCTCAATAAATGTGCATGGTGCGTTCCCAAAAATCGATCGGTGGAGCAGTAGGAGTCAGATTAGGGAACGCACCCTACGGCTCACTTTCGCTTGTCTCTTGCCATCGAAACTGGCTCAGGTAATTATCAAGGAATCTTTTAATCTCTGGCTCGGCTTTTTCATAGCTTTCTTTTGTTGTTTTAGACGGACGACGGTGATGGGCTATACAGTTACGCATTTTTTCAATTGCATTTATTTTGTTTTTAAGCCCTGCCAAGAAATCAGCATCATCACTATCTTGAACTGGTTTACGGTTGATCTCTGTCTGAAGTTCTTCGTATTGGACAAAGTTACGAATTTTTTCTAATAATTCACTAACTTTTAAGTCAGGACGTTGATTTAAGTTGACGTATTGACTAAAAAGCAAATGAAAAAACTGATTTTCGAGATTGTCTTGCATATCTCTGTCAGTTGGCTTCTCTTTAGTGGCTATTTGTTCTTTCTCATCTTTTAAAAGTTTGTACGGTTCTAAGCCTTGATAAGCGTTTAAATAGATCAGAGTTAACACTCGTCTAAGCTTCATTTCAATGGCAAATATTTCTGCTGACCATCGGGCTAAATCAGCTTGCAGTAGTGAGTCTTCAAATTTAACTATATGAGAGATTGGGGTGGTTTCTTCGGTTAAGGCTTTGGCAAATTCTTCAACGACTGTTTGGGCTTCGTTAACCTCTTCCGGTAGGTCTAGGGTAAATCCTAAAATGATTGTTTGGGTTGTGTTGCCGTCTTGATTCGTTGATTGATTTGCGATCCTTTGGGTTTGAAAAATGATCATCTGCTCCACTGTATCAGGCTCAAATTCGTCATAGTTATCTTGTAGAGAGGTGGTTAATGTGTCTATTAGAATTTGTCTAATATCCGTGTCAGAATCTTGCTGATAAACCATCACAAACTCAAAAATCACAATCAGCTACCTCCTAGCAGTTGATCTTCAAACCATTGTTTAGCAATTTGCCAGCCTGTTTCTGCTTCAGAGCGTAGGCGTTGGGATTCGGATCGGCGGTGTTGTATTTCGGCAACAATTTTTTCTTGAATAGAAATTTCAGGAATAGGGATAATAATATTTTCTAGCTCAGTTTTAGTAATGGCAGGATAATTACCCCCGCTAGACCTCTGAAGCATTTGCTGGAGAGAGATTTGAGAACGAAGAATACACCAGAGATATTGTCTATTAACTAACTTGCTAACTGAGCGAATTACGGCAAATCCTGTTGATGCAATACAACCATCAAATTCTTCAGATAGATGAGCAATAGAACCATGATGGGGACGGGTAAGGCTTACAATAATATCATCACCATGAACTAGCATTCGAGCGCGACTAGGTGCTTCTTTTGTTAAAGTCTCTGTCCAAATAGCTTCACCTGTTTGTGGCTTTACGTTACTTATTTCTATATAACGAAATGTTAATTTTTCTTCGTCTTTCGGATTCCAAGAATCTTTAGAAAATTGCACTACTTCTCCAAGTTTTTTAGTAGTGGTTTTGGAAAGCAAACGATAAATATTTTTAAAGTTTGGAGTATGAAAGTGTGGATCAAATCTTTCGCTAATACTAAAAGTTTGAATCGCAAATACTTTTCGCTCATCTTTAACGGGTGGTTTTAGTCCGAGAGTATTTAATAGGTAATCGTCAAGGCTAGAGAGAAGGGCATCAGCTTCTGCTAATTTTTGCTTTCGATGCGATCGCGCCTCATCCATAGCAGCAACTAATTCAATTTGTTTATTTAGTGGAGGTAATGGGAGTAAAATTTGCTTTATCTCTTCAGCATTTATATTAGTCATCCCAATGATTTGTCTTGAAAAGCGATCAATCTGTAGTCTTCCGATATATGTATTCAAAAAATCTGAAGCAAATTGAGGATTAAGTTTTTGTTCATCAGTACGGACACGAATTAAATAAGAAGCAAAAACCCAATCTCCTGATTCTCGAAAAACTTCACATTTGCCAACTAATTCCTTGGAGTTTGTACGATTAAATACCAAGTCTCCAATTTTTAATTTATAAGTGTTTAATTGATCTTCTGTAAGTTGTATATACTTTAAATTGCTTAATTCCCATCCATCATTTTGAAGATTATTCATCCTCAAAATAGGCACACCGATAGGCTCTAAACTAGCTAACGCTGAACAACCATATTGCACAGTCGAAACCAAGTTACCTATTCTCTGCAATGGAAACATTGAACGTGAAAGTTTTTCTTCAATAAACGGTGTTATTCGCCAAAAATTAACATCCGCTCTTTGTAGAATTTTGCCCTGCTCAACACCAAAACATAAAGTATTAATTTGTTCAGCAGGGCTTAGACGAAAAAAGAGGAAGGATCTCGTTGAAACTCTCGCCACTGAGCGATTAAACCCGTATCAGGAATAATCTCTCGATAACGCTCACTCCATCCCGCTTCCTTCGGATTAGACTGATTCCACTCAAAATGAACCCGATAATCAAACAAATCGCAACTATGACGTTCAATCTTTTCCCTTTCTGGCGTTTCACTCTCAACTGTTACATTAAAAGTCTTCCGTCCCGTTGCATCATAGCCAATATTTTCCGCCAACGCCATAAAAATCGGCTGATCATCAGACACAACCTCACCATCACCCAACTTTCTCAAAAAAACAATACTTGCCTTTACCCCCGCATCATAATAAGCAAAGGCAAATTGAGGCAAACTCACCACCGCCAAAATTTGGAAATGGGAAAGCATCCAATCCCTTACCCCTTGCAAAGAAGAATTAGTTAAAATCCCATCCGGCAGAACGATCGCCGCTCGTCCTTCCTTTGGTTTTAGATAGGAATAAACTCGCTCAATAAAGAGAATTTCTGTTTTAATGCTAGTTCTTTCCTTTACTGCCTTAGCCCCCCGTTTTGCATTGCGTTCACCTTGAGTAGATTCATCTGGTTCTGTATCCGTTGTCCCCTTACTCAAATAGTGGCGTAAATCAAACTGATCGAGATAACCCTTATCCTTTTCTGTTGACTTTACCACCGATCCAAAAGGCGGATTAGTTAAAATCACATCAAACTTATTAGGAACAAGTTCGGGTTTAAGAGCGGTTAAACGCTCCAAAAAATCAAGAGCATCATGACCAACAATATTCGTATGACCATCATCATGAATGATCATATTCATCTTGGCAACACGGGCTAACTCCTCATTAATTTCAATCCCGAAAAGATTGTTTTGAGCGAAACTATGCCAATAGTTAAAATGATCAACACTTTGACGGGGATCACTTTTATAGTTTTTATAACGCAGATTGGCTGCACGACGAACGTGATCAAGTGCATAAAGCAAGAAACCACCCGAACCACAGGCAGGATCAAGAACTAGATGTTTACGATCTGGATTCAATAACTCAATGGAAAAAGCAATCAATTCACGAGGTGTAAAATATTGACCAAAATCTCCTTTAAAGAATCCTCCCATAAATTCTTCAAAAGCAACTCCTTTTGTGTCCAGTTCCGTCCGATCGAGTGATAAAGCTTCTAAATGTTCCACTACTTGAGCAATAACAGGCGGATCAATATTAATTTTGTCAGTAAAAACCCCCGGTTCTTTTTCCTGCTCATTTGTATAGAGTCTCAAAATTCGTTTCGATAAATCCTCACTACTTTCACCATCACGACGCTGAAACGCATAGGGTTGTCCATCTTCAATATCAGGATTTTTCTCATCACGATATTTGACAAAGATCAACTTACAAAATTCACCAAATGCGGCGATAGGACTACGACGGCCACCTTCCCAAAGCGTCTGATGACATTTGCGAATCGCTGAACGTAATTCTTCCCGGGGAACAGCCTTTAAATCTTGTCCCTCCTTATTCTTATAAAATCGCCATTCAGGAGGTTTACCAAACCGCTTCGGAATATCCGTTAAATGGTTGCGATCGCGCTCCATCGGTGGATATTTTTGTTTATCATCAAAGCGCAGTAAACGACGGGTTAAACCTGCGATCGAGCCACAAAAAGGCGCAGCTAAACTGGCACGATTTCCACAAGCTTGTTCAATAGATTGAGAAAATTCGGCATCAGTAATATCCGATCGCTTAATCTCAAAAACAAAATAAGGATCTTTATGCTCCTCATCTTTGTAAATAACTATATCCGCTAAATCATTAGGAGTCCGTCGAGGTACTTTCACCTCAAACTTGATCAATTTAGGATCATAGTCATATTTGCAAATTAACTCAGCCCAAAACTCAGCCCTAACTTTTTCTTCAGGATCAGACCAACGCTCAGAATGATCAGCAGCAAGATAGTGAATGCGTTCTTTTTTGCCTTCGCCTTTAATTTCCGCCTGTCCATCAGCGATCGCTTGTTCTAGGTAGGTTTTGGGGGTTTCAGTCGGCATTACTTTCTGTGAGATTAAACTATATGCATTCTAGTTTAGGGGCGAACCGATGCAATCCCACTTTTTCTTAGCTTAGTTTTTGTATTGGGTTGAGATCTCTATGGTTTGACCCATGACTACATATTATAGGTCAACTCTCTGCATAACACTCTCCAGAGTAACAATATGGGTCAACTTTCGACCTAATAAGGTACAGTAAATCCCTTGTTATGCCGCTGCAATCCTTGTTTTCAAATACAAAAATATGAATCTGCCTGTTATTGATGTGCCGACCTATACGCTCGTAGCAATTGATTGATCTGTGTTTGATAGCCACGCCCTTGAGACTTAAACCACTCTAATACATCGCTATCAATGGGGAGTGTAACTTGAGTCTTGGCTTTTGTAGCAGGTGAACCCCGCCGCACTACCGTAGAGGCAAACATTTCTGGCGTAATCTCTGGACAATCTGATAAATCAATATCTTCATCGCTCATCGCATCCAATCGTTGCCAATCAGTTTGAGAGTTGCTCGAAGTAGGTTCGTTGTTCATATTTCGTCCTGGAGTTCTAGCAAAGATTCTTATATCTGACTGCACTTTGTCACAAAACTTTACTATTATTTTGACACTTTTAATAGTTATTGAATAGGGGAAATTAACCGATAATTAATAACTGGTTGGGGTGCGTTAATTTAAGCAATAACACACCCTAACCTTGTATTAATGCAAGAAATGACGAATGCCTGTTAAGACCATAATTAAACCTAACTCATTAGCAGCATTAATTGAATCCTGATCTTTTAAAGAACCTCCGGGTTGAACAATTGCCTCGATACCAAACTGGGCCGCCGTGCGAACAGAATCATCAAAGGGGAAAAAACCATCACTAGCTAAATAGCCACCTTTAGCCGCTTCCCCTGCTTGTTCAAGGGCAATTTTCACCGAACCAACGCGATTCATTTGCCCCGCACCAACGCCTAAAGTAGTTTGATTTTTTGTCACCACAATAGCGTTAGATTTAACGTGCTTAGATACTTTCCAAGCAAACAGTAATTCCGCTAATTGTGCGGCAGTGGGTTGTTTTTCTGTCACCACGCGCCAATCATCTGGAGTTTCCACCACATCATCGGCCGCTTGTACTAGAAAACCGCCAGCGATAACTTTTACTGTTTGTTTTTCTCCCCTGCTTAAATCCGGCAGCAATAAAATCCGCACTTTTGACTTTTTAGCGAGGATATCCCGGGCGACCGGGCTACAATCGGGGGCAACCACGCATTCTAGAAAGGTTTTCGTTAATTCTTTAGCGGTTGCTTCATCTATGGCTTGATTTAGGGCAACAATACCCCCAAAAGCGGAGGTAGCATCGGCGTTAAAAGCTTTAGTATAAGCTTCTAATAAACTACCACCGATCGCCACTCCACAGGGATTAGTGTGTTTCAAGATAGCGGCGGCTGGTTCTTCCCTGCCGAATTCGGCGATTAAACGGCGGGCTGCTTCTAAATCGACTAAATTGTTATAACTTAGTTCTTTTCCCTGTAATAAGGTCGCTTTTCCCCAACCTTGAGCCATTGTACCGCTGCCATACCAAGTGGCACTTTGGTGGGGATTTTCGCCGTAACGCAGGGTTTGTAGGGCATTTCCCGCCAAATTAAAGTGCGTCGTTTCCCCGTTTAAGCTGGCGAAATAGGATGCGATCACTCCATCGTAGGCATTGGTTAAAGCGAAGGTTTCCCCCGCCATTTTTTGACGGAATTCCAGGGAGATTTCGCCGTTATTTTGCCGTAATTGGCTTAAATACTGCTCGTAATACTTGGGGTTACTGATGACAGTCAAATGGGCGAAATTTTTAGCCGAGGCGCGTAACATCGCCGGACCACCAATATCGATTTGTTCGATCGCCTGAGCGGTGGTAACATCAGGATTAGCGATCGTCTGTTCAAAGGGATAGAGATTAACCACCACCAAATCAAAAGGACGAATTTGATTAGCCTCCATTTCCGCTAAATCTGACTCCAAATCCCTTCTAGCCAAAATACCGCCATGGATGCGAGGATGGAGAGTTTTCACCCTTCCGCCCAAGATTTCAGGAGATCCTGTGTATTCTCCCACTTTAATCACGGGAATCCCCGCCGATTGCAGTGTTTTGGCGGTTCCTCCACTGCTAATAATTTCAAAATCAAATTCTTCTGTTAGCTGACGGGCAAAGTCAACTATTCCGGTTTTGTCAGTCACGCTGATCAGCGCTAAACGTCCCATAGTAGTGATCTATAAGCAACCATTTCAGTATATCTCAGTCCTAACCCGTTAAAAATTAAAAAAAAGTAGGTTAATAAATAATCAGCTGCTTCTATATTTTCCTCTGTTAAATAGCAACTTATGCCAAGAAAAAAATTGCAACTCCTCCCGGAAAGATTTAGTCTGACTTGTTAAAAAATACAGGATTTTTCAGGGTAACGAAGTCCATCAAGATTGATGAAAATCTCTTGGCAATTGTCATCGCTAAATCTTGTCAGATTACCATCATCTTTTCTTATTCTTAAAATGTCACCTAATAACGTTTGTGATCAACTAATTGGCTGAGAGTCACCACCTGATAACCTCGATCGTGTAATTTCGCTAATAAATTCTTCAGTACGATCGCCGTATTTTCATCTCTTTCGGGGGAACCACCGTGAAGCACTAAAATCGCCCCGGGGAAAATAAATTGCGAGATATACCAAGTGGTAAATTGAGGATGATTCGTTCCTTTTCTGGTATCTAAAGGAATCATGGAAGCGAGAGCGAATCGGGACTCGTAGCCGGGGAATTTCCGCAAAAACGAGCGCATAGATTGATTATAGAAGGCTTGACCGGGACGATACCAGCGCGGTGCTTGACCGGTAAGACGACTTAAAATATCGTTAGCTTCCCGAAACTGACTAGCAAAAGCGTCGGCAGCCAGTTGACTGGTGCGGAGATCTTGGGTGCCGTGATTAGCGATTTCGTGACCTTGGGCGATTAGACGCTCAATCAAGGTGGAGTTCGGTTGCAGGTGTCCTGTGATCAGAAAAAAAGTCGCCTTGACGGGGGTTGCTGGACTGGCCTTTTCTCGATTATGAGTTGCGATCGCTGCTAAAATGCGATCGGTGGATTTTCCTTCGGGATCGTTGGGGGTGGGTGCATCATCGATGGTAAGGGCGATAATTTTCTCTCCTGTGGGTTGATAGAAAATTGCCCCCGGAAAAAGTCGAGCGACGATCGAGACAATTAATTTGGCAATGCTCATTCGGGAAAGTAAGGGATGAGAGGAGAAGCAAAGATTAGCAATTACAGGCCAGTGACTGAAAGATTATTTCTGTAGGAGATATTTCTGCATTTTGTTGAGTTTCTGCCAATAGATAATCATTAAAACCACATAGGCCACAAAACTGAGGATATCAACTACGGGTAAAAATAGGGTAGTGGCCACGATCGCCCAAGCTAATCCCAGACGCTGATTACAACTACCAAACCGGTGGGCATTTTCTCCTAGAGCCGAGCGATAGGATGCTGGTAGCTTAAAAGCTGAGATAATCCAGATAAAAACCGTGTGAACAATCGGGATGATCATCAACCACATCCATACTGGTGCAAACCGGCGATGTTCGGGGGGGAGAACTACCAGAGCGTTATAGTGAAACCAAGCCACCAAGACATTCAGCAAAAGAATGATCGCGATGACGCTGATAACGGCGATCGTGGGTAAAGTTCCTAGTCTTCCTATCATATTTAGCTCCTAATGTCAAGGGTTTGTCATCGATTCTAAAGATTTTTTTAAGGTGCTAGTTAATTCTCGCACCGCTTGTTTTTTAGCCGCCCCGTCCCGTTGATAGGTGCTGTGCCAGCGTGCCGTCACATCGAGGGGTTCTGCTACGGTAATTATCGCCTTTTGTGGTGCAATTGCCGGCCGAGCTTGGCCTTTGCCCGTAATTTCGTGAATCAGGGCATTAATCATCAATAAAGTCTCTGCAAACCTTCTAGCGGTGGGTTTATTTTGTAGATAATGGCCGGTGACGACGACAAAATTCTCCACCCATCTCATGTGCCAGAGATGTTGATGCGCTTCCGACGCGACTAGATCCGCCAAACCTCTTTCCACGTCCGAGAGAGTTTGGATGTCCACGTCCCGACGATAGATCCAATCCCAGACCGTATCCTCGATATCGTGGGCGCGTTCGATCAAATTGCGACCGCTACGGGGCTGCATTTGCAGATATCCCTCCAACATTTTTAATACTGCATCCATCAATCCCTGTAAACGCAGGGTTAATCCCTCGGTCGGACTCAAATTGGCTAACTTTGCCGCTTGTTCCTCTAACTGAATGGCGGTATGGAAACGCCGATAAAAACTTTCCATTTGTTCTAATAAATATTCAGCAATACGCAATAGTTTCGGGTAGAGTAGGGCCTCTTCCTCTGGGGTCAATTGCTGCCCTGGATTCCATTCCCTCGAGGAGAGAGATTGTTCTAATTGCCGATTGGCCCCATCCCCCGGAGGAAAACCGCATTCGCGCTCGATCGCCCGACAGAGTTGCCAAATCTTCGGCCAGGGATTTTCTAAATACTGATACCTCACACCGATGGGGACAATAGACACCTGCTGATTCTCCCCCGCTGCCACCAGATCCTCGACACACCAAAAACTGGTTTGAGCGCAGCCCAATTCTAAACGACTGACCAGTTCGCCGTGACCGTTAGTATAGCCTTCCGGCGCAATGGCCAAGGGAAATTGCCCGCGAGCATAGAGATGGCGCAGGGTACGCAAACAGCCGAAATCGGGACGACCGCGGATCACGGGAACGCCACCGATCGCCGGTAAGAGCCAATTAGCCACTGGACCGGCCCAGAGGGGAATCCCTCGATCGTAGAGAAAATAACCAAAAACTGGCTTATTTAAACTTATTCCCTCATTTGCTGCCACTTTAGGCAGGTTGGTATGAAGATAATGGATTAAGGAGGGGGGATCGTTAGTGCTGGAATGACGATAGGCCAGCAGAAACCGCAACTGTCCAGCTTGGAAACGGCGGTAACAATCGACGAGAATTTCGCTATTTTCCCCTTCCACCCGCTCAATCTGACATTGCGATCGCAAATAGAAGGGCAACAGCCGATAAATTGCTGCCAAGACCAAGGGGTTAAAATGGGGGGCGAGAAATTTTAGCGGTGATTGGGCGCGGATAGGTTTTGTCATCGGAGAATGAGTTTATTATGGATAGGACAGAATCAAGGATTTTGAGCGGAGCCGGAGAAAATTATCGGTTCACCTAAGTATGATATTTGATTTTTTTCCATCTTCAATGATTCTAAGTATCGGCGGACAAACTAGCCGCCGGTAAACCTCGATCTCGCGTAGCGAGCGCGTTGCGACCGCCCGCTCTGACCTTTTCATCATTAACCGATCTAACTTTAACAACGCCCGTGAAACAACTGATTCAAGCCTTGGCTCTTTTGGGATTACTAGGAATCGCTGGATTGCTGCTTTTATTTCTTGCCCCTTCCTGGCCGACTCTTTTCGGTGTACTGGTTCTCGATCCCCAGGCCTTCATTACCATTAAATCCCTGCGCTTTGGTTTGGAAGAAGCGATTATCGTTGTCTTTATCGCCAGTGTTTCCGAGGCGATCGGACAAAGTTTTGTCTTATTTATTAACCGGATTCCCCCCAGCCGCTTTATTTTTAGTTTATTAATTACCTCTATTCTCTACGCTTTTAATTTTGGCATTTGGGCCGCTGGACTTTGGCTAGTTACTATCCTCTTATTTCGGGGTGATACCCGTCTATTTGAGGTGGCCAGTACCCTAGGATTTAGTTACGCACCCTTTATCTTCGGATTAGCGATCGCTCTTCCCTACGCTGGTCGGGCGATTTATATCTTATTAATACTCTGGAGTGTGGCAGCCCTGGCCGTGGGTTTAACTGTTCTCCTCAATATTGCTTTACTTCACGCTTTCATCGCCTCTTTATTAGGTTTTCTTGTGCTTTTAGTTTTCCAGAGAACTATCGGTTATCCCTTTATTTTTGCTGTCCATTGGCTGACAGAAAAATTATTGGGGGTCGAATTAGTAATCGATAAAAAACACTTGCAAAAAATTGTCGATTCGGGAATCAACCCAGAAGAGCTAGAAAAAGATAACAGCGAGGAAACAGAAGAAGAAAAGACGAAAAACGAGGCTCTTTGGCAGAATTATCTCACGGAAATGTCTCTTTTTATCTCACCAATTAGTAAAAATTTTCTCAGAATTGGTCATCATTTAGAAGTAATAAAAACTCAAAATCTCAAAACAGTTCTAGAATATGTGGGGCTAGGTTTTTTAGGTTTATGTTTAATTCTCCTATTTTCCCCCGCCAAAACTTGGCTACAGGAAGGATTTTTTGCTCTTGATGATGCCGTGCGACTGACCTTCGATCTGATCGGATTTAGTTTATTATTACTGTTCCTGGGTTTATTTCTAGAAGCACTGACCTCGCCTCTAGAGGCCCTGGGTTGGTGGGCTGGTTGGTACAGTCCCAGTCGCGTCTATGCCGAGGAACCCTGGCAGCAACTAGCACCACCCCAAAACCAAGTGCAGCGTTATATCGTCTATCTCGACGGCATCTGTCAGGAGTCCACTCGCTTGAAACCCTACGCTCAAAATTTTCTGGCCGAATTATACGGGATTTTACCGGCGCAAGTGCGGATCGTCGGCAATATTATGCCCTATTCCACCACTAATCGCGCCTTAACCGATTCCGAGCGCCCTCTAGCCGGTTTCTGGCAATGGGTGGAAACAAACGGTCAGAAAGGGCATAACGGTGTAATGGCTTTAATCAATCTGCGGAATTTATTTAAGATCGTGGTTTCGGCCGATGATCGCTACGGACCAATTTTTAATCAGGGTTCGGCGGGAGTGATTCTTGAGGCATTACTACACAATGATTATCCCTTGGGCAGTAAGATACCAATTACTTTTATCGGTTATAGTGGCGGCGCTCAGGTTTCCTTGGGTGCAATTATCTATCTCAAAAAATTCCTGAAAGTACCCATCGAAATGATTTCTCTGGGGGGTGTTTTTAGCGGCAATGTCGGTTTTTTGCAGTTGGATCGGTTCTATCATTTAGTCGGTGAACGGGATACAGTAGAACCGATCGGTCGGACGATTTTTCCCGAACGCTGGCCGATCGCTTGGTTGTCCTACTGGAATCAAGCTCGTCGTCTCGGCATTATCAAGATTATCTCCCTGGGACCTACCCATCATAACGGGATTATGGGTTATATGGATGGTGAAAGAACCCTAGCCGATGGTCGCACCTGTCGCCAGCAAACCGTGGACACTGTGGCTAAATTAATCTCCTTTCCTTAGCGACTCTCAAAGTTCCCCGGAAAGATTTAGACTGACTGATCAGGACTATTTGCCACTGGTTCAGAGCTATCCTCGCCAATCCAAGCCCTAACTAACTCGTAGCAAAGACCGAGCAGAACCGGCCCGACGAACAAACCGATAATCCCGTAGGCGATCACTCCCCCGAACACCCCTAGCAGAATCACCACCATGGGAATGGGCAGGCCGCGCCCCATTAAGATGGGTTTGAGGAAATTATCCACCAAGGTGGCGGGAATCATCCAGAGGGTAAATAGTAGGGCGATGGAATTAGGTAGTGTTGCCCAAGCGTGAATAAGCGCCCCCAAGACAATTAAACCGGGGCCAATTTGGAGAATGCCCAAAATTAGGGTGAGCAGAGTTAATAAACCGGCCGCAGGCGTTCCCACCGTCACTAAACCGATGCCGATCAAAAGACTCTGGATAATAGCAACACCAATAATACCGCGGCTAACATTGCGGACAGTGGAGGCGGTTAGACTGGCCAGCGCGATGCCTCGACCCGGGGCGATCTTTTCCGCTAACCGGTTCATCGGGTGAGTCAGATTTTTAGCCGAGAGGGTAAAGGCCGCCGCAATCAGAATCGAGGCGATAAATTTCAGCACCGTCAGACCGGTACTGGTGGCCAGGGAAAGGGAGATTTTCCCCAGTTCTTTTAATTGTGGCTCGAAGCGTTGGAGAAATTGACCCGTGTTATCGGATGCTTGCTGCCAGAGACTGGCAATCCTTTCGCCAATCAGCGGCCAGGTGGCCACATCAGCGGGGGGAGGGGGAATCACCGCAGCACCAGTATCGATATATTCGGCCAGCGTTCGCAGATTACGCGCCAGAACCGCCGCAATGCCACTCACCGGACCGATAATAATCCCTAGACAAAGTAGGGTGAGAAGAACTGCGGCCAGTTTTGCCCGGCCTGCGAGTAACTTTTTTAACCAGAGAAAGAGCGGATACCAAGCGATCGCTAGAATTGCTCCCCAGAGGATCATGGTTAGGAAGGGACGCAGCAGGGTAAAACCAGCAAATAACAACAGGCCTAGAAAAAACAGCCGGATGACGAGATCGATAATTTTAGCGTCATTGTTCATCAGTAGCGATCGCCTTTTGGCTAGATGAGGACATTGCTGCAATTATGGCAGTTTTTCGTTATCGGTAGTGATTCACTAGTAGTAGTGAGCCGTCTTGCTTATCTGGTAGGGATTGTGTAAAATATTTCCTAATCAAAATAATTGCCAAATAAATCTTTAAAACTAATTCTTTTAGGGTAAATCTCCTGAGAAATATTTTTTTGGTCAGTGCAATGTTGGCTCTTCTAGGTTCTGTGTGATCTCGCGTAGCGAGCGCGTTGCGACCAGTTCAACTTACATGGGATCGATCTTTGTGTCCTCTGTGTCTCTGTGGTTCCCTGCCACTCCCTCGCCCGCAAGACTGTATCTTAGAATACATTTTACCCACCAAATCCAAGAGAACCCAATGCTTACTTTCAATAGTCTTGATCGAGTAAAATCGACTAATTTAATCTATTAACAAGAATGAAAGCAAATTTATTAGAAGTGCGGGGAGCCACCCGTCGATTTGGGGGATTAGTCGCTGTGGATGGAGTTTCCTTTCAGGTACAAAAAAACGAGATTTTTGGCTTAATTGGACCCAATGGGGCGGGAAAAACAACTTTATTTAATCTGATCACCGGTTTAATTCCCCTATCCAGTGGCGATTTAATTTATCAAGGCTGCAGTCTGGCCAACTATCGTCCTCATCAAATTGCTCAGGCAGGAATTGCCCGTACTTTCCAGAATTTACGCTTATTTGGTGAATTATCGGCTTTAGAAAATGTGGCGATCGCTGGTCACATTCACAATAGCTCCAATCTCTGGACAGGAATTTTAGGTTTACCAGTTTCGAGAAGGGAGGAGGAAAAAACCTACAAAAGAGCAGGGGAATTATTAGATTTAGTCGGATTAACCGACCAAAGCAATCGGAAAGCCCGTAATTTAGCCTATGGTGATCAAAGACGCTTGGAAATTGCCCGCGCTTTAGCTTTGCAACCCCAGTTATTACTGCTCGATGAACCAGCAGCCGGGATGAATCCCAGCGAAAAGGGGGCATTAAGTCAGCTAATTCGACAAATTCGTGATGATTTGGCTTTAACTGTCCTGTTAATCGAACATCATGTGCCTTTAGTGATGGGATTATGCGATCGCATGGCAGTGTTAGATTTCGGTAAGTTAATCGCTTTGGGAGATCCAGCCACAGTTAGGAGCAATACTGCGGTAATTGAAGCTTATTTAGGGGATGAGTAAGGATTTTCGATACAGCAGTTATCTCAGTGGTGAGACAGGAAGTTTTTGTTTTGGGGAGTCGGTCGTCGATTGACCCCAAAAAGCGATCGCCAAGTTGAAGAAAATTTAACCATGTCCAAAAGCGATCGTCTTAATCATCAGTGTTTTTGAAGGGTTACGCTGTGCTATCGGCAATCAGCGATCGCATGACCATTTCATAAAGGGTGGTGGACTGAATGGATGTTTGGCAAACCACTTGCGCGCACCCTTGATGAGAAAGCGGTGAAATCCATGATTTGGAATGACCTTTTTGGCCTCGCTTGGCTGCTTGACCCCTCCCTGAACGGTTACGAAAATTGTATTCCTTGAGGGGGATAGATAAGTTTATCGATACCATATTGAGGTAATATTTCTAGAGTCGATTCTCGAAAGGGGTTGACAAGCAGAACGATTTAACGTAGGGTTTAGCGGGAGGTTGACCAAAAGTTAATTAGAAATTGCAGTTTGTCAGAGTGCCTCTCGGCAAAATTCTCCTGCGAATCCCTAGGGAGAACTTTTAAACAGACTAATCAATCTATTTATTCATTGACATACCATTACAGAAACAGCGATGAACAGCTTTACTTCTTTGTCCCTGAAATTAACGGGATTTGTTTTCATTATTTCCTTCCTTTTGGATGCGTTTATCCTACCGCTGCCCTATCGATTTAATCAATCCCAATGGCAGATAGGTTTCGTCACCACCTTTGTGGATCGAGGAATTGTTCCTCTTCTGGGTATTGTTCTCGTTTTGCTCGCTTACTGGATTGACTCTAACAATAAAGATGTCATTCCTAGAAAGTCCCGCTTTGAATTCCGTTGGCCACTCTTTATTTTTTCTACACTGTTAGGCTTAGTTTTTCTGTTGATGATTCCCGTTCATATCAATAATACCAACCAGATTAAAAACAACGCTTTGACTCAAATCGAACAGGGTGTTGACCAAGGAGAGGGACAAATTCAGGCTTTCTTAGCCCAGATAAATGTTCTATCCCAAAATCCCCAATTATTAGAACAGCAGATCTCCCAGAGAAATCAAGTGATTGAAAGTGGCAGTTTCCAAGGGCAACCGATCAGCACAGAACAGTTACAGAGTCTCCGTCAACAAAGGGAACAATTAACTAATTTACGGGATTTGTCCAAAAAACCGAAGGAGTTTAAACAGCGCTTAGATGAGATAAAAAATCAGCTACAAACTCAGCTGCAAGATCGGCGAAAACAGGCAGAAAGCCAAGCTAACTTAGAAGCTTTGAAACAGTGGTTAAGAATTGGTATTCAAAGTATGTTGCTATCGATTGGCTATAGTTTGATCGGTTGGTTAGGCATTCGAGAACTAAGGAGTGTGAAAAAACGTACTGCACCGTCTAAGTAGGCGATTTATCCTAATGCTGAAGTGTAAAGTTGTCGTTTGCGAGACTCAGACTTCGAGAGTCAGGAGACGCACAAACACAAGAGCATAATTCATTCTTAGGATTAAAGCTGTAACTACTTAAATATTCAACCACAGGGCATCAGTAAATGATGCCCTTTTATTTATTAAATCTCTAATACGAAATACTGTTTAAAAGATATAGGAGAGAGGGAATTATGAATTATGAATTATGAATTATGGCTCTTCGTTACTTGGTATGGTTCGATATACTGTTTAAAAGATATAGGAGAGAGGGAATTATGAATTATGAATTATGAATTATGAATTATGGCTCTTCGTTACTTGGTATGGTTCGATAGGGGGCATAAATCGACTAAATCCTTATCTGGCAAGGAATTTAATTGATTAGTTCGCTTTAGATCAAAAGCAATTGACAAAAATCGCCAATGGAGGCTCTCTTGGATTTAGTGGGCAAAATGTATTTTAAGATACATTTCTTCTAGCCAGGAGGTGGAACGAACCACAAAGACACAAAGGATACCGATCCTATGTAATACTAAATCCGTTGAACATAGGCTACTTATAAGAACAGGCAAAAAGCAAAGGAGAGAATAAATAATCAGTTTTTAATAACCAGATTTAGCATAAGTTAAACTTATCACACAGAACCCAGAAGAGCCAGTTGGGAAGTGGCAAGAATAAATATAGCAATTTCCCTAGTTGTGAGGTACAAAGTCTTAGGTTTTGAGCAGTCAGAAGTCAGGAGTTAAGATTTTGGTGTACCTCATGAGATTGGGAAACGCTATAATAAAGAATCTCCTGACTTGAGAATAGAAGCTGAAATAAGGCAAATTCGTCAATCAGAATATTTTCATGCTTGGGGGTGCCAACTTTAACACCGGGACCGACTCCTAATCATAGCAACAAACTTTTTTAGCAAACCCCAATCAGAAATCTTATCAGTACAAAGGCTCTAAAATGGCCAGTGCCAGTTATTTAACCAAAGACTTGTTTTTTCAGTCTTGTGGCTTTATCATAGTTAATGTGTGGTGTGTGTGATGTGAAGGAGTAAGATGACTGCTAATAGCCAACTTATCTCCGTCAAGGCTCTACAAGCTTTGATGAAGCGAGGTTTCAAACCCTCGGTCTCTGGTAGACGGCATCAAAAATCTTGGTTAATAGCTTTAGACGGCGATACCTCAAAACGATTATTCGATATCGTTTTCTCCCTATCGGTTCTAATTTTCTTTTCGCCGCTTTATTTAATTTTAGCCTTATTGATCGCGATTAGTTCCCCAGGTCCGGTCTTCTATGTGCAGAAGCGCGTCGGTCAAAACTTCCAGCATTTCAACTGTATCAAATTTCGTACTATGGTGATGGATGCGGATAAGGTGTTAGAGAGACTGATGGAAGACTCTCCCCAACTGCGGGCAGAATTCGAGGATAATTTCAAGCTTAAGGACGATCCCCGTATAACTTGGATTGGCAAATTTCTCCGCTTAACCAGTTTGGACGAGTTTCCCCAATTCTGGAACGTCCTGCGGGGAGATATGAGCGTCGTCGGTCCGCGGCCTTTAGTTCCCGAAGAATTACAGAAATATGGCAATCGCATCGACAAAGTTTTAACTATTCGTCCTGGTTTAACTGGTTTATGGCAAGTTTCTGGACGTAATGACATCCCCTATCCCATGCGGGTACAAATGGATGTGTATTACGTTAATTCCCGTAATTGGTTAACCGATATCTGGGTAGTCTTCAAAACTATCGGTGTTGTGGTTTTTCCCAAGAACAATGGTGCTTACTAAAACAGTTCACAGTAATTAAAAATTACTCGCTAGACTAGAGGAGAGAAAAGCAGAACTTGCTTTTTTCTCTTCTTTTTTCGGGAAAGATTGCCAATGCATACTAAATCCTTTGGCTCTCTTAGTTTGGTGGGTAAAATGTGTTCTAAGATACAGTGCTGCTGGCGAGTGCGTGGAACGAACCACAAAGACAAAAAGGACACAAAAATCGCTCGATCCTATCTAAGTTAAACTTATCACACAGAACCTAGAAGAGCCAAATTTGCTTTTAATAGTGTGATTAACTCCCAAGTTATCGATTGTTTCTCCCCACACCCCACACCCCACACCTTTTAAAAAGAATCTAGTTTGACTCGCTCGGTTTCACCAGTATTATGACCACAGGGATCCTAATAGCTACAGAAACTGCACGATTAGATACCAAAGTCCCCCACAGATAGAAGATAATCAATATTTATCAGTATTGGAAGCCTTCAGCATGGTTCATTTAACGCCCAATCCTAGCTATAGTCTAAGTCTCAAGATAGAAATCCCCAATCAAGCGGGAACCTTCGCTTCTGTCCTCAATGCGATCGCCGATGTGGGGGGGAATTTAGGGCAAATTTCTCTAATCGAACGCAATTTAAAGATTAGCACCCGCGAGATTATGGTTGATGCCGCTAGTACCGACCAAGCGGAACAGATTATCGCTGCGGTTAAAGCTCTACCAGATGTTAAACTCCTGAAAGTTTCCGATCGCACCTTCGACCTCCATCGTCGGGGTAAAATCTCCATTGAAAGTCGTATTCCTCTCACCTCCCAAGATGACCTGGCCATGGCCTACACCCCCGGAGTTGGTCGCATCTGCACCGCTATTGCCCACCAACCCGAACAAGTGTACTCATTGACGATCAAGGGTAACACCGTCGCTGTAGTGACCGATGGTAGCGCGGTCTTAGGATTAGGAAATCTCGGGCCAGAGGCTGCCTTGCCAGTAATGGAAGGGAAAGCGATGTTATTCAAGGAATTCGCCGGAATTGATGCTTTTCCCATCTGTTTAGCCACCCAAGACCCCGAAGAAATCATCGCAACCGTCAAAAGAATCGCTCCGGTTTTTGGGGGTATTAACCTAGAGGATATCGGCGCTCCCCGCTGTTTTGAAATTGAGAAACGTCTGCGAGCGGAATTAAATATTCCCGTTTTCCACGATGATCAACATGGTACAGCGATCGTTTCCCTGGCTGCCCTGATTAATGCCCTCAAATTGGTCAAAAAATCGCTTGATACAGCCAAAATCGTCATTAATGGTGCAGGTGCAGCGGGTATCGCCATCGCTACTCTCTTTAAAACCGCAGGAGCTACAGATATAACCCTCTGTGATTCCCTTGGTATCCTCTCCCAAAACCGGGACGATTTAACCCCAGAAAAACAAGCTTGGGCCGTGGCCGCCAGTGGTAAGCTAGGGGATGCTCTCAAAGGCGCTGATGTTTTCTTGGGAGTGAGCGCACCGGGGGTATTGACTCCCGAAATGGTCAAGGGAATGGCTAAAAATGCGATCGTCTTTGCCATGGCTAATCCGATTCCCGAAATTCAGCCAGAATTAATCAATGATTTAGTGGCCGTGGTGGCTACCGGACGCAGCGATTATCCCAATCAGATTAATAACGTTCTCGCTTTCCCCGGATTATTTCGCGGGGCCCTGGACTGTCGCGCTAGGGCAATCACCGATAATATGTATCTGGAAGCGGCCAAAGCGATCGCTTCTTTGATCAATCCTGCTAATCTTGATCGAGAGAATATTATTCCCTCGGTTTTTGATGGTCGTGTAGTTACGGCTGTGGCCGCCGCCGTTCAACACGCTGCTCGTCAAGATGGAGTGGCCGGGGAATAATGTAATTATCGTGCAGGAGGGCAAGTAAACCGTGAAACCGATCGATGATATTCCCGAAGCTTTGCGGGACAGCCAGTACAGAAAAACTACTAATCCTAATGGTCTTATAGCGATCGCAAGCGGTTTACTTGCTCTGGTGGGAACCGGCCTAATTGCCATAGCAGTCTTGAATCGTCCCCCTGCTACCGTAAAAAAACCGGTTATTAACCCCTCCCCCCTGATTAAAGCCACTCCTAGCCCCATTGAGAACATTCTAGGTCATTTACCCTATGAAGAGGCTCCAGAGACGGAATTAGCCCCTATTACTGGGGATGGTGGTATGCGTTTAAGGAAAGCAGCAGCCAAGGCTTTTATCCAGATGCAGAGTGACGCGAGAAGGTCGGGGGTGATTTTAATGCCGATTTCCGCATTTCGATCGAAAGCAACCCAAGAAAAGCTCTTTTTTGAAGTTAAAAAACAACGCAATCAGGAAACCCGTAAACGAGCAGAAGTGAGCGCACCTCCGGGTTACAGCGAACATCATACCGGTTATGCGATCGATATTGGCGATGGTCGCACTCCCGCAACGAATTTAAATCTTAGTTTTGCTAATACTGCCGCTTTTCGTTGGTTGCAAAATAACGCCGCTCAGTATAGTTTCGAGTTATCTTTCCCTGAAAACAATCCCCAGGGTATTAGTTATGAACCTTGGCACTGGCGTTTTGTCGGGGATAGTGACAGTTTAGAAACTTTTTATAAGGCCCAACAATTAGGAAAACAAAAATAGGATAACCTCTACTCCGATTCTATCTTGTAAGTCATGAACAAATCTTCTTAGCCTACAATTAAAATACTAGAAAGTTGGCTCTTCTAGGTTCTGTGTGATCTCGCGTAGCGAGCGCGTTGCGACCAGCTTAACTTACTATAGGATCGATCGATCTTTGTGTCCTCTGTGTCTTTGTGGTTCCTTCCACCCCCTCGCTAGGAGGACTGTATCTTAGAATACATTTTACCCACCAAATCCAAGAGAGCCGCAAGTTTAATCAGGGTTTCTTCTCGAACTAACAGACAGCATCAATGATTGACTGGACTCCCTATCTCGAATCAATCTCGGAAAAGTACGCCCAGTGGGAGACATTTTACACCCTCACGGACGTGGAGGGAAAAACACGCCCGTCAAAAACTGCACCTTTGCTAACGGATTTGTGGGTGCAGACGAGTGAAAAAGAACGAGAAAACCCGCAGGAAAGACCAGAAAAAGCAGAAAAAACCGAAAGATTCACAGTTTTAGATGGTTTACGCAAGTATGCCGCTAATCACGTTCTTTTAAAAGGTCGTCCCGGTTCAGGAAAATCGACCGCTTTAGCCAGATTATTATTAGAAGAATCCGTAGAGGCCCAAAGCTTGCGCCTAAATCAACAAAATCAGGCTAAAATCATTCAAATTCCCATTCTCATCGAATTACGCTTGTATGAAACCTCAATTCTTGATTTAATTTTACAATTCCTGAAACGCCATAAATTAATTATTGATAGTAATACCCTAGAAAGTTGGCTGTTAGAAAATCATAATTTTAGACCATTATTATTATTTGATGGTATCAATGAATTGCCCTCAGAACCTGCACGACGAGATTTAAAAAACTTTCGCCAGCAGTATGCAGAAATTTCGATGATTTTCACTACAAGGGATTTAGGCAGCGACGACTTAAACATTGAAAAAAAGCTGGAAATGCTCCCCCTGACTGGACGACAGATGCAGGATTTTGTCAAGGCCTATTTGCCTGAAAAAGGCGAAGAAATGCTTAAACAGTTGGGAAATCGTCTCAAGGAATTGGCAGAAACCCCCCTGCTTTTGTGGATGCTTTGTTCAGTTTTTGATGATAATCAGAACAAAATTCCTGCTAATTTGGGCTTAGTTTTCCAGATTTTTACAGGAATTTATGACAAGAAATTAAAGGCAGATGTTCCTACTTACAAAAAATCGCGGGATTGGTGGCGAGAATTGCTGCAAGTGTTAGCTTGGAAAATGACTCAAGGGGAGTCAAAAACCGAGATTCAGGTGGCTATTTCCCGAACAGAAGCAGAGGAAGAATTAAGCAAATTTATCAAAAATAAAGGATTCCCAGAATATTACAGTAAGCAGTGGTTAAAGGATTTACTGAAATATCATCTAATTCACCTAGAAGGTAATGATAAAATTGCTTTTCGCCATCAACTGATTCAAGAGTATTACACGGCTGAGGCTTTATGCGACAAGTTGCGCTATCTCAGTGATAAGCAGTTAAAGTGGGACTATTTGAATTATCTCAAATGGACTGAACCTGTGGCGTTGATGTTAGGGTTATTGGATGATGAAACCCAAGCAAAACAGGTGGTTAAATTAGGGTTAGAGATTGATTTAAAATTAGGAGCGAGGTTAGCAGGAGAAGTCAACTTTAAGTTTCAAAAGCAGACAGTGGGGTTAGTGCTTGGGTTGGATGTACCGAAACGGTTTAAGGTGGAGTTATTGGGATTAACAAAGTCTAATCAAGTTGTTAATGAGTTAAACCAAGCTTTAGAAGACTCTGATAAGGATGTTCGTAGGAACGCATCCGAGACTTTAGCTAAAATTGGCTCGGAAACAGCGATTGCGGGATTACTCAAGGCTTTAGCACACTCTGATGAGGATGTTCGTTGGAACGCAGCCTTCGCTTTGGGTAAAATTGGCTCAGAAACAGCGATTGCGTGGTTACTCAAGGCTTTAGAAGACTCTGATTGGGATTTTCGTAGGAAGGCAGCCTTCGCTTTGGGTAAAATTGGCTCAGAAACAGCCATTCCGGGGTTACTCAAGGCTTTAGAACACTCTGATAGGTTTGTTCTTAGGAAGGCAGCCTTAGCTTTGGGTAAAATTGGCTCAGAAACAGCCATTGGGGGATTACTCAAGACTTTAGAACACTCTAATAAAGATGTTCGTAGGTACGCAGTCGAGGTTTTGGGTAAGATTGGCTCAGAAACAGCCATTCCGGGGTTACTCAAGGCTTTAGAAGACTCTAATAAAGATGTTCGTAGGTACGCAGCCGCATCCTTGGGTGAAATTGGCTCAGAAAAAGCCATTGCGGGGTTACTCAAGGCTTTAAAAGACTCTGATGGGGATTTTCGTGGGAAGGCAGCCGAGGCTTTGGGTAAAATTGGCTCAGAAACAGCCATTCTGGGGTTACTCAAGGCTTTAGAAGACTCTAATAAAGATGTTTGTAGTCACGCAGCCTTAGCTTTGGGTGAAATTGGCTCAGAAACAGCTATTGCAGGTTTACTCAAGGCTTTAGAAGACTCTAATAAAGATGTTCGTAGTCACGCAGCCTTAGCTTTGGGTGAAATTGGCTCAGAAACAGCCATTGCAGGTTTACTCAAGGCTTTAGAAGACTCTAATAAAGATGTTCGTAGGAAGGCAGCCGAGGCTTTGGGTAAGATTGGCTCAGAAACAGCGATTGCGGGGTTACTCAAGGCTTTAGAAGACTCTAATAAAGATGTTCGTAGTCACGCAGCCTTCGCTTTGGGTAAGATTGGCACAGAAACAGCCATTGCGGGGTTACTCAAGGCTTTAGAAGACTCTGATGAGTTGGTTCGTAGGAACGCAGCCTTCGCTTTGGGTAAGATTGGCACAGAAACAGCCATTGGGGGATTACTCAAGACTTTAGAATACTCTAATAAAGATGTTCGTAGGAACGCAGCCTTCGCTTTGGGTGAAATTGGCTCAGAAACAGCCATTCCGGGGTTACTCAAGGCTTTAGAAGACTCTAATAAAGATGTTCGTAGTCACGCAGCCGCATCCTTGGGTGAAATTGGCTCAGAAACAGCCATTGCAGGTTTACTCAAGGCTTTAGAAGACTCTGATGGGGATTTTCGTAGGAAGGCAGCTGAGGCTTTGGGTAAGATTGGCTCAGAAACAGCCATTCCGGGGTTACTCAAGGCTTTAGAAGACTCTAATAAAGATGTTCGTAGGTACGCAGCCGCATCCTTGGGTGAAATTGGCTCAGAAACAGCCATTGCAGGGTTACTCAAGGCTTTGGAAGACTCTGATGGGGATTTTCGTAGGAAGGCAGCCTTCGCTTTGGGTAAAATTGGCTCAGAAACAGCCATTGCGGGGTTACTCAAGGCTTTAGAAGACTCTAATAAAGATGTTCGTAGGTACGCAGCCTTCCCTTTGGCTAAGATTGGCTCAGAAGCGGCGATGACTGAACTTATCAATCGTCTGAAAAATCCTGATTTTGTCACATTAAATAATGGCGATACTCTCTTTCAAGCTAGAAAAGCACTAGACACAATTCAAAACAAACTTAAATACTATCACCCCCTCTCCCAACCCATGAATCAACAAGTTTACATCTCCTACAACTGGCAAGAAGACAGCAACGAAATGGCTAATCAACTCGTCCAAGCTTTTGCCGCCAAAGGAATTGAGATTATTCGGGATAAAACCCACACCAGCTATAAAGACTCCATCAAAAACTTTATGCGGCAAATTGGACAGGGGAAATGTGTCGTCGTCGTCATCAGCGATAGATACTTAAAATCAGAAAACTGTATGTTTGAATTAGTAGAAATTGCCAGAAATGGTGACTTTTATCAAAGAATATTCCCGATTATTTTACCAGATGCCAGAATTCATAAAGACTTCGAGCGCATAGACTACCTGAAATATTGGGAAGACGAAAAAGCAAAACTACAAGCCAAATACAAAGAAATTGATTTAGCTAAAACTAATAGTATCATGGCGACATTAAACTTATATGACGAAATCAGGGGCAATATTGATAATCTAACCAACATTCTTAAAGATATGAATACTCTCAATATCGACTTACACCGCCAATCGGAATTTGCAGATATGATTAAAGCAGTAGAAACTAAACTTGCAGAGGATAGTCAAAAATTATCTAATCAATCTCCAGTCAAGTCAGAATCTAAATATACTATCCATGCCAAAAACGTCCAGATTATTGAAAAAGGTGATG
This sequence comes from Microcystis aeruginosa Ma_MB_S_20031200_S102, assembly GCA_007095845.1. Classification (GTDB taxonomy): domain Bacteria; phylum Cyanobacteriota; class Cyanobacteriia; order Cyanobacteriales; family Microcystaceae; genus Microcystis; species Microcystis aeruginosa_D. The sequence continues at coordinate 25,811 of SFBI01000109.1, forward strand.
GACAGATTCAGGATTCTAGTTCGTAGTTGTGCTTAAGCGGGTGCATCTCAGATTTGTAGAAATACCGAAAACTTTTCGCTTTAAAAGGCGAGGTTTTAAACCCAATTTTTTTGATAACTTTTAATTGCTGACATGACTAAATATCTAAACATTACTGAAACAGGACAAAAGCTGGTTGAATGGTCTGAGCAAATGACTGACGAACCTATTATTATTACCAAAGAAGGTCAACCCATTATGGTTGCCCTGAATTACGCTCAACTTGAATCTTGGTTAGAAACTCTTGATATTTTAGAAGACAAAGAGTTTGCCGAAATCCTATCTGAAGCGATTCAACAGGATCAATCAGGACAAAGAATTACTTGGGAAGATGCTAAAAAACAACTCGGAATGAATAAAATAAATGACTAAACTCTATCAAGAAGTTTCTTTAAACTGCGACTTTCCAGAATACAATCTGGAAAAAGGAGAGGTAGGAACTCTCGTTGATATTGTTCCCCATCCTACTGGAGGTGAAGAAGGTTATGTTTTAGAGATTTTTGATTCTGAGGGAGAATCAATTGATGTAGTTATACCAAATCCTGCTTATAAAGTACAGTTATAATCAGGGACGACTGAAGTCGTCACTACGAACAGGGGAAAAAGATTAAAAATACACTATACTTGATGTGATGAACCAAAGCAATCTATGATTCAAACACCTAGTTACACCCAAATAGCAATTAGCGCCATCGCTAAAAAATTAGATGACAAACGTCCCGAACTTCGCGCTAAAGCCGCAGAATCATTGGGAAAAATTGGAGAAGAAACTGCTATCCCAGCCTTAGCTAATCATTTAGATGACAGCCACATCAATGTTCGCTTAAAAGTCATCCAGGCTTTAGGGAAAATTAGCAGTGAAGTCGCTATCCCTAAATTAGTATCTACCCTCACCGATTCTAATCCTACTATCCGTACAGCAACAGCAGAAGCCCTCGGTCAAATTGGTGGAACTCAAGCCATTTTACATCTCATTGAATTATTAAACCACGATCCAGAACCATCTGTTCGTCTGTCCGCTGTACAATCTCTCGGAAAAACTTGCTCTGAAGATGCTGTTCCTCCCTTAGTTAATTCATTGAAAGATAAAGACATTCAAATAGTCTATTTTGCTGGACATGGGTTAGCACAAATTAACTCTGAAAAATCGATTAAGGCACTAATTAAAGCATTAGAAGAACCTAACGATAAAATTCGCAGTAGTGCAGCAGAAGCATTAGGACAAATTAGCTCTGAAAAAACGATCAACTGTCTCATAAAAGCATTACAACAAGATCCATCTCCTGAAGTACGAACAAATGCGGCAAAATCCCTCGGAGAAATTGGTTTAGAAGAAGCTATTCCTGCCTTAATTAATGCTTTATCTGACGAAGAAGATAGTGTGCGTCTTAGTGCCACCGATGCTATAGGCAAAATCGGCTCAAATTACGCTAAAATCTAAGCTAGAATGACACTAAATCCTGAATATTTGCGGATAGTTATTGAAACTTTTTCTAAAAGGCTAAAACATCCGAATGCTCAAATGCGAATGAAAGCCGCTCAATGCCTTGGTAACATTGGCAATGAATCAATCATTCCTTTCCTATGTCAAGCATTAGAAGAAGAAAGCAATCTTGATGTCCAATTCTGCATTATGGATGCTATGATAGCAATCAACAGGTCAACCCCACAATCAGTCATGTCAGAAACTTCTCAAAGCAATAAATACAACATTGTTCAACCGCAAAACGTGCAGATTATTGAACAGGGTGATGGCATTATTCATAATTACGCCACACCCCAAAATTTAGCCGAAGCTGCTCAAGAAATTCAACAACTTATCAGCCAACTCACCCAAACTTATCCCACTAATACCGAAGTTGAAAAACAAACTTTTGTCGCACAAGTTGACGCAGAAATCAAGAAAAATTCTCGCCTAAGAAGCATTTTAATCACGGGAGGAATTGAATTAATTAAAATTCTCTGTCCTCCCCTCGGCATTCCCATTGAAATGGGTAAAAAATGGCTAGAAACTGCTAATTTAAGTGAGTAAATAGAGCATCTCAATCTTATTAGTTAGAAACGATTAGATCGGAATCACCGCTTATAATACAGGTCGCTTGACTATCTATATCTAGTTCTAAATACTGATGATATTTCTCATCTATGCAAGCCTTGATTTTCTCTAGAAGGTATCGATAACAATACTAAATCTGGTTAATGAACTACCCCGCCGCAAGCGGACGGGGTATCAGAATCAAAATAGACTCAATTGTAGATTTTGGTGTAGCTGCAGGTATTCTTTATCTTGTTCTTTTACATATCTCGCTATCA
>SFBI01000011.1 GCA_007095845.1 Microcystis aeruginosa Ma_MB_S_20031200_S102
TTCTTGTTTTAATTCTCCATATACGCGGTCTTTAAAAGCCTCTATTTCGTTCCAAGACACGATTAAGAGTGGCTTTTAGGCTAAGTATAATTACTCATCGCGTAAGTGAGATGCTCCCAGTGGGATAGTGGGATAGTGGGATAGTGGGATGGTGGGATATATAATTTTGTTTTTGACCACGATTACCATTTTTATTGATTTGGTCACGTTCACATTCTGGACATTTCATCGTTTTTTTTCGTTCATTGAGTTTCCATCTATTTTGCCTCCTCATCTCTTTATCTGACAACGCCGCAATTGCTGACCAGAAAACCGAGATTGGTCATTGGGAAAGTGACACAATGATTGAAGTCAATCATCTAGGAGCTCTCGTTACATATATGGACAAAACCTCGAAATTTTTAGTAGCAGAATTAGCCAAAAACAAAACTGCATCGGAAATCAACCTTTGTCACAGAAAAACTTTTCCAAGAGATTCACCCTGACAAAAATAAAACCTTTACTTGTGACAACGGCAAAGAATTTTGTGGACATCAAGAGTTGAGTCAGAACCTAGGAGTAGATTTTTATTTTTGGTTCTTCGTTTTGTGTTATGCAATGCACGGAGATTATAAGGGATGGAACCCTTATATAGAAAGGCATTTAGCGATTTTTGTCAATTATTTTTGATCTAGAGCGAACTAATCAATTAAAGCCTTATTTTTCTAGTCCTTATCATTTTTAGGATAGGGGATTAAATAAGCATACCAATGGATTGTTAAAACAAATTTTTTCCCAAGGGAACGAATTTTAAAATTATTAAGTCATAGGAGGTTGAAAGAGCCGTAAATTTGACTAACAATCGTCCTCGAAAATGTCTTGACTATCGTACCCCAAATGAGGTATTCTATGAAGATAGATCAGACAGTGTGCAATTCAGACTTGAATCGGCCAAACCCTGTATTCTTGGTTAGCGAGTCACCGTGAGAACCTAAATAAAAAACTTTATGAACACACCAGAATTAGCCATTGCTACCGTTGGTTTAACCAAACAATTTGACCACCATGGAGCCGTTAATCAGGTGGATTTACAGATTGAATCGGGGGAAGTTTACGGGTTAATCGGTCCAAATGGAGCAGGAAAAACCACTTTAATTAGAATGTTAGCGGCAGCGGAAGAACCGACGACGGGAGAAATATATCTCCACGGAGAACGTCTTTTAAGAGATGAGAGTAATACCCGTCTCAAAAGAAATTTAGGTTATCTACCCGATAATTTTCCCCTCTATGATGACTTAAATGTATGGAATTATCTGGATTATTTTGCCCGTCTTTATCATATCCCTCGCTCCCAACGTCATCGCCGCATTTATGAGGTTCTAGAACTGGTACAATTAACCAGTAAAAGCCATAATTTGATCCCTACTTTATCCCGGGGGATGAAACAACGTTTAAGTTTAGCCCGAACGATTATCCATGAACCTTTAATTTTACTTCTTGATGAACCGGTTTCTGGATTAGACCCGATCGCTCGTTTACAATTTCGTGAGATTATTAAAGTCTTACAATCGGTAGGTATGACTATTTTAATTTCCTCCCATGTCCTTAGTGATTTAGCCGAACTTTGCAGTTCTTTGGGTATCATGGAATTAGGTTATCTAGTGGAAAGTACCTCTTTACAGGAATTAAATCAACGTCTAGCTGGTCAATACTTACAGATCACGACTCTAGGCAATTTAGAGGACTTAGAAACCGCTCTTAAACAATGTGTTTTTGTGGAAAGTTGGCAAAGAATTATTAATACTAATACTCTCCGAGTTAAATTTACGGGAACCCTAGAAGATAGTGCAGAACTGTTGAAATCTTTAGTCGTTTCTGGCCTGATACTAAGCGAGTTTTATACTTGCCGCGAAGATTTAGAAACTATTTTCCTAAAACTGGGACATCGACAGGCATCTTAAGGGGAAATAATAACTTTTAATTCAACTAGATAGTAACTTTTCGACTAATTTAATCTGCTCCTGACTAAAACCCGCTTCCTTCAGGTGTGCCAGGAACCATTTTTGTCGATAACGACCGTCTAAATCCCTAGCCTTTCTATAGGTACTTTGAGCTTTTTTACTATCACCTTGATCTAAATAAATCATTGCCAAAGCTACAAGAGGATGGGGATTATTTGGCTCTAATTTAACTGCTTTTTTAGCGTTATCAATAGCTGATTCAAAATCTTTTAGACGATGATAGGCGAGGGATAAATTATAGTAGGCGATTTCATTATCGGGTTTTAAATTAGCGGCTTTAGTATGAGTGACTACGGCTTTTTCAAGATGACCACTGACAAGATAAACAATACCCAAAGCATTATAAGCAGCCAGATGATCGGGGGCAATTTTAATCGTTTCTTCGAGGGTTGTTTGTGCCGCTAAAGGTTGTTTAGCTAGGTGTTGTGTCCAGCCTAAAATTACTCTCCCGTCTAGATGATTAGGGTTTAACTGTACCGATTTTTTTAAAGCCTCAATACTTTTGATAAAATCTCCCTGTTGACGATACTGTAATCCCAATTGACGATAACGATTAGCATCTTTAATATCTGATGCGGAAATAATCGGACTGGGAGAAGGAGGAACAAGCATCTCGGCCGTTGGTTCTTTTTTAGGGGGAGAGGGAGGACTACAGCCCCAAAAAACCGGGGAACTAAAGATGATCAAGATAGTCAGGAGTCGATAACTATTCATGGGACAATTAATACCAGTCCAATTGTTAAGGGTGTCATTAAATTATGAATTATTCCCCCGAATCCGTGCAACGGCTGCTCGATTCTGATGATTATGGCGATCGCTTATCGGGAGTTAATCAACTGCGTTATTTAACCCCAGAAATCGCCTTCGAGATGTTACAGCCTTTAATTAACGATAGTAACGCTAGGGTGCGTTATTCGGCGGTAAGTCAGTTAGATGTCCTCGGTCATCAGAATCTTGATCTGGCCTTAACTATTCTGCGCGATCGTTTGTTAAATGATCCGGAAGCAGACGTGAAAGCAGCCGCGGCCGATGCGATCGGGGGGTTAAAATTAACGGCAGCCTACGATGATCTGGTGGCTGTCTATCAACAATCCAGCGACTGGTTAATTCAATTTAGCATTGTGGCCGCTTTGGGCGAATTGGGGGAACCCCGCGGCTTTGAACTACTGGAAATCGCCCTTAACTCCGATAATGAATTGGTAAAAACGGCCGCCGTTAGCGCGTTTGGGGAACTAGGCGACCCTCGCGCCGTCTCTTTACTCGTTCCCTTGGCTAATGATGATGACTGGCAACTGCGCTATCGTCTCGCTCAAGCTTTAGGCCGCTTAGGTGGGCAAGATGCGATCGCTGTTTTGACCCAGTTAACCAGCGACAAAAGCGCCCAAGTCGCCCAAGAGGCCCGCAATAATCTCGTCCAAGGGTGATGCAGAATAGTTGATTTTTGTCAATACCATTTACAATAAATTTTAATTAAGAATCGTTAACAAAGGTAAAGCGATGAAACAATTTACCCGTTTAATCTTGCTCGTCGGTCTTCTTGCGGGGGGCTGTTTCTATCCCTCAATTGCGATCGCCGACAGTCCAGCAGGGGCAATCGTCGGCAAGAATTCACAGGTTAACGAACTACTGCGTCAAGCGCGGCAATTGGTCAAAAATGGCAATTATGGGGAGGCTATAGCCATTTACGAGCAGGCCGCCGCCCTTGATGGCAATAATGCCAAAATTTTCTCTGGAATAGGCTTTTTACAAACGCGGCAAGGGAATTATAACGCCGCCGCCCAGGCATACCAAAAAGCTTTAAGTCTCGATCCGAGTAATCCTGACTTTTTCCATGCTCTCGGTTATAGTTTAGCTAATATCGGTGATTATGACAATGCGGCCACCGCTTACTACTACGCTATCCAAATAGAACCGAAAAACGTCCAACACTACCTCGGTTTAGGGGTGGTATTATTGCGGCAAAAAAACTATGCTAAAGCGGGGGAAGTTTACCAATGGGTTTTAGCTCTCGATCCAAATAATCAGCAAGCCCACGAAATCATGGCTAAAGCCTTGATCGAACAAAATAAAAGCAGCGAAGCCCTCGATTTTCTCCAAAAATCCCTGCAAAGATTCCCTAACAATAGTGAATTAAGATTGCAACTGGCCAGCCTTTTGCTTAAACAGGGCGATTTAAATGGCGGAACCCAAATTTTAAAAGAAATAGAGCGACAAAGTGCAGGTAATTTTTTAATTCAGCTAAAAATAGGGATTTTACTCGAAAAACAGGAGCGTTTTGACGAAGCTCTCCCCTTCTATCGTCGGGCTGTTTTCCTACAACCCCAATCGTTGGAAGCACAAGCGGGAATCGGTCGCATCCATCTGGCCAGAAAAGATTATCTTGGAGCAATTATTGCCTATCAAGATTTGGCCAAAATCGCCCCCAATAACGCCGATGTCTATCTTAATCTCGGTCGGGCCTATGCGGGCCGAGGACGAAAAAGAGAGGCAGCGGCGGCTTTTAAGCAAGCGCGAGCGGTTTATCTGCTGAAAAATGATCAATCCGGACTCGAGGAAGTGGATGCCCTGCTGAAGAAATTAGTTGAGTAAAACTAGATCACACCAAACCCTGTTTAAAAGGTAGGCTCTCTTATTCTTTGTGTGATCAGTTTAACTTGTATAGGAGCGATCGATCTCTGTGTCCTCTGTGTCTCTATGGTTCCTTCCACTCCCTCGCCAGCATAACTGTATCTTAGAATACATTTTACCCACCAAGCCCAAGAGCGCCTAAGTACCTAAGCAAAATTAATTACACATATCTAACCCCGCTCTTGCCTCTTGCCTATCTTCACTAGGAAATTAATTTTGCACGACTACTTACTGACTCCTAACCCTAACAACAATTTTTGATTTTTACCAGAGGTCTATTGTTTTGGCTTCTGATTACTATAGAGTTGTTTGAATTTTTTTTGTTGTTGATTATGATCGACAATTGGATCGGGATAACCGCAACTATGTCTTTCTAAACTGGGGATTTTCCCAGTTACTAAATATTCCGTATCTACGGAAGCTAATTCCGGCAACCATTGACGAATATATTCCCCTTCTGGATCGAATTTTTGTGTCTGACTAGCGGGATTAAAAATTCTTAAAGGTTTCGGATCCATGCCACTAGAGGCACTCCACTGCCAACCACCATTATTAGCGGCTAAATCGCCATCAAAAAGTTTCTGCATGAAGTATTTTTCGCCTTTTTGCCAGTTAATAATTAAATCTTTGGTTAGAAAACTCGCCACAATCATGCGACAACGATTGTGCATCCATCCCGTTTCATTTAATTGTCGCATCGCCGCGTCAACAATCGGATAGCCGGTTTTTCCCTGGCACCAAGCTTGAAAATGTTCTTCGTTATCCTGCCAAGGAAAATGACGAAATTCTTTTCTATAAGCACCGACCGCCAATTCTGGGAAAAAATAGAGACAATGCTGGTAAAATTCCCGCCAAGCTAACTCTTGCTGCCAAGTGATAATACTATCTTTTGCTTCCTGAGCGCGGCAATTTTCTAATAACTCTAGGGTTGCCGTCCAAATCGTGCGAATGCCAATCGCCCCAAATTTTAAAGCGGCACTCAAGCGCGAGGTGCCATCAAAAGCGGGGAAGTTACGATCTTCTTGATAATTGTTAATAACCCCTTGACAAAATTCTTCTAATCTGCTACGGGCGGCTTTTTCTCCGGGGGTGAGGGGTAAGGGGTTTTGCCAAGTAAAACCTAAATTTTCTAGGGTTGGTAAATTAATAGTTTCTGTGAGTTTCTCCCCCTCATTTTCGTCTAATCCTTGCAGATTTTCTAGGGTTTTGGGGCTGGCTTTGGCTAATTGGCTCCAATTTTTCCAAAAAGGAGTATATACGGTGTAGGGGCTTTTTGAGAGGGTGAGGACTTGTCCTGGAGCGTGGAGAAGTTGATCCCAGAAGGTTTCTACTTCAATTCCTGTTGTTTGTAAAGCGGCAATTACCTGTTGATCCCGTTGACGCGCGTAGGGTTCGATATCGAGGTTAAAAAAAACTGCTTTTGCCGATAAATTGCTGGCTAAATTGACGAGTGTTTGACTGGGGTTGCCGCGAATAATCAGTAATTGACTACCTTTTTGGCGATAATTTTTTTCTAATTCCTCTAGACAACCGAGGAGATAGGCAACTCTAGCAGGGGCAATATCATCCCCTTCTAAAATAGCAGGATCGAGGCAGAAAACCCCGATAATTTTTGGACTACGCTCCCTAGCTTTACTCAGTCCAATATTATCCGAGAGACGTAAATCGCGACGATGCCAGAAAAGGATTAGATTTGACATAAAGTAAGGTGATGAGTGGTCACTGAGCTTGTCGAAGTGAAGATTATCAGGGACGAGATTATTTTACATTGAGCTTGTCGAAATGTGGGGTACAGTTAAAAACAAAGTCAAGTCAAAAATACTCTTTCTGTCATTATAGGACAGTGGATCAAGAATAATTGTCTAATTTTAAAATTTAGCTGTGATTAGCAGTTAGTTTCTTGACAAAATCTCGATGTTCTGCTGTTTCTAACCCACGCTGCAAAATCACTAAAACTTTTCCTAAGTCGCCTATTAATAAAGCGTTTTTATCTAGCCATAAACCAGGGAAGATTTGGGAGCGTATTATGCCATCACTATCGGGTTCTAGTTTAATATATTCTCCTGCCTGTAGCCGAAACCAATCAAATTCTTGTTCATAAAACCGCCAGACTAGGTATTCTTGGACTTGATTGCGACGGTAAACATTTAATTTTTGATGAACATCGTAGGAAGCACTAGAAGCGGCAATTTCGACAATTAATTCCGGCGCTCCTTCTACATAATCATCTTGACTAATTGTCGATTGTCCTCCCTTGTCAATTCTTAATAGGGCATCCGGTTGGGGTTCGTTATCAATATCTAATCTCACGGTGGCATTATCACCCAATCTAACACCTGGAGTCGCCGCTTTATAGAGAGCTAACCATCCGATAATATTAGCATGAGGCTCGGCGTGACTTTCAAATCTGAGGGGAGATGCCATATAAACAATTCCTTCAATTAGTTCCGCTTTTTTGAGATGGGGCATCCCTTGATAACGTCGTTCAAATTCCCATCGAGTTAATTTATCGCCGTTTTCTAGGGGAGGAATTGTTAAAGAAGCAGCTATTACTGGGGTAATTATCATAATTTTTCTCTTTTCACCCGTCTTCTAGTTAATCTTTGCCCGCTATCGGATCAGGTTTTTTTCCTGATCTTCCATTATTATAACACCCATCGGTAGGGTGTGTTAAAGCATCTCAACACACCCACAAAAATTAATTGTAAGTCAGCAAATAATCGACAAGCTTAATTAATCTTTTCTCTTTTACTCCTGACACCGGGCGATTTAGGACATCTTCCACAGAATCAAAGGGCTTTTCTGAACGTTTTTTCAGAAAGTCATTAACAGATGCAGGTGGTATTCTCGCTTTTTTAAGTTGATTAGCGTCACAGGTATTCAAAAGCTCTAAAATCGACTTAGAAGGAGGAGGAGGAGGAAGAGGAATAATAATTTTTTCTTCCAGTCTTTTGATTTCTTTTTGGTACTCCTCTCGGATGGCTTGTAACTGGGTTTCTAATCGTTTTTCAAGATTACTCATCCTCAATTCTAGAGGATTATCTATTTTTTCAGGCGTGGTAATTAACCCAGGAGAAGGAGATAATAACTGTATTTGCTGTAAAGCGATATTCTCCGCTTCTTTATCAACCACAAAAGCGTTAATAGTTTCTAGGCTGCGTTCTTTTTCTTTAGCAATTAAACAGGCGTAATACTCTAAATTTCCCTCAATAATCTGGAAGCGTTCAAAGCCAATTTTTTTGAGAATGACAGGACGCATTAAGCCCTTCATTGCTACAATAAGATTAGCTAAGTTGTGTAAATCTGTTTCTGGAAAATAAGAACGCTCTTTAGTGGCTACCACGTCCTGTAAATCAATTAGTAAAAAATCCCACATTTATTTAACTCCTATTTTAGCTAAAACTTCCAGTGCTAAGGCTTCAAATTCTGCTGCTGATACTCCCGCATCGCCTTGATTTTCGGCATAATCCATTATAGATTGGGGAGCAGGAATTTCTAAATCTCCCACGGTAACGGATTGATTTATACAGCGAGATAAAGGCATTCTTTCCGAGATAGTTGATTCCATCAAGGGTAAACCATATTTGTCTGGAATTACTTGTTTTTGTTTGGGAAAATTAAATCTTAAGTATTGAGCATTGGTAGAAATTTTGGAAGGTAAAACGCCTAAAATTTTTAGGGGTTCTTTACCTAAATTTTCACGACTTTCGTTAATTGCTTCCTTGATAAAACTTTTTACACTATTTAAACCTTGATTAGAAAATGGTTTAAGATCTGATGGAATAATCAGATAGTCGGAAGCAATTAAACCAGTTCGAGCATAAAAATCTAAGGATGGCGGGGTATCAATAATAACCAAGTCATAATCATCTCTAACTTTATCTAATTTTTTAGATAATCTTGTGTCAGAGGTTCCATATCGATTTAGGATACTTTGGTTTTCAATTAATCTAATATGAGCGGGAATTACATCAATTTCTGGATGATTAAATCCCTGAGATTTTCTGACAATATTTTGCACAAAAGTTATGTCTCCATCATTGAGTAAATGAAAGACATTTTTATCTTTTAAATCATCGTCATCATCGAATTGAAACTTAATTAAACCAACGGCAAAGGTACTATTAGCTTGAGCATCAATATCAATCAATAATACTCGCTTGCCTTTTTTACTCAAGGCTGCCGCTAGATTGGTAGCGACGGTGGTTTTACCAACACCACCTTTATGATGATAAATTGCGATGGTTTTCATGGGATTTTTGTTGTTGATTGTTGGAGAATTAAGCGGTGGAATACCCAGGGATAAAGTTTCGTAACCAATCAGAGATTTTAACTGTTCTAAGTGAGAGGCAATTTCTAAACCAGAACATCTAAAAACTGGATAAATTTTATCGGGTTTCCTTTGATAAAGTTGAATCTCATAACCATTGGTTAATAATCCCCATTGCACTTTAAAGTAGTTGAGATAATAACCTAAACGGTGACGATGATTGATGAGCTTTTCTCTGGGATTTTTAGCCTCGATAATTAGACAGTGAGAAGCAAAAAACTGCCTTTTATTGATAGGTTTTTGAGCAGAAACAAGGAAATCTAAGCGGACTTTACCGAAGCTAACTTGTTGATACCAATGTTCGGCATTGTAGCCTAGTTTGGGGAGTAAATACTGGACAATTAGTTTACTCTCCACTTCCCTTTCGTTATGACAATGGTGAGGGTTGAAAGTCACACATTTGAGGAAATACTTAAAAACAACTTATTGTTAGTTTAAATGATGACAGTCCTTCTAGTCAAGGTGAAGCACAGACTAAACTTAATCGAGTATTTCAGCTGCAAGAACAAACCCCATCTATCCCAGAAAAGCTACATATTGAGATGAATATCAGTCAATTTACGGGTTCATGACAGTAGGATGTTTATCTAGCACTTTTGACAATGACAGAGAAAACCATCCTACCCACAGGTTAAATTAATTGAACTGCATAATTTTCTCGGCTACTTTCTGGGAAATAAAAGGTAAAATTGAGCGATTTTGACTGTTATCTTTTCCCTCGGTAAATACCACCAAGAGATAGGGAGTATGATGGGGAATTTCAATATAGGCTGCATCGTGACGTACTTGACTTGTCCAACCAGCTTTTGACCAAATTTGACTATTTTCTGGTAATCCTTGTCCCAAAAATCCTAAGATTTGTGTATCATCTCCTTGACTTGTCCAATCAGCAGGATTAAGACTACGTTTTAGTAAAGACATCATCATCTGGGAACGTTGGGAAGAAACCGCAATCCCCCCAACAATAGTATGAATTAAACGCGCCACTGCATTGCTAGTTAACATATTGCGATTCTCCATTAATTCCCCTAAAAAAGCGCGTTCACGTCCATAGGGACCATCAGACCAAGTTTTTTGATTAACGTTAATTGTCGCTAATTCCGGCCAATTTAGGGATTGAAAATAACGATTAACTATGTTGCGTTGTTGCTTCCAAGTTTCAAAGGGACCGGCGGCAATTTCTGGACCGCTAGTGGTTCCCGTGACCAGATCTACAACTAAACTGGTAGCATCATTACTAGAGTCAACAATCATGTCACGAATGGCGCGATTTAATTCGGTACTTTCGGCAATCATCCCCCCCTCTAACCACTCATGAATCGCTACTAGATAAAATAATTTCACTAAACTAGCGGGATAGGTTCTTTCTTGTCCGCGATAGCTAAATCCGCGGGGGGAATATTTCCAGAATTCTTCGTGAGAAATTGCTCCCCCCGTGTTGACGATAACAGGAGGATCATATACTATCCAAGTTAGGGCAATTTGTTCTTGAGCTAATTGGGGAAATTCTCGCCAAGTTGTTTCTAAAATATCTGTGCCGAACTGTTGGAGGTGGTCTTCAGTATGAAAAAAGTTCATAGGTGTGCTGCAAGGTCAAGAGTTAGAAGGTGGATAAATTCTTGGGTCGGCAATTCTCATTTTACGGTAAAATTTACCGATAATTAATTATTTGATCGCTTCTGAGTTTAATGTTTATATCTACCGATGAGGTTCATCTCTATTTTATCAGTCTCGATCCCTCTGGGGATAGACGAGAAAAACTGGCTTCTTTGCTCTCGGAAGATGAAATAATTAGAGCTAATCGTTACCATTTTCCCCAACACAAGCGGCGTTTTTTGGTGGCTAGGGGATATTTACGGGAGATTTTAGGGTCATATTTGGCGATAAGTCCCGAAAAAATCGAGTTTATCTACAGTGAACGGGGAAAACCGAGTATTAACTACCAATTGCAGTTTAATCTCTCCCATTCCGAGGAGATGGCAATCTGTGGCTTGACTTTAACCGCTCGCATCGGGGTAGATTTAGAGAAAATGCGCCAGATGAAAGATTTAGATAGCTTGACAAAAAGGTTTTTTTGTGCTAGGGAACATGAGCTTGTTGAAAAGTCCGCAGAGAAGGAAAAGTTGTTTTTTCAGTTATGGACGGCAAAAGAGGCTTATTTAAAGGCACTGGGAACGGGAATTAGCGGGGGACTCGATCGAGTGGAAGTGGGCCTTAATCCCTTAAAATTAGACAATGTGGCGGGGGAATGGCAATTATGGACCGCAGCAATCGGCGATAATTATCGAGCGACGGTGGTTATCGAAGGTAGCGATCGAGTGATTAAAACCTTTGGCCTTTCTGATCTATGATTAATTGGGGAGTTAATTGCCTTGAGAAATTCAGTAATTATTCCTAGCTATCTCAAAAAGCTTGCCCTTAATTATTACTTAACCTTGTTTTCTCTATGCGAATTGCTCTTTTTACAGAAACTTTCTTACCGAAAATTGATGGCATTGTCACCCGTCTTAAACATACCGTGGAACACCTACAAAGATTAGGTCATCAGGTATTGGTTTTCTCTCCCGATGGCGGTTTAAAAGAGTACAAAGGTGCTAAGATTCATGGAGTTACAGGGATTCCCTTACCCCTATATCCGGAATTAAAAATGGCTTTCCCCCGGCCTTCAGTCGGTCAAGCTTTAGAGAGGTTTAAACCTGATATTATTCATGTGGTTAACCCGGCTATTTTAGGAGTGGGAGGCATTTATTTTGCCAAAACTATGAACATTCCCCTCGTCGCTTCCTATCATACCCATCTCCCCCAATACCTACAGCACTATGGATTAGGTTCCCTAGAAGGATTACTCTGGGAATTATTAAAATTGGCCCACAATCAAGCAAGTTTAAATCTCTGCACTTCCACTGCTATGGTACAAGAATTATCTAGTCGTGGCATTGAAAAGGTAGAGCTTTGGCAAAGGGGAGTCGATACGGAATTATTTCAACCTCATTTAAAATCCCCAGCTATGAGACTGAAATTATCCCAAAATAACCCCGATAGTCCTCTCTTATTATACGTTGGTCGAGTGTCGGCCGAAAAAGAAATCGATCGCATTAAACCAGTCTTAGAAGCGATTCCCGAAGCAAGATTTGCCATTGTGGGAGATGGTCCCCATCGGGAAGCTTTAACAAGTCATTTTGCCGACACAAATACCCATTTTGTTGGTTATTTACAGGGGTTAGAATTAGCCTCCGCTTTTGCTTCCGCAGATGCTTTTCTTTTTCCCTCACGCACAGAAACCCTCGGTTTGGTACTCTTAGAATCTATGGCTGCCGGTTGTCCGGTAGTAGCGGCAAATTCGGGAGGAATTCCCGATATTGTCACCGATGGAGTTAATGGTCATCTCTTCGATCCTAGGGATGAAAAGGGTTTAATTAGTGCTACCCAAAGATTACTAACCGCTAAGGCAGAAAGAGAGGAATTACGACGAAATGCGCGTTTAGAAGCGGAAAAATGGGCATGGCAAGCGGCCACCAAACAGTTATTAAATTACTATCACCAAGTTTTGAAGAATAATTCTGTGGCTTTTGCCGCTTAATTGTTGTCAAAATGCTCGAATTTAACCGCAAAAATCTTGACCTATTATAACTTTTATGGCCAGCGCACCTAGTACCACCTTAGATAAGTCCACTCAAGTGGTCAAAAAGACTTATCCCAACTATAAAGTTATTGTTCTCAACGATGACTTTAACACCTTCGATCATGTGGCCAATTGTTTAATTAAATATATCCCGGATATGACTACAGATCGAGCTTGGGAATTAACTAATCAAGTTCACTACCAAGGACAGGCAATTGTCTGGACCGGTCCCCAAGAACAAGCGGAACTTTATCACCAACAATTGCGACGGGAAGGATTAACCATGGCTCCCCTAGAGGCCGTATAATTATGAATAATGGTCGCTTAGTTTGGAATCATTCTACTCATATCCCGGGGTTGATTGCGGTATTAGAAAAGTTAATTACCTATCAAGGAATCACCACTGTCACCCCCGGGGTACTTTCTCGCTCAAAAGGTCATTGTCCGCGATTACAATTGCGGATTTCAGTGCCAATTCGTGGTGGTTTTAAGGTGATTGCGAGGACAGGAAAAAGTGTTCAGGAAGTCTTTGTTATCACCGATTTAAACCAAGAGGACTTAGAAATGGCTATCCAAGCTTGTTTAGGAAAATAACTGTCGTGGGTGCGTTGTTGAAAGGCTGCTGGTTACTAATCATTGTTTTTCTGTTTTTCTGTTTACATTCTCTCCCTGGTTTGGCAGTAATGGATAGAGTTCCCTTAACAGTAACTTTATTGCAGGAACGTTTAAGCGCACCCGTCCTTAAAGAAGGGATGACTACCATTAATTTAGCCAATTTAGTTATCGATATCCGCGATGAAAATAAAGAACTGCAAGAACAATTTTATCAACAGATTCAAGGTCAAATTAATCGCGCTAAACAACCCCTAGGTTTAGATTTTAGTAATTCCTTAATTCAAGGCAACTTTATCGCTTCCCGTCTGGGTTTACCGACTCCTTTAACAAAAGTAGCTCTCGCTACCTTGTTATCACCCACGGAAGAACAGTTATTACAACAGGACGAAAATTTTTTATTCGATAGCGATGAACCGGTTTTTAATGTCACAGTGTTTCGTGGACCGGTGAAGTTGCAGGGAACCGTATTTATGGGAGAAGTGGACTTTTCTAAGACCTTTTTTCTGCAAATTGTCGAAGCAATGGCAGCAAAATTTAGTCGTGAAAGTAATTGGTTAGAATCGCGTTTTGCAAGGGTAGCGAAATTTAGCCAAGCCACTTTTATGGGAGATGTAAATTTTAGTCAAAGTCAATTTTTAAATAAAGCTATCTTTCGCAGCGCACATTTTAAAAGTATTAGTAACTTTCATCGTAGTCATTTTACTGCTGAAGCTTATTTTGATCAAACCAAATACGATAAACCCGCAGATTTTACCCGTACTTTCTGGCAAAAAGAAGCCAATTTTTCCCAAAGTCAATGGCGAGATCGTCCGCTATTTTCTAAGAGTAGATTTTTAAGTTTATTAACCTTTAGAAATGCCACTTTTGAAAAATCAGGCGCTTTCCGGTCTAGTTATTTTAATGGTGTGGTTAGTTTTCAAGATGTGAAACTTTTAGATCAGGTAGATTTTAGTAATTCTACTTTTACTAAAAATAGTTATTTAAGTGTATCGGGATTAGCTTTTGATTCCGATAAAGCGAAAATACTAGGAGATAGAGGAGTAATTGGTCAAGCAATTTATTTACCAAACCTAGCAGGAAATGAAACAGTTTTAAGAAATTTAGTTCGTAATTTTCGCTCCCTAGAACAAATTGCCGATGCTAATCAAATTGAATACAAAACTGAAAAATTGCGATTACAACAGTTAAGAAAAAAGCTGAAGAATATCTCAATTATTCGCCTAATTAACCTCACTTGGGTAGCTGATTTTCTGCATACTTCTTTCCTTACTTTACTATTACTCTTAAGTCAAGATGGTACAAATTTTAGTTTAGTTTTCGGCACGGGAATTATAATTTTTGCCTATTTTGGCTGTTTATTTTGGTTAATCGATCGCGTGCGTCGCCTCACTCCTAAACCAGTAATTCCTAATGGTTATGAAATCTTTTGTATGGTAACTAGCTATATTATCCTCACCCTTTCTGGTGTGTTTAATATCCTGCAATCTGCCAGTCGTCCCCTACTAACTTTAACAGCTATTGCCCTAATTCTTGTTCCCTTGCCCCTAATTTTAATTATCGAACTTTATCGTCGGGGACGCTATCACGATTTAATGGATAGTTCCTATTTCCTGCAAGATGGTAGTATGCGACAATTACGCTTATTAATCACACGTTTACCCGTGGTTCCCGAATTTCCCCTCTTTCGCGATCGTTATACTCCTATTCCTTGGCAAAAGCGTTGGAATTGGTTAAATTATTACGATTTAAGTCTCAATAATTTGCTAAAATTAGGCTTTAATGATTGGCGAGTTCGCGATCAAGAATTACCCACCATTGTTTCTTTTTTAGTTTGGTATCAATGGGGTATCGGCATCTTTTATATCACTCTCCTTATCTGGACTCTCTCCCGCACGATTCCGGGGTTAAATCTCTTGATTTATTTAAAATAAACTGTAAAAATTGAAATACAGCAGTTATCTTTTAGTTTTGGGTGGCTGATCGCCGGCTATCGATACCAAGAGGGGGGTGATATTATCCCTCTCAACTGGTTCAACAGGGGAGGATTGCGACATGAAACCGATTCGATGTCAAGTCTGGAAAGTAATGGAATAGCTCTCACCCTGTTGAGTCTTTTATCCCCTCTAACATTGAGCCAAAAGGGGTTAGCACTCAATTGTAATAGTGAAGATGTCGAGTTTTTCAGAAAAAAACAACTGAAAATTAATCTATAGTGTTTTTCAGTCTGCTGAGGTACAAAAGTTATGGGTTTTAGGCAAAAGGCAAGAAAAATATGTTTACCTCACTAGCTTAGGAAACGCTATAAGTCAGGAAAAGCTTATCAATGTGGGCATTTCAGGTGATATCAGTCAATCAGAATAGTTACAAAATCCTCACATTTGGTCGATTTTTGCTTAACAATTGAGATGGACAATGCTCCTCAAATATGGCTGAATTGCTCCCTGGGTAAGCAACTTACATAAAGTTCATTTTGTCAAGGATGGTTAAGATGCGCTTACCCTGACTTTAGAACCGATTTTCAAGGTCATGATCAGCAGGGTATTTTTAAAGTCCACCGTTAAGTGATTGGCTACGTTTACCGATTACGAGAATTTAAGGTGTATTAAGCTACGTTAACACACCCCAAATTTATCTATATTTAACCGATAACATCTTCCGATTTAATCAGATGCGCTTCTAGGAACCAGAGACGTTTATCGATGTCCCGGGAGATTTCCGTATAGAGATCCGCTGTGTCGGCATCCCCTTGATTGCCAGTGCTATCAATAGCAGAACGAAGATGGGCAGCGTATAAAGCATAACGTTCGGCTAAAGCAACGAGATGTTCACTACCATCGACGATATCAGCCGGATATTCTGGCAGAATCGAGTTAGCAGCGGCGATGCGTGCTGTTCCCAAAGCGGTTCCACCTAAAGCAGTAATCCGTTCTGCTACCATGTCCCCATAGTCTTCTAATTCCGTGGCCATTTCGTCGAAGAGGCTGTGCAATTGGTAGAAATTTAAACCTTTGACATTCCAGTGGGCCTGTTTAACCTGAGTTTTTAGGTCCAAACTAGCGGCAAGGGTTTGGCTTAAGATTTCAACCATAGCTTTGCGGATATCTAATGCTAAATCGATGCGGGTGGTGTAGTATTGTCCCGTGGTTTTGCTTTTGACTGGAGTGGCTACCATAATCTTTCTCCTTGATGAGTTAACAAATACTCGATAATTTTTGTGGGTGCATAAGGGACTGATTTTGATCCTATTGGACGTTGATAATAAACTGAAAAACGGCCAATTAATTCGGACAACAAGCAGCTGATAACTGATACTTCCAATGCGCTCAGTACAAGTAACGGCTCGAATCAGCGGCATCAGACAACCTGGAACTGAGCATCAGCAGCCTTCGTCCGTCCGCTGCACTCGAATTGTTAGACCTCTCTTATCGCTCATCTCATGCCAGAAACAAATTCTTGTACCGTAATTCCAGCAGTACGAATAAGACTACGAAGCGTACCCTTTGCCACTTCACGATGATCAGGAACAGAGAGTGTTACCTATTCGCCCTCCTTAACCATGATAATATGGCTTGCACTTTGACGCGCAACTTGCCAGCCGAAGGTTTCAAATACTTGGACTACCTCACGTCCGCTGAGAACAGGAAGAGCAGAGGACATGATTATGCCATTACCTCTACTTGGTGAGTTTCAATCGTTAGCGGTAGTCCACGTTCTGCACGAACTTGAAGGCAGGCGATAATTGCATCTCTGATATTTTCAAGAGCTTCTGCTCTCGTTTTACCTTGGCTGACACAACCCGGAATGCTGGGGCATTCTACAACCCAAACTCCATCTTCGTCACGGTCAAGTGTTACAGTCAACTTCATAAGTTTTCACCACAATCTCCCAGCTTATAGTTTACCTCGTGTTCTCACCTACCTATTAGTGGATGACAAGAACCGTCAGTAATCAAAGCTACATCAAGGAAGATACCGAATTGGGTTTTGCCCACCTTCAGCAAACTCAACCCAATTTACGGATGTTGCCCCTATGTACTGAACATGAGTTAATCGAATCTCGTATCGACCTTCCCTGTCTGCTGGCTCTGCACCAGCATGGTTCGCTATGTACAAATTATTCGCATTATTCTCATCATCACGATGATAAAGAATAATACGGTCAACTTCAAGATTGGGATCGATCTTCCACTGACCCGTTGAACCAGTGTTGTCATCGTGGAGAACAAAGTGTTTTCCCTCTGTAAAGATAACGACTACCTTTTCATTTGGCTTTATGAAGTCCCGGGCTTTCACAAAATAAGCAATTCTCATACTTTTGAGGCACAAAGTTTCTGGTTTTAGTTAGGGAACAGGTCACAGATGGTGTACTTTATAAGACTGAGAAACGCTATAAATGATTAACGAAATACATCAGACTACAATCACACCCAACAAAAAATCTCTAACTTGCCCGGGCAAAACCTCTGACAGATATCTCTCCAGTTGCAATGGAAAGATAACTTGAGGTCTAACTGATTAATTATGCTCCCAAATAAGCCGCTAATTCTTCCGAACCGCCAATTAATTGGCCGTTAATGAAGACTTGCGGGGTGGTGGTGTTGCCACTCATGGCCCGCAGAGAACGACTGGTGGCATCGCGTCCGAGGATAATTTCTTCGTATTGTAGCCCTTTTTCTTCTAACATTTTCTTAGCCCGGAGGCAGTAGGGACAGCCCACTTTCGAGAAAAGAGAGACTAAAGGCGGTTTTTTGGCTTCTGGGTTGATGTAGTGTAACATCGTTTCCGCATCGGAGACTTTGAAAGGATCTCCCGGTTCTTCCGGTTCGATGAACATTTTCTCGATAACACCATCTTTGACTAGCATCGAATAGCGCCAAGAACGTTTACCGAAACCTAAGTCAGCTTTATCGACTAACATCCCCATTCCTGCGCTAAATTCGCCGTTACCGTCGGGAATCAAGACGACATTATCACATTCTTGGTCTTTTGCCCACTCGTTCATGACAAAGGTATCATTCACCGACAAGCAAACAATAGTATCTACGCCATTTTCTCGAAAAACTGGGGCTAATTCGTTATATCCGGGTAAATGGGAGGTGGAACAGGTGGGAGTAAATGCCCCGGGTAAGGCAAAAAGAACAACGCTTTTTCCTTTGAATAATTCCTCGCTGGTGATGTTCACCCATTGATTATTTTGACGCACGGGAAAGGTGACATCGGGAACTCTCTGTCCTTCTCGGTTTGGTAGCATAATCTTCAACTCCTAATCGTTAAGTCGTACTCATTTCGAGTTTGTCTAAATTAAGTGTACTCATAACGACTATGAGTTGTCAACAAGTATTTATACTTAAATCAGAAGATAGGAGACAGGAGACAGGCGTTGTCAAATTGAAAGATGATCCGAATCAGCTTGGAACTCAAATTACTTTGACTTGCCCTGAGCCAAGTCGAAGGGTAGCAAGGATTGCATTGCATCTTTCATATTCTGATCTGATAACGCCAACAATCAAACTGTGTAGTGATCGCAATCTTGTAGGGTGCGTTCCCTAAGGCAAGTGCGATCGCTCCACTAATAGATTTTTGGGGAACGCACCATGCACATTGATTGAAACTGTAAGTCTAAGTGCGATGCCGCTCTTGTGGTCCCAGTTGGGAAATGTTAGCGAAGATTCCCCATGTTTAGGTTAAAGTAGAGGGGCAAAAGTTGCAACGAGGTCAGGCCAATAACAATTAATTAACTCCGCTACAGCAAAGAAGAATTCGCTCGACGTGGTAATGAGATTTATCAATCTCAGGTGCGCCGGGAAGATTGTAGCAATCAACATTAGATCTCTTGCATAAGTCTAGACAAAATAGGATAAAATAGTCCAAGAGTTAAGATTGAAAGATGAATTACGAACAAGTAAAAACTTTACAGCTAAAAGAGTTCAAACGCTTGTGTGG
>SFBI01000110.1 GCA_007095845.1 Microcystis aeruginosa Ma_MB_S_20031200_S102
TCGTTCTGACTTTATCTGTGTGGGAATTTTCTTAACTCCTTCAACCAAACCCTTTACTACACAAGGATTTTAACCTTTTTTGTCCTCGATCGCTTTTTTATTTAAGCGAACGGTGAGTAATTAATTTTGCTTAGGTACTTAAATCAACCATGATAGCGGAATTTACTTGGGATATTCTTAGGAAGTTTTCGTTTTTGGGAGTTGATCGTCAGCAATAGACTGTACTGCATTTGAACTGGGCATGGGGAATTTTAGTACAAACGCTCAGACCGACTCTCCCTACCCATTCTCCCTAACCATAGACAGTCTTAACCAGCAATTTAGCTAGTCAAAAGCTTATTAACGATAATTGCCTCACCTTGGCGACGTATTATTGACAATATTGAGTGCATAAAGGCGAAAACGCTCTAGATCGGCTTGCAGAGTTGATTCCACCACTCGACCGAGGAAAAGATTATCCATCAATTTTCCTAACCAACCGGGTATAGCATAGGCTGCTGTCAGTCGCACAATACTTCTACCATGACGGTCATAGAAACGAATTGCCCCGCGGTTAGGTAAACCGTCCACAGATTCCCATTGAATCATCTGGTGGGGAACAATTTTCAGTATCCGTGACAACCAAGTAAATTCTAGACCACCACTGGCTAACTTCCAACGGGAAAGTTCTGGCTCCTCATCGAGAATTTTCACCGATTCGATCCATTTCATCCACTGGGGCATTTGTTCTAAATCTGACCAAAGATCCCAAACCAGATCGATCGGTGCGTCCACTTCTACCTCTACACTATGTTCTAACCAAGTCATTCGTTAATTCTGGCGATGCTGAATATTTCTATGATAACGGCTATTCGTCTTTAGCTTTTGACTCAATGATAAAATAAAAACAATCTTCGAGGTTTAATTTTACTATGTTAATCAGAAAACTGCTCGAATGTGAGGAATTCATCGCTGGTGATCATACCAGATTGCGTGAGTTATTGCATCCCGATAAACAGCCCTTAAATCTACGTTATAGTTTAGCCCATGCTTGGGTAGATGTGGGGGAAACTTCTACTCCCCACGCTTTAAAAACTGCGGAAGTTTATTATATTCTGCAAGGACAAGGAGAAATGCACATCGATGAGGAAGTGCAATTAGTGACTGTCGGTGCTACCATTTATATACCTCCTCTAGCTAAACAATATATTCATAATTGTGGTGAGGAACCCTTAATTTTTTTGTGCATTGTCGATCCTGCTTGGCGACTAGAAGACGAAATTATCTTTGAGTAAAACTAATGAATATTGGCATTATTGGACTGGGTTTAATTGGTGGTTCCTTGGGGTTAGATTTTCGCTCACAAGGTCATAAAGTTTGGGGAGTTTCCCGTCAACTATCCACCTGTGATATCGCTGTACAAAAAGGAGTGGTAGATGAATCTAGTACCAATTTAGAATTATTAGCCACTGTCGATTTAATCTTTATTTGTACTCCCATACATTTAATTGTGCCAACTTTGGAAAAATTAACTCCCTATTTAAAAACCGAAGCCATTGTCACCGATGTGGGATCAGTTAAAGGGGCAATTGTGGACAATTGTAGTCAATTATGGCCGAATTTTGTCGGTAGTCATCCCATGGCTGGGAAAACCGAACAGGGAATTAATGCTGCACAATTGGGTTTATTTGTCGATGCCCCATATCTGATTACTCCCCTTGAATCTACTCCTAACTTTGCCGTGCAAATCCTAACCGAAATAGTACGAAGATTAGGCTGTAAAATTTATTATTCCTCCCCCGAAGAACACGATCGAGCCGTGGCATGGATTTCCCATCTGCCAGTCATGATTAGTACCAGTTTAATCCAAGCTTGTGGAAAAGAAAAAGATCTGAAGATTCGTCAATTAGCGGAAAATTTAGCTAGTTCTGGTTTTCGCGATACCAGTCGCGTCGGTGCTGGCAACTCCGAATTAGGTTTAATGATGGCTAAATACAATCGTCAAGCTTTATTGATATCCTTGACAAATTATCGGCAAAATCTGGATCAAGTTATTGACTATATTGCAGGAGAAAAATGGCAGGAACTAGAGGAAACTCTCCTCTCTAGTCATCAATATCGAGCCAATTTTATTCAATCAAAATAACATTTTGCCAGCAATTACACCCCAGGGCTGTATTATAGATTTATCCTCAGTAAATCAGTGAAATAATATGAACACCTTTTTTGACTTTGAAACCGATTTTGTTGACTCCTTACGTTGCATACCAATGACCGTGAGAATGAAACTAGATACCTGTGGAGTTAAATTAAAATTATCCCATTGGATGCAGTTAACTCAACCAGAAAGAATGGTATTAGTTAATATGGCTTGTACGACGGCAGCAGAGGCTAAAATCTATCGAGATTTTCTGCAAAAATTAATCACCGAAAAAACCGGTACTCCCCCAGGAGAAGTAGCAATAGATAACCATCCTGCTTGGTTAGATGATAGCCAGATTCCCAATACAGTCCTAGAAAAAGCTAGGGAATTACAGGTTGAAATTAGTTTAGAACAATGGCAAAAACTAGAGCCATCCCAACGTTTTGCCCTGATTAAACTTAGTCGTCCTAGTCACGAAAATCTCAACTTTTATCCGGCTCTGAAAGAGTTTTATCTAGTCGATGTCTAACTCAAGAAACCAGGGTATATTAAGTTTGTTTATACCTTACTGTCATGACAACCACAAAGGCGATCAAGGATTGCAAAATTAAATAAATCACAGTAACTTGCTGGTCGCTTAATAAAAATGATAATTAATTTAATTATACAGTTTCCATCCAGTCAAAGACCTGATTCAATTGCGACAAATCAATTAAACCATACTGCCATAAAACCATCGGCAAAGAACCCACCGATGCTTCACAGAGACGCACAGCCATATCAAAGGAACGGGGGGAAATTGCTAGTTTTTCCAAGAGGAAAGTCCGGAGTTGTTTTTGTTGATGAGCTTCCATGATTAAGGATCATTGGTAATAATAATCGGATTATTGAATAACTTATCTTCTATTAAAAAGAGATGCTTCCCTCACGGGGATCACCCAATTGGGTGATTTTGTCCATCAATCGGAATAATTTCAGAATCTATCCATGATATGTCCTACTATCTGGAAATTGCTAGTGGGGATATCAACACTTTCTTTAGTTAGAAAAATGATAAAGGGGAGCTTTTGGTATAAGCTATTAATAACCTAGTTTTTGCTCAAGTAGGAGAGAATTGCCCTCAATGAGTCATGCTCCTCAAGTTTCCGTGATTATTCCTTGCTATAATCAAGGTCGCTATCTTGATGATGCGATCGCATCTGTTTTAGTGCAAATATACCAAGATTTTGAAATTCTTGTGGTTGATGATGGATCCACAGAATCAGAAACCATCAAGATTTTACAAGATTATCAACAGCCAAAAACCCGGATCATCCGCACAGAAAATCAAGGGGTTGCCACAGCGAGAAATTTAGGAATTGCCCAAGCGCAAGGAACCTATATTCTTCCCCTTGATGCTGATGATAAAATTGCCGATTCCTATCTAGAAAAAGCGGTTACTTTGCTAGAAAGTAATGAGCAATTAGGTATAGTTTATTGCGAAGCGGAGTATTTTGGCGACAGAGAAGGTATTTGGCCGCTGCCTGAGTACAAATTTCCCGATATATTAGTAGATAATATGATATTTTGCTCCGGTTTGTTTCGGAAATCCGACTGGGAAACTGTGGGGGGCTATAATACTAATTTAATTTATGGTTGGGAAGATCACGATTTCTGGCTATCTCTGATCGAATTAGGTCGAGAAGTCTATCGTATCCCGGAAGTATTATTTTTCTATCGACAAAAAGCTGACTCTATGAGTCGCTCAATGACCGCAGAACACTATATTTATTCCTACACCCAACTTTTTTATAATCATCCCCAACTTTACTCCCAAAATATCCAAGCCATTTTTGCTGCTTTAGTCACCTTAAAAGTTGATATATTTGCTCAGTTAGAACAAGCTAGGGAGCGAATTAAACAATTAGAAATTCATGAACAAGAATTGCAAGAAGACTTAGAAAAAACCCAATTTGATTATCGAGAAAGAGATGAGGAATTGCAAAAAGCTGACAGTAAAATAGCCGCCATGGAAAAAAGTAGATTCTGGCAAATGAGAAGAGGTTGGATTAAAATAAAAAAATTGCTAGGATTGCTGAAAAAAGACCCAATTTATTCCTGATTTTCATCTATGATTCAGTGTTTGTTAGGTATTCACTGAGCGCGTACTTGAGCATTTTTATTCAATCTGCATTACTTAGGGCTGGCTGAATAATGGTAAAACCCTTGTTAGGTAAGACTTTTAGACTTTTTGTCAATCAAAAAGTACCCGGACTGGGAGTGATGAGGGGGAAAATTGAGGCACTTTTTCCCTGAAAATTAGGTAATTAACCACCTCAAAACTGGTAAAACCCCACACCCTGTCCCCACGAAAAACTTTTTCAGCAGACCCTAATTAATACCAATCATCCATCGACCGGAAAATTGAGGCATCGGGGAACAGAGTGGGATTACCACTTGCGTCGATTTTTTGCCGTAATTCTCGCAGTTTTTGATTGCCGATGAGAAAATCACTTTCTACTAATTGATAGGGCAGTACATTATTATCTAAAGCATACACTGCCGTGATGCCTGCTGCTACCCCAGAGGACCACTCGAAAGAATGGACACGATAGGCGGCCGCAGCAATATGACTAAGGGCGATACTTTTACCCGCTATCAGTAAATTATCGATTTTTTGGGGAATTATAGCCCTTAAAGGAATCTCGAAGGGATAAGCTTGGCCCTGTCCCTGTCTTTCTCCTGCTTTTTCTGTATTGCCCGGTTTTTCGGGGGGATGTTCCGTCATGCAGGGGTGAAAATCAATCGCATAGTGACCGATACCGACGGAATCGGGGTAAATAGTCGATCGCTTGCGTTTAACAACCGCATCGGGGGATAATGTGCCATCAAGTACGGAAAATCCCTCTAATCCTGCTAAGGTGGCAATTAAGCGCCGATATTCTGCTGGGGAAAGATTTTGACGATAGAAATCGCTTTGAAAATTTTGTCGGGAAATATCGATTTCTGTGACGGTAAAACCATCGGGGAAAGTCAGGGAAGGACGACCGATAATCCGTCTTGCTTCCCGAATATAGGGATATTTTGACAAACCGTGGGCAGTACCCATGGGAGAATCAAAACCAGAGAGATAACGGTTATTCAAGTGGGGGACTTTTACCCCGTCTCCTAACTGGGAATCGGTGGTTCCTTCTACTAGCCAATAATAGTAGGAAATGGCGTGTTCTTCGCCCCTCGCGAGGGTTTCGGTGCGTAATCCTCCCATCCATCCCCCGGGAGATAACTGTCCTAACTCTTGCAACTGTTCACGGGTGTAGATAAAGTTATCCTTTGCAGTCCCCGGACGATAATCATTCCCCCAAGTCCAATTCTGCATGGAGATATCCCCCGGGACGGGTTCGGTAAAAGTAATTCCCCCAAAGGTTTTCTCTTTACCCAGTTGTGGACTCCAAATACGACGATAGGTGAAAACGAGGTCAAAATCGGCTAATCGCGGCAATTCATAGCTAAAATAGGGGGCATAGCGTTCATAATAGACTGGTTTCTCGTGGGTTTGGGGTTTTTCTGTTTCCTCCATGGCAAAGGTATAGGTAAAACCCTGGGTACAGTAGGGGTCTCCAGTGACGCTAGAAGAAGAAGGTTCCAGATAACTGCGCTTATCGACACCTAAACGGTAGGGAATATCTGATAATCCGATTATTTCCCCAGTTTCGGTCGCTTCAATCACATACCAATCTGCTAATTGATTCGGTTGGGAGGATTTGGGGACAAAACGGAGGATTTTCTTATCAAAACGGGGAGAATTTTCGTAGCGATAGATATCCTCCATTTTTTGCGATAAAAACTCGGTATTTAGGGGAGGAGTACCTTTTGCGGGACTATGTTGAATAGCAATTACACTGGTAATCTGTTGACCGGTGCCGCGATTGGGTAAAGTTTCAATATTTAATTCTTTGACTACCGTGGAGGGAAACCATTTCAGGGTTCCTTTACCTTTTTTGGCAGCGTCTTCTAACTGTTGAAATAATAATTTATGTCCGTCAAAAGGTAAAAAACAAGACCCACTGACCCAACATTCTCCCGGGTTGCGTTTCCCGTAATGCTTTCTAATTCTTTCCCTAAATTCTAGATAACCTTTCGGGAAAAATAATTTTTCTCTTTGTGTTCGTCTTTCATCTAATGCGGAGGTTCCTTGAGAAGATATCTGTCCCCCCACCCAGTCGGTAATTTCGGTTAAACAGACGGTTTTTCCTAATAATAAAGCTTCGTAGGCTGCACCGGCACCGGCTAAACCACCACCCACCACCAGAATATCACAGCCGACGCTTTGATCCGGTTCTCGCGGGGGGGCCGCTAGGGTAAGGGGAGTGAAAGCTTGTAGGAGAAATAATCCCAGAGAGAGGGATTTAAGAGGAGTAAAGTGATGATTGAAAATTTTAGGGGACATTATTGAGAAATATCAATGTTGTGGCTGAGAGTTTCTTCTTTCTTTGAAGAAGTAGCCAGAGCATCTGTTCCTGAAATCCTGATGGTTTTTTTTGGGTGGTCTTGAGAACTTTTTAGCTTGATGCTGGCCTTTGAGAAATTATACACCTTCAATCTGACAATCGATCGCTTTTCTGGAAATGTTTTGACAAAGATATCCTGATTCGGTGTCATTCCCTTTGTTATTCCCTGTCATCCTTGCTAAGTTAAATGCAAAACAAACCCTGGTAAGACATCTTCCCCTGATAAGGTAGCAGGTAAATTAATAATTTCTACACCGCTATTTAGTCGGTAGATTTCCACCTGCTGCTGTTGCGGAT
>SFBI01000111.1 GCA_007095845.1 Microcystis aeruginosa Ma_MB_S_20031200_S102
GAAATACTTACCCTGCAATGGTTTTAGCTGTTTTTCAATAAATAAAATTTTGGCAAAATAATCTGCTGGGAGTAGCTCGTTAAGTATATATACTCACACCATCAAGTGCTGAATGTGGGATTTAAAAGCTTGGAGTTCTGAAGAATTGCGTAATCTTAGAAATCGATTATCTCATAAATTAGGAGGTATTAGTGAGAAGGGATTATTCAGTGCTTGGGTAAATAACATTCACAATCAACAGGACTGGGAAAAACGTATTTAAAATTGTCTCAATCTAATTACTGAAAATAAATTCTGTTCTTTATGTCAAGGAAGTTTATTTGCTTCTATTCATCAGAGAGTCCTAGAAGCTATCAAAAATTATAATTTTGTTTAAAGTACAAAATGCAATTAGCCCCTACAATAATATTACTGCAGCCATGGTAGGGGTCGATCGTCTGGTCTGAAAATCTAATATAGATGTTTCTCCTCAATTGAGATGTAGCTGGGATGCTGGTGATAAATTAGCAAGTCAAAAGACTATTTAAAAATCAAACTCGTCTAACTCCGATTGTGGGGAAGAAAAGCGACTGCGAGGAGATTTTTTCGACTTTCTAAAAAAAGCGGGAATAATTGCGGCGATAAAAAATCCGATTCCCAAAGAAAAAGCCAACAAAACACCGATGGGTACTTTAATTGACTCAAATTGTAGAAACTTTAAAGAAACTGGTTGGATATTTTGAATAGCAAAAACTGCCATAGTCATAATCCAACCACCGACAATAGCACTAGCTAAAAAATTAGTGATTGTATTCATGCTTGTCCTCGCCAGGTTTGTAGGAGATTTTTTAACCTTTTGTCGGCTAATTTGGGGTCATACCCCTATTAATTTAACCTCCCTGGGGCAGAAATTACCGTTAATTGACTAAAACGTTACAATTATTGATCAATCTCGAATAAATCTCGATCGCGATCATATAATTGTAGTCTGATCGCCCTAAGTTAGAGCTAGTAAATATAAATAGCACCCTGTTGATTGATATTAAAGGTGGTATAACCGGGGGTACTCCCCGGAACTTTGGTGACAGTAATCGTGACTAAATTATCATCATTGACTTCTACGCCATAGATTAAACTAGAAGAATAGCGATCCGCAGCCGCATTAGCTCGATTAATCAAAATATATGCTGGAATTACGAAACCTTTTAGGGTTGTCTCCGTACCGGGAGATAATAATTGGGGAGAGGAATCAATATTGGCCGATAGGTCATAATTGAGGTCAATATCGGTTTGATTGATGATTTTAATCTCCACAGGACGACTCATATTCACCCTAGCGACAGGCTGCCAGGGACCCGGTTGAAAGGTGGTAGCGGGGGGATTTTGAGCGGGTAAAGAGGGGGGAAAAACTAATCCCAGACTTAACACTAGGGAAAGAGTTAAAAAGCGATCGCATTTCATAGACAAATCCTAGTTTAGGGTTTTCATCCTATTTTAGGGAGGTATCCCCAGTGTTTTATACTTAAAGTAGAAGCTTTTAAAATTGTCTATAGCATTGATTGACCAACTATCAGGGAAAATCCTAAGCTTTCCTGACCATGCTCTGTAAACAAGGCTAAATACACCGATTTTTCTCTAGAAGTTTCCCTAGTAACCCCTATCAACGGTTTAACTTAGGTTGAGATTGATTATATGCCTACCATCGACATATCGGGAGTATCCCACAGTTACGAGTTATTTTCGCCCCAAGCGGATAAACCGGTTTT
Organism: Microcystis aeruginosa Ma_MB_S_20031200_S102; assembly: GCA_007095845.1. Lineage (GTDB taxonomy): Bacteria > Cyanobacteriota > Cyanobacteriia > Cyanobacteriales > Microcystaceae > Microcystis > Microcystis aeruginosa_D. The sequence goes on from SFBI01000111.1 coordinate 1,746, forward strand.
AGTCTTTATACACGGTTGGCTGCTGAGTCGTCACTACTGGCAGCCTTTGGTAGATATTCTCTCCCCGGATTATCCCTGTCTAGTTTACGATCTCCGGGGCTTTGGCGACTCCCAAAAAATTACCTCTAACAGTCCTCCTAGCAGTTATAACCTTGAATCCTACTCCCAAGACGTTATTACTCTTCTTAACTGCTTAAACCTCGATGTTGCTTGGTTAGTTGGTCATTCCCTCGGTGGTAGTGTTGCTTTATGGGCCGCGGATATCTGTCCTCAACGGATTAAAGGGGTAATCTGTATGAATGCCGGCGGTGGCATCTATCTAAAGGAGGAATTTGAGCGATTTCGGGAAGCCGGAAGACAGATTTTAGAGAGAAGACCATCTTGGTTGCCCAGTGTTCCCTTTATTGATCTTTTATTCTCGCGGATGATGGTCAAGCAAACCCTAAGTACAAAATGGGGCAAACAGCGCGTGATTGATTTTGTCCGGGCCGATTACCAAGCAGCCCTAGGGTCACTGTTGGAAACCACCACTATCGATGAAGTTCATCTTTTACCCCAGATTGTCTCCCGTCTTCCGCAGCCGGTCTATTTTCTGGCGGGGAAAGAGGATACGATTATGGAAGTTAAGTACGTTAACCATTTGGCCAGTTTTCATCCCTTGTTTGAAACCGGCAGCAACGTGATTGAGTTATCCGATTGTGGTCATTTTGCCATGCTCGAACAAACAGCAGCCGTGGCCCAAAAGATGATCGCTATTTTAAATCAGCATCGGGGTTAGGTGTTGGGTTTTTAGGGTTTTAGTGGAAATTTCCCTATCTCCCCATTTCCCGATTCCATCTACAGATACTGTTAAGAAGTGAAAATTTATGTAACAATGACTCTATAAGGGCGGTTTTTTACTGAATCGCCGAGGCCGTCTATTAATCGAATCGATGTCTTTGAAGAACGTAGTCCCAAACTGGAAACCTGACTTTCCTTTCCCATTCTTGCCACTACTAGCGGAATTTTTCTCCTTTTTGTGTTACCCACGGGAATTCTTGAGCTATTGCTGAGATTGGCATCTTGTCACTTCCCGTTAGTTGAATCCAACAAAAGAAGCTGTTTAGGAGCAATTTATGTTACACCGCAAGATTTATCAATTCTGTATGGATGGTCAGGAAGTCTGCATTTTCTTGCGCGATCAGCAAAGATGGATTGATAATGCTCGTATTATCGATCTAGAAAGCGATCTCGTCACCATTCGCTACGAAACAGAAGAAGAAGACGAGATTAGTTCTTGGGAAGAAATGGTGCGCTTAGAAAGTATCGGTGCAGTTAGCAGAAAACTGGCCTCCGTGTCGCGGACGAATCCTGATATTAATGTCTCGGAAGATTGTCCGGAAGCAGAACAACTTTATCCCCATTCTCCCGATAGCTTAGATTAATTTTGTCGATTTAACTGACAGTGGCGAGAAGTCCCGAGGTTTGAACAGTGGCCAAGGGACTTTTCAGAGAAAGAAAGGAAGAGAGCTAGGAAGAATCACCACTTGTTGTAAAATTATCCTAAGAGTTGTGTAAAATTAATTTCTTGGTTGGGATAGGCAAAAGGCAAGAAGTAGTTAAATATGTGTAATTGATTATGTCTAGCTACCTAAAAGCCGCTGGATTTTCTCTATCATAATATAAGCTGGAGGAGCAAAATGAATTCTAATCCTTACTTCGCTGGCAAGGATATTTATCAAAAATTTGTGGCAGTAGTAATACTTTTAATTAGTTGTTGGTTAGTGACTTTTCCCGTCTTCGCTGGATCCGCCCCTTTAGAAGTTAAAATTAGTCTAGGATCTGGACAAGGAGAATTAAAATTCTTTCCTAGTCAATTAGACTTTATTGCTGGACAAAAATACAAATTAATCCTCGATAATCCCAGTCCCACTAAACATTATTTTACCGCTAAAGACTTCGCCGATGCTAGTTGGACGCAGAAAGTTGAAGCGGGAAAAGTGGAGATTAAAGGGGCAATTAACGAACTAGAATTAAAACCTAATGCACAGGCAGAATGGGTAATAGTTCCTCTCAAAACTGGTAAGTATAAATTAATCTGTACTATTCCGGGTCATGCCGAAGCGGGAATGGTGGGAGAAATTGCCATTAATAATCCATGAATTTAAGAAAAATTGTCTCCTTTGCTTTCCTATTATTTATTCCCCTCTCCGTGGTCGCTAGTCGTCTTAATTGGGGAGATCAAGCTATTTTTATCACTGCCGCTTTATCGATTATTCCCCTGTCAATTTGGTTAAGTACCTCTGTGGAAAGAGTTGCTGTAGTCACTGGGCCAACTTTGGGAGGATTAGTTAATGCTATCTTTGGCAACACTACCGCTTTAGTTATTGCTTTAATTGCCCTAAAAAAAGGCTTAGTGGACATCGTACAAGCCAGTATTACCGGTAGTATTCTCAGCGATTTATTATTATTTATGGGCATGGGAATGCTCACGGGAGGAATTCGCTACAAAGAACAGGAATTTAAACCAATTTTAGCCCGGGTAAATGGTTCTTCTATGACTTTAGCAGTAATAGCGATCGCTTTACCAACTTTGGTAATATATACTTCTAACGTGGTGGAAGTTGCCGATATTCTCAGTCTTTCCCTAGTCACCGCTACGGTTTTATTAATAGTTTATGGGTTAACTTTATTATTTTCCCTGAAAACCCATAGCTATCTCTACGAAGTGGGATTAAGTAACGAAAATACCCCCGACAATCAGGTTAGTGAGGAAGAGAAAGCTCAAGTCTGGATGTGGTTAGTTGTGCTGCTTACTTCCACCGTAGCTGTAGCCTATGAGTCGGATTTATTTGTTAATGTGGTGGAATCGGTGATGGAAGGATTTAATCTCACCCCTCTCTTTATTGGGGTGATTTTCATTCCTTTAATTACTGATGTTTCTGGAATAGTTACCGTCACTCAATTAGCCCTAAAAAATCAGATGGATTTAACGGTTTCCGTGGCGATGGGTGATAGTTTATTGGTGGCTTTATTCGTAGCACCTTTATTAGTTTTTATCGGCCAATTGTGGCAGCAACCGATGGATTTAAATTTTAATCCCTTTAACGTGGTGGCTTTAATTGTAGCAGTGGTTGTCACTAATTTAATCAGCTTTACCGGTCGTTCTAATTGGTTAGATGGAACCCTATTACTAGCCACCTATTTAATCTTGGCAGTGGCTTTTTATTACCATCCCGCCTAGCCAAAAAAGAGATTCCTGTACTTTCTGAGATTGGGTGCATCTCATTTTTGTAAATCTACTAAGTTGGGATTTTAAAAGGGAAACTCTCTGCTAAAGTCGGGCATTACTTTCGATTTTATCACTCAATCCAAGCTTTTGGGGGGTAGAACTCCCCAAACCCCGGAGCGCATTAGCTTTTCGGTGGGATGCTTACAGCCAGCTGCTGATATATCTGTCATAGTTTAAGAGTCACCAATAAGTAGTCGTGCAAAATTAATTTCCTAGTGAAGATAGGCAAGAGGCAAGAGCGGGGTTAGATATGTGTAATTAATTTTGCTTAGGTACTTAATTGCTAATTGTCGGTATTTTAGCAAATGCGAGATACACCAGATCAGATAAGAGTTTTCAGTTTACCGATTACTGTTTACTATTCATACTAAATCCGTTAAGTATAGGTAACATATCAGGATAGGCACTCATGCAAGAGGCTTCGGCCGTGAGCTCAGCGTTCGATCGAGCGTTCGACAAAAGCTCACGCCGAAGTCCGAACGGCAAGAGGCAAAAGGGGGAATAAATAATCAGTTTTTAATAACTGGATTTAGTATCACAGCAGAAAACTCTCCACACCCCAATCAACGCTGTTCTAACCTACGACTGGCTAGGGACATAGAATAACAGAAAATCCAGTAAATAAACGCCAAAAATAGATAAACCTCTGGATAATCGCCGATAAATTTCGGATTAGCCAAAACCGATCCTGCCATACCCAAGAGATCCACCAGTCCCACGATCGCCAGTAGAGAAGTATCCTTAAATAAACTGATAAATTGACCAACAATAGCGGGAATGACCGCTTTTAAAGCTTGGGGTAGAACGATCAATAATAAAACGAAAATCGGTTTTAAACCCAAAGCTTTGGCCGCTTCAATTTGACCTTTGGGAATCGCTTGTAAACCACCCCGGACATTTTCGGCCAGATAGGCTGCCGCAAAAAGGGTAAATCCGGCGATCGCTCTGATCACCCGTTCCGGTCTCGTCCCGGCGGGTAAAATTAAAGGTAACATCACCTGAGCCATGAATAAAATTCCCAACAAAGGTAAACCGCGCAATAATTCGATATAACCAATAGATAGCCAACGAATTGTCGGTAATTCACTCTGTCTCCCCAGGGCCAATAATACCCCCAAGGGGAAAGATAAAATCATACTGGCGATCGCTACTAATAAAGTTAAGATTAAACCACTGAGATCATCAAGGGGAATTGCCTTTAAAAATAATCCCCCCAATAGTAACCAAGCAATTAAAGGTAAAGTCAATAACCAAATCAATCCCCACCAGCGTTGCAGAAAAGCGGGACAATCGGGGAAGCGACCCCGGTTTAATTGCCAAGAAAACAGCGATAAAGCCGCAATTATCGTTAAAATCAGCCAAATCCGCCATATTGACTGCTCTGGATAACGACCGACCACAAATAAACCGAGATTTTCCGTCACTACAGCCCATTTTGCCTGAGTTATCGCCCAATCGAGAAAACTTAAGCCACCCCAGAGGCTGAGAAATAGACCCGCAAGGGTTAAGATGACGTTGTACCAAGTGTTAAAGAGATTTTTTCTTAACCAGAGTCCCATAAAATTCCCTAACCTCCACAGTGGTGATCATTGTACTTTTTCAGTACAATGGTGCTAAGTAGGAAGGCGCAATTATTTGTAGGATGGGTTAGCGGTAGCGTAACCCATGCGGGCGTTGGGTTTCATGCTTCAACCCAACCTACGTTCATCTTATATTTAATTCCACCCACCCACTTATTAGAAAAATTCAGACTGATTTTCGACCATGAACAGTTGCATTTTAATGGCTAAAATTGTCCGTCGTCCCGAATTACGTTATACCCAAGATAATCAAACTCCCTACGCTCAAATGTTAGTCGAGTTTTCTCCCAATCGTGCCGAAGCCACCCCAGCTAATTTAAGGGCCGTAGCTTGGGGAAATTTGGCCTCAGAAGTCGCTCAGAACTATAATGAAGGCGATCGGGTAATTTTAGAAGGTCGTCTCTCCATGCAGACGATCGATCGTCCCGAAGGTTTTAAGGAAAAACGGGCCGAATTAGTTATTAGTCATCTCTATCATCTTGACGGTAGCGTGAGTAGCGGTGAAATGGCAGCCCCGACTCCAGAAAAAGTCGTGCCAATCAATACCCACAAATCGAATAAAACCCCGGTGGAAAAACCCGTCGCACCTGTCTCCACCGGGGACTTTGAATATGACGCATCCTATGAACTTTCTAATCCTTCCGCTTGGCAACCTTCTGACACATCGGTGGAGGAAAATTTAGACGATATTCCTTTCTAATCACCCCAACAGATTTAATGGCTCTTCTCGATTTTGTCTGATAATTTTTGCTTATGGAATCGTGAAATGCTTATCGGGCAAGACTTTCAGTGCTATTTTGACGGATATTCTATCAGTATAGACCTCGTTTTCACACAGAAACCAGAAGAGCCAAAGCTTTAACTGAGATATGGCAGGTTAGAGAAAATAATAAGTATTAGTGCGTGAGGATGTCTCAATGCAAATTACCCTGAACCTACCGGATAACCTCAGCCAAGGCGAAACCTTTAACCAAGGCGACTGGCTCCGGGAAATTGCCATTGCGCTGTTTCAGCAAGAGCGGATTTCCCTCAGTCGCGCCAGTAAAATTGCCGGGATGGAAGTCATGGACTTTCAAAAACTGCTGGCAGATCGCGGCATTTGTGTTCACTACGATGTAGAAGACTTTGAGCAGGATGTTCAACATCTGCGCGATCGAGGCTGGCTATGATCGTCGTCAGCGATACCTCTGCCCTTTGCAACCTGGCGATTATCGATCATCTCTGGCTGCTAAAGTCAATTTACCAAACCGTGTTAGCGAAATTTTGAACCCTATTACCGAATCTGACACACCGCGCCACAATCCCTCACGGAAGGCGATCAGTCGCCTGAGAAGCAGTAAAACAGGGGAAAATACCTGAAACTCTTTCCCCTATGAATCCCTAAGCTAGGGAGAAGAATATAAAGATTTATTAAATTGTAACTTTTGATACAGTTGTGGGGGGGGGGAGTGTGTACACTAGCCCCAAATCTTCCTTAGCGGAGTGTCGCCATTAACGGAGTGTGTAAATTACATGAGTGTCGCAAAGCAATATTCTATCAAGCAGACCATTTTTAAGCAGCTTTTATTTCTGCTCCCTTCTTTTCTTGCTTGGAGCAATTTACCAGCAAATAGCCAACCCGTAGGTTCTGGAGTGACAAACGGCATTTTTAATAGCTTAGACTTAATTGGTAATCCTGGCATTACTTATCCAGATGTCAATGGAATTGGTACTAATCAACTTGATTTTAGTTTTCCCGATCGCGATCCCAACTTTTTTAAATTCGATGGAACATCTTTTGAGAATGTTCAAGTTGGACAAACTTTTGTCTTAGGAACACTTAGCTATAAAAATGGAATTGGTTTTATTGATGGAGGTCTTCCAGGAAGAATCGGTGCCTCTTACACATCAGAACTAGCAGTTTCTAGTAGTTCGTCCACTACCACTCCATTTGATTTTAATCAGATTTTGACTGAACAGATCAGATTAGATATAACCTACAATTTTCTTCTGGTCGATGGCCTGATAGCTGAGGCGACTCCTGAACAGCAAGCTGATATCTTATATTTTCCTAATAGACCAGAGTTAGGAAGCTTTCGTATTTATGAAAATTCCACTGGTACTGTGGAAGTTTTAGGAAGATTTGGTTCACTTGAGTTGGCAGGTTTTGGGAATGCTATATCAGGGGGTTTTGTTGATCCAACCATTGATCCTATTCCGACTGCTCCTGCTGTTGCCGTTCCTGAATCTGGAAATATAGCTGGCTTACTTGCGATTGGTATTGTAGGCGCAGCTTCAACCCTAAAACGCCAACTAAAACCCTCCCAATCCACCGAAAAAGAAACCACAAAAGTCTCCTAAAATCCCCCATAAAACCCCACAAAAACCCTTTCATTAATTGGAGGGGTTTTTGTCATAGGAGCCAGTTGTCGATCGTTAGGAGAATTGAGATTGATTGTATGTACCCCAAAATAGTCCTACTGTTCACTAATTTTACTTTCAGCGAGAATTTCTTGGAGGACGGGGGATAAATTGCTAGTTAAACGGCCGGCTCGAATAAATTCAGCGTAGGTATCAGCTTCGATATCTAGGAGGGTTTCCCGAAGTTGTTCCATTGTTAATAGTTGTAATTGGGGATAACTATCGTTGAGAGATTGTATTTCCGCTTCTACAGTCTTTAACTTTTCTTTGACGAGATGCTGCTCATAACTAAAAAATTCGGGGGCAACATCGGGAGATTTATCTAACTTAGAAAGATAATCTAAAACTCTTTTTAAAGCTACCCGTCGGGCTAAAAGTTCCGCATAGTTTTCTCGAATTGGTTGATCACCGATTAAGTCTAATCTCGATAGGAAAGTTTGAATAGTTAATCCCTGAACCAACAGGGTAAAGAGAACAACTCCGAAGACGATATCGATGATATCCTGACGATTGGGAAAAATAACCGGCACACTTAAAGCTAGGGCAATAGAAACGGAACCGCGCAAACCTCCCCACCATAAAACTGTTTTTTCTCGCCAATTAATTTTAGTTTCCATCAAGGCATTACTAACAGTTCCTAAAGCAAAGGTAGCCAGAAAACGGGCCGCTACCACGGCAGCGATCGTGATAAAAATTAAATTGAGATTATCGGCTAAACTGGAGAGACGTATCTGATCGCCGATAAGGAGAAAAACGATCGAATTGACAAAAAAAGCGAGAAACTCCCAGAATTCCGTGACTAATAGGCGAGTACGGGGACTCATGCTGATTCTAGAGCCAAAATTACCTAAAATAATCCCCGTAGTCACCACTCCGATTACCCCCGAACCCCCGAACTCCTCGGTTAATAAATAAGCACCGTAGGCGGACACAAGAGTTAAAGACTGTTCCACTAGGGGTAAATCGAGACGTTGAGTCAGATAGGAGATACCAAAACCCACTAAACAACCCACTGCCACCCCGATACCGATAAAAGCGGCAATCCGGCTAATGGTTGTCTCTAAGGATAGACCACTAGCACCGAGGGGAATTTCCACCAAAAGAGCAAAAGCGACCACAGCGACCCCATCATTAAATAAGCTTTCCCCTTCCAAAAGCACGGTGAGTTTTTTACTGGCCCCCAATTCGCGAAAAAGAGCGACAACAGCGACGGGATCCGTAGAGGAAAGGCTCGCACCCACTAATAATGCCGTAAATAGGGGTAAATTGGTCAATTCATCTAGGGTAAAACCAACCCCGAAAATCGAGATAATTACGCCGACAATGGCGAAAAGACTGACGGGAATCCAATTATCCTTTAGATCTCGCCAGCGCGTATTCCAAGCGGCTTCAAATAGCAAAGGGGGCAGAAAAATTTCTAGAATCAGTTCGGGGGATAGGTTCACCAGACGGATATCGATGAAAGCTAAACCTAAACCGACTATCACTAACAATAGGGTGTAAGGAATTTGGCGAAACCAGCTAAAAATCCTCGAAACCGTGGCCACACTCAGGGAAACGGACAAAACAATTAGAAATTGTTCTAAATTTTGCTTAATGACTTCATCGGTAGCGGATTCTAAACTCATTGGGTGGGAGGCAATCGGTGAGCGGACGTGCAAGAAAAGAACAATCTAAATTATTATTACACTTTAGAACCAGTGATTTTTTCTCCTAAACCCAAGTTTTTCTGCTGGCAATTCCTTTTATCTATGTCCTTGACTATGCCTCAGTCTGCCGAGTCCTCCACGGGTGAGGATTTACCCCTAGCTATCTCACCCAGTAACGAGCAGTTAGAGAGTATTAATAGCTATTTAAACCTGATTTTGGTTGCTTTAGTATCTCTAGCTAATTTAGACTCCGATTCTATCACCCAAGCAGCCCAGGAATTAGCCTTAGATGCGGATACAAGCGATCGCCTAGCGGCCCACTACTGGCAACCCCAGTCAAACCTCTCCCTAGCGGACATCCGTTCTCTAGTTCTCCTCCTCTGTCATCTGGCCCAAAAAAAGCAAGAGTTAATCCGTCGCGCTGTAATTCTCTTGGAACAAGTGGGAACTCAAGGAGAAGAACCGGTCAAAACCACGCTTTTGGGCAATTATATCGATAATTTTCGCTTAAAATACCCAGAAATATCGGAAAATAATCTCAGCGATTCTAGCCTAACTTCCCTAGCCTGGAAATTATTAATCGATTTATTTTTCTATAGCAGCCCCCGCAGTCATCTCCTTCTCTGGCACACCCTTTTAGCAAGTAAAAAATAAAAAGCCTATCAGTTATCAGTTATCAGTTATCAGTTATCAGTTATCAGTTATCAGTTATCAGATGTAAGTTTTCAGATGTAAGTTTTCAGATGTAAGTTTTCAGATGTAAGTTTTCAGTTCACTGATTACTGTTTACTGATCACTGGACGGCTACGCCGTGCCTTTGGCAACACTGAAAAAAAGCTTCCCAGTTCATAATTCATAATTCATAATTCATAATTTATAATTCCCACGGATAACTAAAAATGAGTAATCTAATTCGCAAATATACACCCCCCACCTGTACCCTAGAAATTTGGGGAAATAGTTCGCCTCTAGCGGTTTGGTTAGGTAAAAATGTCTTAAACGATGCCCACTTTCAATTGCGCTTTGATGATCCTAGATTGAGTGAGGAAAAACAGGTGACGATCAAAGGCGATCGCACACAATTACAACTCCTAGGGGAAATTGTCGCTAATTATGTGCAGAATTTACTCTCTAGTCCCGTTTCTACCCTCTCTTTCGTGGCTAGTGGTTCCCCCGAAAGTCATCTCCCCTCCTTACCCTCTCTCCGTTGTCAGGGACTTCTCCAGCATCAATTATTTTTGGGTTCCCTGCTAACCGATCGAGATAAACAGGAGATTGAATTAACCACATCGCAATTATTCGATCTAGCCAATGCTTTAGGGGAATATAACCATGAAAGCCCCCTAATACCCCCTTTAATTCGCCAGAAAACTCGAAAGAATACCCTGATCTGGACGGGATTAATCGCCTCAGCCCTAATAACTATCGGGGGAATAGCGATCGCATTTTATCAACGGCAAGAAGCGGTCAACAATGATTTAACCACTGATCCCAATAGTGCCAAGATTCCCCAACCCTTGCCAACGCTGCCTTTACCCCCCACGGGAACAGCCGCCCCAAACCCGCAGTTACCAGCAAATTTGGGCAATAAAACCCCTTTACCGCCACCGCCCCCCGTGGCAACCGTTCCAGCCCCAGTTCGCCCCTCTAGCGTCCCCCTAGTGATTCCGCCGTCCACTTTACCGCCGCCACCAGTCACAGGTTCGCTTCCCGGCGGCACGGCGATCGTAATTGAACCGAATAATCAGAACATCCCGATTACTGCCCCCCCCGTCACCAGCGCTCAGGGTACAAATGCACTAGCAAATGTCCCCCCCACCACGATGAATCCGAGTCCAGCACCGCCAAAATTGCCCAATTTACCGACTCTAAGCCCTGTTAACCCCGAAAATGTCAATTTATACCCAAAACCGCCCACAAGCACCGCTAAAGCCCCAGAGACTAATTTACTAGATACCATTCCCCAAGTGGCAGAAACCAGAGAATATTTTCAGTCCCGTTGGCAACCGCCGGAAAGTCTCAAGCATACTCTAGAGTACCGTTTGGTCTTAAATCAGGATGGTTCCCTAAAACAGATTATTCCCCTGGGACAGGCGGCGAAAATCTATCTCGATCGCACTAATATGCCCCTGCTCAATCAACCTTTCGTGTCTCCCCTCGATATCTCTGGTAATCCTCAATTGCGTCTGGTGCTTGGTTCTGATGGTACGGTGCGGACCTTTATGGAACAGTAATAGGGGACTTGCGTGGGAATAATATCCCAATCGATCGGAGGGCGCAAGCTTTGCGCCCCTACAGTAACGGATTTTGTCCACAATGTAGGGGCGAACTGCGTTCGCCCAAAAGGTACATTATCATTAACAAATAATCTCGTCGGTGCTGTCGGGTTGGTTCATTTCCGTTAGAGTTTGCCAACCGGATTGCCAGAGATTCGCGTCTTGCAACTGTTTAGCATTAATCCAGAAGCGGACAGTCGGATCGCAGGAAGCGACTAATTCAGCAAAAACCCATTGACCGCGATTTTGACGATTGACCACTTGAAAATGTCGCCAGCCCCATGTTTTTTGTTTTGCCGTCCATTTTGATCCTAAGAGATGGGGATACTTCTGTTTTTTGGGCATAAAAGTTAAAACACCTGAGTGCGGGATAGGCTAAAACCGTTCTATTAAACTTACTCAAATCTACTCATGAGCAAATTTGACGTTAACTTCCTGCTTCATTGTAGTAGTGTCGGCACTATCTACTCTACAAGCTGACACGGTGGAACTCACCGCCAAAGAAGCTAGATTTAGACTAGCGTTCAAGTCTCGATCTCCCGTTGCGATCGCAAACTCCATGGCATTGCTCACACTCAAAAACTCTTTCAGTTAAAGATAGAGACTCTTTTTTGTACCCACAATTGAAATAGGTTTTACTACTAGGAAACCACCTATTCGCTATGATTAATTCCGAACCATACAACTGAGTTTTATAATCAAGTTGTCTTCGGAACTCGTAAAAACCCATATCCTGAATGGCTTTAGCTAATTTGTGATTAGCCATCATCCCAGACACATTTAAATCCTCAATTACTATCTTTCCGTGGTTCTTGGCTAAATAAGTGGTGAGTTTATGTAACGTATCTTTACGGATATTAGCTATTTTAAAATGAAGTTTAACTATTTGCCTTTGGGCTTTGTTCCAATTATTTTAACCTTTTACCTTATGTCGGTTCAAGTATTGAAGTCTGGCTAATTGTTTTTCGTATTTACGATAACTTTTAGAGCCTTTGGATTTAGCTCTCAAATGTCAAGTTAATTTTATAATCAGTTACAATCAAAGAGATCTACAAACCATTGAAAAATTCGGCATTTTTATTCTAACACCCAAACAATTTTTACAATTACTAGGAGAAATCAAACCATGAAACTAAGCACCAACATTCCAGATGTTTTATATCAACAAATTGAAACCTTAGCCAATAAACAAAACATACCAGTAGAGCAACTGGTAACAATGGCTTTATCTGCCCAAATATCCTCTTGGATGACTAAAGATTATCTAGAAGAAAAAGCACAACAGGGAAGTTGGGAGAAGTTTCAACAAGCATTAGCTAAAGTTTCAGATAGGGAGCCAGAAGATTATGACAGATTGTAACACAATTCTTTTTTGGTAAATCTATGGAAAAATCTCAAGTTAAAGCTGAAATTGTTGCCGAATACTTTTGGGCTAAGGAGAATTTTTTATTTGCGGTTCACTTAATTTTTTAAGGAAAGGTTTTTACAATTTTCTGTAACTTTTGTCCTGCATTGTTTCTAGCGAATAACTGTAGGATGGTACTCGAAGGTAGCTCGCTGTTTGGTCGTTCGTTAAGAAAAATGACTGGAAGGGTGATACTTGGTCATGCGTTTGGTAGCATGGCGGGAGAAGAAATGTAACTGTTATGGGCAAACCACAAATCGCCGTCCGAATTCCCCCTCCTCTCCTCGCCGAACTCAACCAGTACGTCGAGCGGGTTGGCACGTCCAAGACGGATGTGATCATCAGCGCGATCTCGCGTAGCGAGTGCCTTCGGCAACGCTGCTTACTTGGGCTGTGCCGAGACTGTACCGTTGAGCCAGCGGGTAGCTGAGGTTGAGAGAAAGATAATGGAATTAGAAAGTTTGGCTAAAGGCAAGCGAGATAACATTTAGGGGAAATCAACACAATGACCGAAGATATCGCGACTCCCAGCAAAATATGGATTATTACGGGTGAATCTGATCTTCAAAAAACGCCCACCGGCGCTAGAAGTAGCAGTGATATCGGGGGACAGATCGGCGAACAGAAAAGATCGCCCGAAGTTGCGGCCACCGAAAGAAGTCAAGTGGATGTGTCCAAACTGAAGCTAGAAATGCAGGGCTTTCTCAAAGCGATGCGGGAAATGCTCGATGAAGCCGATCCTCCGAGCGCTAAAATCCGGCTCGATGAAGTGGAACTGTCTGTAGAAATTAATGGGGAAGGACAAGTTAGCCTGTTTGGGGTCGGGGGCAAAGCAGGAGGTAAAGGAGCGATGACGTTTAAGTTCAAGAGAAAAGATGGCTAAAAACTGGGTGATAGCGATCGGCATCAACGAGTATGACAACCTCAAGCCGCTGAAATACGCCAAGAAAGACGCAGAAGCGATCAAAGCTTGGTGTGAAGGGGAGGGAGGATTCGATCGCAGTGGGATATTTCTCTTTACCGAAGATTCTCCACCCATTCCTGCTAGTCCCCCCATTCCCACGCAGCTAACCCACGGTCGTCTCAAGCGGTTTCTTCAGAAGCAGTTCGAGACCCCCCTGCTTAAGTCTGGAGACAATCTCTGGTTTTTCTTTGCCGGTCATGGCAGGCGCTATCAAGACAAAGACTATCTGATGCTGCCGGATAGTGATCCGGGTAATGTAAGAGAAACGGCTGTATCGGTGGATTATGTCACCGAGCGGCTGCGGCGGTCTGGGGCCGATAACGTCGTACTATTATTAGATGCCTGTCGAGATGAAGACAGCCGAGGCGGTCTGGGCATTGGAGAGGAGGAGCATCAGGGAGTCATAACCTTTTATTCCTGTACTGCCAATCAGCAATCTTGGGAGATCGATGAGTTACAACAAGGCTCATTTACTCATACGCTGCTGGAAGGATTACGGCGGCAAGGAGAAGCCAATTGCGCTACGGTCGAGCGCCTAGAGGAATATCTGCGCCGCCAAGTCGAGCAAACTAACGCTAGATATGGGAAACCGAGACAGAATCCCTATCTGAAAGCAGAACCGCCCCACAAGCTCTATTTTATTTTGTTAGAACAAGTTGCCACGCTTAGGGACGTGCAACCCCTAAAATATCAGGCTTCCTTAGCAGAAAATAGGGACGATTTTGACTTAGCTGAACAGTTATGGATTCGTGTCTTAGGAGCATCTCGTGGCGATTTAGATGCGATCGAAGCTATCAAGCGCATCGCTCTCAGACAGTCACAGTCGTCTCCGATTCCTGTTACGGGTCGCGAATACGTCACGGGGTCCGAGGGAAATAGGTCATCGACCCCTAAACTTTCTCAAGAAACTGGACTCAAGGTATTTAACTTTCAGATCGTGGGAGTAAATGCGAAGGGTGAGCAAATCAAAAAAGAGTCGAAGCAGTCCCAATATTTCAGCGAAGATTTGGGCAACGACATCACCTTAGAAATGGTCGCCATTCCGGGGGGAACTTTCCTGATGGGAACAGAAGACGAGGAAATCGAAAGACTGGTGAAAAAATTTGGTTGGGAAGGATTTAGATGGGAAAGACCACAACATCAAGTAACTGTCCCACCCTTCTTTATGGGTAAATATCCCATCACCCAAGCTCAGTGGAGAGCGATCGCCTCTCGCACCGATTTAAAAGTTAAACAAGACCTTGATCTCAAACCAGCCTATTTTAAAGACAGTCCCGATAGCGATCGCCGTCCCGTGGAACAAGTCAACTGGCACGATGCCGTCGAATTCTGTGCGAGATTATCAAAACTAACGGCTCGGGAATACCGACTACCGAGTGAAGCGGAATGGGAGTACGCTTGTCGTGCTGGAACCACCACCCCATTTTACTTTGGGGAAACCATTACGGGGGAATTGGCCAACTACCGTGCCAGCGAAACCTACGCTGGGGAAGCGAAGGGAGAATATCGACAACAAACGACTCCCGTGGGACAATTTCCCCCGAATGCTTTTGGACTGTACGATATGCACGGCAATGTCCGCGAGTGGTGCGCCGATACCTGGCACGATAACTATGACGGTGCGCCGACCGATGGCAGTGTCTGGATAGAAAATGGTAATGATAATCGTTCTCCTCTGCGGGGCGGTTCCTGGGGCGGCAATCCTAATTCCTGCCGTTCCGCGATTCGCCTCTACCTCCTCCGCCGCGTCATCCACAGCAGCGCTCTTGGTTTTCGGGTAGTCTGCGTATTCGGGAGAACTCTCTAACCCTTTTTCCTTTTTCCCCTTTTACCCTCATTCCCTATTTTTTCTCTTTTCTTTTCTTTCCCGCCCTTAGGCGGGTCGATTTTTTTGAGAAAATGGCGTTAATGTTAAATTTTATTAAGGTGATGAAAGAATTAGCTGAAAATTCACCCGATCTCGCGTAGCGAGCGCGTTGCGACCGAAAGTCAACTTTTTGCCACTAAATACGGTGCTAGTTTCCTCGGTTTCCCTATTCTACCCGACCGAGTTCGCGTCAGGAATAGTAACCTTCATCGGGGTAGGAGAAGACTGAGAAAATTGCAACAAGATTATGCGATCGGTACAATTGAATGGCAAGATGTAGAACGATCTCGCGTAGCGAGCGCGTTGCGATCGCTGACTAGCTGGATGGCACATCTAGAACACGGTGACACATGGCAACTAAGAAAACAGATATTCGATTCCGTTCTATTATCCTCGTTGGCCCACCCGATTCTTTTCCGGAAGTCAAGGAGAGGAAAAATGATCGGGGCACTTAAGTGCGCCCCAGTTTTGGCTAATAACCGCGCCAAACACCAACCAAAACCCCTTGCACCTGTACTTGTTCAGTATTGGCTGTAATTGGTTGATATTTTTGATTGGAGGGTTGGAGAGTGATGATTTCCCCTTCTTGGTAGAAACGTTTTAAAGTAGTGCCGTGGCCTTCGACTCTAGCGGCGACGATTTCCCCATTGGACACCGCTTCATTGCCGGTGAGAGAACGCATAATCACCAGATCCCCATCGGCAATATGATCCTCGATCATACTGTCTCCGGAAACGCGCAGAGCATAACAGTCTTGACTGCGTTGCAACAGATTAGAAAGATCGAGTTTTTCTTCCACATCGGTGAAGGGTTCCACTAAACCACCAGCAGCGATCGCGCCTAGAACCGGTAAACCTTGCACTGGTTGTTTGAGAATCCGCAGGGTGCGTGCTTTTCCTTCTGTCCAATCAATATAGCCTTTGGTGCGTAAACGTTCTAAACGGCTTTGAATCGGTGCCGGAGAGCGTAAATTCATTGCTCGCATCATTTGCCGGATGGAAGGGGCGTGCTGAGTAGTGCGAATGTACTCAATAAGCCAGTCGTACAACTCCTGTTGCGCTTGAGTAAGGGATTCGAGGTTAGTCATGATCTATTTTCCTATCCTTGGGTTAAGATAATTTGTACTTTAGTTCATTTGTGTTTAACCTAGTACATCTTAACTTCATCGGCCGACTAAATCAACTGGTTATTAGATCTCTTGCGAAAATCAAAAATTGTCGTGCTTGGTTAGGAGACTCCGAGACAGCCTTGAATCAGTTATCAGTTAGGGACTTGCTTGGGAATAATATCCCAATCGATCGGAGAGCGCAAGCTTTGCGCCCCTACAGTAACGGATTTTGTCCACAATGTAGGGGCGAACTGCGTTCGCCCAAAAGGTACATTATCAAAGCGCAAGTCCCTTATCAGTTATCAGATGCGAGTTACAGCGTTTCTCAGATAGATGAGGTTCGTTCTTGCGGCTACAATACTTGATTAGCAAGGGTTAATCTGTGCTTCACCTTTACGAGAAAGGCCGTATCAGTTCACTGATTACTGATTACTGTTCACTGATAACTGAAAAGTCTCCCTTCTCCCCACTTCATAATTAATAATTCATAATTCCTTCTCCCTTCTCATAGACAGTCTTAACGAGTAATTTAGATAGTCAACAGCTTATCTTCTGACTTAGCACTTTTTTTAAAAAAGTATCATTAATTTTTATCTCAATTCTTAATATTAATTAATCTCAGGGTCGGTTGCGGGCAAACTCAGCAGCGTATTAAGAAAAAATAACGAATTGCTAGAAAGCCGAGAATCTGGATAATGATCGAGGTGGAGACAGAAAAATTGCTCTACTTAAGCCTGTCTGCCGTAAGCGTCCAATAGTAGATAGGGAGTCAAAAGCGACGCTCAAGAAAGTCCTTCGGTTGTCAGGGAAACGAGAGGATATTTAGTGCGAAATTGAGCCGTAAAAAAACTTAAAATCCCGACAAATATCGTAAAAACTAAGGGGAACACATGACCACAAAAACCTATGCAACCATAGATGGTAACGAAGCTGTTGCACGCGTTGCCTATCGTCTCAGTGAAGTAATCGCTATTTATCCTATCACTCCCTCCTCGCCTATGGGTGAATGGTCCGATAGTTGGGCTGCCGAACGCAGAGCTAATCTCTGGGGAACCATTCCTTCCGTAATCGAAATGCAGAGCGAAGGTGGGGCAGCGGGAACCCTGCACGGAGCGCTACAAACAGGCTCTTTGACTACTACTTTCACTTCCTCCCAGGGATTATTATTAATGCTCCCCAACTTCTACAAAATTGCGGGGGAATTAACCTCTTCAGTAGTCCATGTGGCGGCCCGTGCTTTAGCAGCCCAAGGGTTGTCAATTTTTGGGGATCATAGTGATGTTATGTCCGCCAGAAGTACGGGTTGGGCTATGTTAGCAGCTAATTCCGTTCAAGAAGCTCATGATCTGGCAGCAATCGCCACAGCTACCACCCTAGAAACGCGGCTTCCTTTCCTGCACTTTTTTGATGGTTTTCGTACCAGTCATGAGGTGCAAAAAGTCGAATTAATTAGCGATGAAATTCTCAAAGAACTGATAGATGAAGACCTAATTATTGCCCATCGTCAAAGAGCTTTAACTCCCGATCGACCGGTGTTACGAGGCACGGCACAAAATCCCGATGTTTATTTCCAGGCAAGGGAAAGCGTCAATCCTTTCTATCATGCTTGTCCCGATATCGCTCAAAAAATTATGGATCGTTTTGCCCAATTAACAGGACGGCAATACCATCTTTATGAATACCACGGTGCGCCCGATGCCGAAAGAGTGATTATTCTCATGGGATCGGGAGGAGAAACCGTCCATGAAACCGTGGATTATCTCAATCAAAATGGGGCTAAAGTGGGGGTCTTAAAAGTTCGTCTCTATCGTCCCTTTGCCGCCGAAAAATTACTGGCAGCTCTGCCCACCACAGTGAAAAAAATAGCCGTTTTAGATCGCTGTAAAGAACCCGGTGCCGGGGGCGATCCGCTATATTTAGACGTGGTAAATGCCTTTATGGAAGAGTACGAAGGTAAGCTGCCGAAAATTGTCGGAGGACGCTACGGTTTATCTTCCAAAGAATTTACTCCAGCCATGGTTGCTGGTATATTTGATAACTTAAGTCTCGACAAACCGAAAAATCACTTCACTATTGGTATCGTTGACGATCTTACCTTTTCTAGTCTGGAATATGACCGCAGTTTTTCCACTGAACCAGACAAAGTAGTGCGAGCGGTTTTCTACGGTTTAGGTTCCGATGGTACGGTGGGAGCTAACAAAAATTCAATTAAAATTATCGGTGAAGATACTGATAATTATGCCCAGGGTTATTTCGTCTATGATTCCAAAAAATCTGGCTCTGTGACCGTTTCTCACCTACGCTTTGGACCAGAGCCGATTCGCTCTACCTATTTAATCACCGATGCTAACTTTATCGCCTGTCATCAGTGGGAATTTATCGAACAATTTGACCTGCTAGAAACCGCTAAACCGAACTCAATTTTTCTCCTCAATAGTCCCTATCCACCGGAGGAGCTATTTAGTCACCTACCCCGCAATCTCCAGCAAACTATCATCGACAAAAATCTGCAAGTTTATACGATTAATGCCACTCAAGTGGCCAAAGAAGCGGGGATGGGCAGCCGGATTAATACCGTGATGCAGGTGTGTTTCTTTGCCCTAGCGGGGGTTTTGTCTCGGGAAGAGGCGATCGCACAAATTAAAAAAGCCATCCGCAAGACCTACGGCAAGAAAGGCGAAGAAATCGTGCAGATGAACATTAAAGCTGTGGATTCTGCCCTAGAACACCTCTATCAAGTGCCAATTCCCGCCACTGTCACCCCTGAAGCTTTTGAACTAAGACCCCCAATTCCCGACACTGCACCCGCTTTCGTCCGAGAAGTCCTCGGCAAAATTATCGCCCGTCATGGGGAGGAATTGCCCGTTAGCGCCCTTCCCAACGATGGGACCTATCCCACCGCCACTAGCCAATGGGAAAAACGCAATATTGCCCAAGAAATCCCCGTTTGGGATGCAGATGTCTGTGTTCAGTGCGGAAAATGCGTTCTTGTTTGTCCCCACGCCGTTATTCGCTCGAAAGTCTATGATGAGGCCGAATTAGCCACGGCCCCGGAAACCTTTAAAGTCGCTAATGCCAAGGATCACGACTGGAAAGGGCTAAAATTCACCATCCAAGTGGCCGCCGAAGATTGTACCGGTTGCGGTCTTTGCGTCGATGTTTGCCCCGCTAAAAACAAATCGCAACCGCGTCTAAGAGCCATTAATATGGCTCCCCAACTGCCCCTGCGGGAACAGGAACGAGTTAACTGGGATTTCTTCCTTAATTTGCCTAATCCAGACCGATTAAGCCTAAATCTCAACAAAATTAACCATCAGCAAATGCAGGAACCTCTCTTTGAGTTTTCCGGTGCCTGTGCCGGTTGTGGTGAGACTCCCTACGTTAAATTAGTCAGTCAGCTATTTGGCGATCGCATGATAGTGGCTAATGCCACCGGTTGTTCATCTATCTACGGAGGTAATTTACCGACAACGCCCTGGGCAGTTAATGCCGAAGGTCGCGGTCCAGCTTGGTCGAATTCCCTCTTTGAAGATAATGCCGAATTTGGCTTAGGATTCCGGGTTTCCATCGATAAACAGGCAGAATTTGCCGCAGAACTGTTAGCAACCCTCGCTAGTGAAATCGGAGAAAGTCTAGCGGCAGATATTCTCAATTGTCACCAAGTCGATGAAGCGGAAATTTACGAACAACGGCAACGGGTAGAGGCCTTAAAATCCCGTTTAGGGCAGTTAACCCCGACCACGCAGGTGAAAATGTTGTTATCCGTGGCCGATTATCTGGTCAAGAAAAGCGTCTGGATTGTCGGGGGTGACGGTTGGGCCTACGACATCGGTTATGGTGGCTTAGATCACGTTTTAGCCACTGGTCGTAATGTCAATATTTTGGTCATGGATACGGAAGTTTACTCGAATACGGGCGGCCAAGCCTCGAAAGCGACTCCTCGCGCTGCCGTAGCTAAATTTGCTTCTGGTGGCAAACCGGGACCGAAAAAAGACCTCGGTTTAATGGCCATGACCTACGGTAACGTCTATGTGGCCAGCGTGGCTATGGGGGCAAAAAACGAGCAAACTATCAAAGCTTTCCTAGAAGCGGAAGCTTATAACGGGCCATCGTTAATTATCGCCTATTCTCACTGTATTGCTCACGGGATCAACATGACCACCGCCATGAACCATCAAAAAGAAGTGGTGGAAAGCGGTCGCTGGTTAATGTACCGTTATCATCCCGATTTAGCTAAAGAAGGCAAAAATCCCCTACAATTGGACAGCCGTGCGCCTAAGCTTACCGTAGCGCAAACTCTCTACTCGGAGAATCGCTTTAAGATGTTGGCCACCAGTAAGCCGGAGGAAGCTAAACGTCTGCTCAAAGAAGCACAAGCAGATGTGGATACGCGCTGGCAAATGTATCAGTATTTAGCAGCAAAAGGTACAGGAGGCAAGGAATAGTTATGAATCTACACACTACCTACATGGGTTTGCAATTGCGATCGCCGCTAGTCATCGGTGCGGCCGCACCCTTGAGCGAGGATATCGACAATATCAAGAGAATGGAAGACTTTGGAGCCGCTGCCGTGGTTTTACACTCCTTTTTTGAGGAGCAGATTAAACACGAAAGACTGGCTCTACACCATCATTTTACCCACGGAGCCGAGAGTTTTGCGGAAGCTTTGACTTATTTTCCCGAACCGGAGGTTTTTCACGTTGGTTCCGACGAATATCTTAACCATATTCGCAAAGCCAAAGAAATGGTCGATATTCCTATTATTGCCAGTCTCAACGGTGAGACATCCGGGGGATGGTTGGAGTATGCCATTCAAATTCAACAAGCGGGCGCTGATGCTTTGGAGTTGAATGTTTATTATGTTCCCAACGACCTAGAATTAACCGGAAATCACGTCGAACAAAACTATATTGATATCCTCAAAATTGTCAAATCGGAGGTATCAATTCCCGTCTCGATGAAGTTAAGTCCCTACTTTAGCAATACGGCCAATATGGCTAAACAATTAGCGGAAGCGGGGGCCGATGGGTTGGTATTATTTAACCGTTTCTATCAGCCGGATATCGACTTAGACACCTTAGATGTTCACCCTAATATTATCCTCAGTAATCCCCAAGCAATGCGTTTACCCCTGCGCTGGATTGCCATGCTTTACGGTCGTGTACCGACGGATTTTGCCGCTACCAGTGGTATTCATAACGCCATCGACGTGATCAAAATGATGATGGTGGGGGCAAAAGCGACTATGTTAGTTAGTGTTTTATTACGCCACGGTTTGGAGGAAATTACCAAGATCGAACAGGGTTTATTGCATTGGTTGGAAGAAAATGAATACGAATCGATCGAGCAGTTAATTGGCAGTATGAGTCAAATGAATTGCCCAGATCCGACCGCTTTTGAACGGGTACAGTACATGAGGGCCCTGCAAAGTTACGAACCTGTTTGGAAACGTTTTCAAACCACCAGTAAATAAAAGTGGGAAGCTTTTTTCAGTGATCAGTAATCAGTAATCAGTAAACAGTAATCAGTAAACAGTAATCAGTAATCAGTAATCAGTAATCAGTAATCAGTAATCAGTGAACTGAAAACTTAAGTAGGTAGGCGTTAAAAATTATCAGACACCCCCCTTATCAAGGGGGATCCCCCCGCCTTCGGCTTCCCCCCTTATCAAGGGGGGCTAGGGGGGATCGAACCTAAAATCCATTTTTAATTTAATTATAACCAGCTACTTAACTGAAAACTGAAAACTTACATCTGATCACTGATAACTGGTAACTGGTAACTGGTAACTGGTAACTGGTAACTGGTAACTGGTAACTGGTAACTGGTAACTGGTAACTGGTAACTGGTAACTGGTAACTGGTAACTGATAACTGGTAACTGATAACTGATAACTGACAAAAAAATCCTAGAGAATATAACCATGAACGAGAATCAAAACAAAAAAATCGGTATTCTGACCAGTGGTGGCGATTGCCCGGGGTTAAATGCGGTAATTCGTGCCGTGGTGAAAGCATCAAAACTAAAGGGTTGGGATGTGTACGGCATTCCCTACGGGACCGACGGTTTTATGCAGATTGCCGAGGGAAAATATCACCCCCAAGATTTGATCCTGACTCACCATGGCTATAACCTACCTGGGATATTGAAAGGATTAGACGTTTTGCAGTTTCTTAGTGGTAGTGTCCTGGGTTCTTTGAGCAAAGGACATCCTGAAAACCCAGAAATTGCCGCGAAAATCCTGCAAGGATACGAAATGCTGGGATTAGATGCCCTGATCGTCGTCGGGGGCGATGGGAGCATCGATATCATCTACGATCTCGCCCAGAAGGGCAATTGGAATATTATCGCGGTTCCCAAAACCATCGATAATGACGTTCCCTATACGGAATGGGCCGTCGGTTTTACCACTGCCGTCGATATCGTCACCCAAGCTTTGTATGATCTCACTTTTACCGCCGCTAGTCACGAAAGGGTGATGATTGTGCAGGTGATGGGTAGAGATGCCGGTCATTTAGCCCTTCATGCGGGGATTGCCGGGGGTGCCGATGCGATTTTTATCCCCGAATTAACCCCTGCTCTCACTCCCGAAATTATCGACGGTTGTTGTCATCATTTGGCAGAATTACGCGCTCAAGGTCGTCAATTCGCTCTCATTGTCATTTCTGAAGGGGTTAAAAACGAAGATAACCAAAAAGAGAAGTATATTGCCGATTATTTAGAAAAATTAATAGTTGACAAAACTCGCTCTTTATGCGTTACCGATCCCGTCTTCTGTTATCTCAATTCCATGGATGTGCGGGCCATGTCTTTGGGACACCTGCAAAGAAGTCGTCCTCCTTTGGCCATGGATCGACTCTTAGCCACGGCTTTTGGCATTAAGGCCGTAGAATTAATTGAAAAGGGAAAACTCGATCGCGTGGTGATTTGGCGCGGGGGACAAGTGCGTAGTTTGCCCCTGAAACCAGTGATCAAAATTATCAAAAAATGTCATCAAGAAAATCGCTGTGCCTATCCCGTGGATCCTGATGGTTTTATCGTCAAAACGGCCCGTTCTTTGGGAATTTACCTAGGGGAAAATACCACGACTGAGACGGCAGTAGTTCCGCAAGCTGTGGAGGTGTTAGTTTAGTTATAATAAAGCGAGAAGGGTTGCTCATACTTTCTCGCTTTGTTAATTGGTTAAGATTAGGTATTTCTAAACGCTACAATTACGAAAGATAGTGACAGCTACTGTCGAAATAAAGAAACTTTTTAAAAGAGTGTAATTAATTTTCTAAGCATA
Organism: Microcystis aeruginosa Ma_MB_S_20031200_S102; assembly: GCA_007095845.1. GTDB lineage: Bacteria > Cyanobacteriota > Cyanobacteriia > Cyanobacteriales > Microcystaceae > Microcystis > Microcystis aeruginosa_D. Next base: position 25,551 of record SFBI01000111.1, read on the forward strand.
AACTTTGAAATCGACTAAAAACGTTGCCAGATAAGGATTTGAGAGAATGACATAAGAGAGAATGAAACGACCCTACCCTGCCGTCGAGCCGGACGGCAAGTTGGGAACCAGTCCGAAAATTTCATCTGTTTTCCTCAATTTCCTTAAGAACATCTGCTAATGAAGGAGCATTTGAAGATATGATATTTTCTTCACTTCCTATGTGTTTATGATGGGGATAGTTGGGTAGATTTAATTCTTGATGATGGGGAGCATTATCATAGCGAAAAACTAAGTCATTAGAAGCACTCATGTATTGATAGGTATATTTTCCTCGTTCAATTCCTGTCTTGACATTAACAAATTCACGAATATGTAAGAGCGTTCCATCAACTAAATTAAGATCGCCTCGAATAAATCCTACATAAAGACTTCTACTATCAGTAATGAGGTTATAAGATTGAATTATTGGACAAGCTTCAATGAGATGTCTAATCTCTTGAAAATATTCATTAATCAACAAATTCTATCTCCTCAATTTCTTCTTTGTCTTGCAGTAAAGCTTCTAGCATCCAAGCTTCTCCCATCCATTCATCAAAGTCTAAGGTATGCTGCAATTCATTGTTTTCAAATCGTCTGAGAAATTCTTGTGTCTGCATTTGATACTTATTTTCAAAAAAAGTTATTCGTTCTTGGGTGCGCTTAATTCCTTCTTGAAGTTCTCGCAGTCTTTCGGTTAATGCGTCTTCAATAATTCTTTTTAAGGAGTTTAGATGTTTAGATCTCAGTTTTACTTCAGCCATAATGCTTCCGAGTTGATAATCGCTGCTGTTTGCCATTCGTCAGTCCATCCTAATTCTAGTTCATCTACTGCTAAAAAAGCTTGGGCCAGTTCTTCTGCTTCTTGTTGTTGTCGCCATTGTTGTAAAATTGAGGCGATGAAAATGCTTTTATCTTCTACTTTCTGGTCTAGGTAATTAACCAGTTCATCGGGTAAATAAATGGGGTTCTTCCGAACTTACAATGTAGAAAATTCCCCAAGCTCCCTCTCTGTCCAGCAATGCTCTAAAGTTGATAAATATCAATCTAACAAAAACTCAAAGCTTTACTATACAAGCTTTATTTTAGCCATTGTTATCTCTTTGACTATTTGACTCTAATATAGACTATTTTGATTGAGCTAAAATAACAGAATTAAGGGGGAAAGATTCAGTTTCTAAACGAGTTAAATCAACAATTTGACTAGCTTGATCAATATCAATTCCAACTAATTTTCCTTCGCTATCAAAATCTAAAACAATATCAGGGGCGATTTCTTGAGAATCGGTGCTTGTTTTTTCTGATAGGCTAATGTATAGAGAATCGGTTTCAGGATAATAACTAAATTTCATTTTTTACTCCTTAAAGTTACGATCTGGGAAGGCGTTATGAATGGTTTCTCCATCATCTAGAGTGACAACTCGCAAGTATTTTCCTAATTCGGGAATGTATAACCAATGACGAATGCGCCCATTTGGTTCTATTTCTCGTCTAAGTGGATTCTGGATAGCCTGTTGACACCATTCTCGCTTAAGATAGAGTCTTTTGACCAAGACTTGTTCTTCAAAGTAGCGGGTAGTTTTCATTCATCATTTTTCTGATCTATTCCTTCTATCATAATTTTAACGAAATTTAGATAAATTTCCCCAGATACTAAATTCTCCCCCCTTTTTAAGGGGGGCAGGGGGGGATCAAATCCCATCACACAAACCCCTATCCTCCTCCCTGACACCAGAATTAGGATTGTGTAAATAAACCCGCACCCAATCACAACTACGCTCCATTAAAGCGTTTAAGTCCTGCATCGCCCTACAACTCTTCTGCATCGCCCTACAATCCTTCTGTATCCTCACAAAGAAGTCTAAACCAAGATTAACGGGATTTTAGGATTAACTGGATTATTTACTTGGAAACTCCTGACAATCTTTTAAGATTGAGCATCCTGAAAATCCTCTAATCCTCAAAATCCTGATACTGACGATTTACCCCCAATCCCATCACACAAATGCCTATCTTCCTCCTTAACACCAGAATTAGGATTCTGCAAATAAACCCGCACCCAATCGCAACTACGCCCCATTAAATCACTTAAGCCCCAGTCTGTCCCAAGATTCCAGAGTTTGATAGTCTTGTCCTCACTACCGCTCACCAAAGTCTTGCCGTCGGGACTAAAATTAACGCTATAGACAGGGCCTTCATGCCCCTTGAGGGTGCGGATTTCTTGGCCTGTTGACCCATTCCAGAGTTTGATAGTGTTGTCATTACTACTGCTCACCAATGTCTTGCCGTCGGGACTAAAATTAACGCTTTTGACAAACCAATCATCCCCTTTGAGGGTGCGGATTTCTTTGCCTGTTTCTACATTCCAGAGTTTGATAGTCCTGTCCCAACTACCGCTCACCAAAGTCTTGCCGTCGGGACTAAAATTAACGCTATTGACAGTGCTATCATGCCCCTTGAGGGTGCGGA
>SFBI01000112.1 GCA_007095845.1 Microcystis aeruginosa Ma_MB_S_20031200_S102
GTTCTTCGATTTCAGGAGGAGTCATATAATTTACCCATAATAAGAGTGTTTCTATTATGCACTCTGGCTTCCCTTAAATTCTTGAGTATTTATGCTTATTGCAGAAGTGGGATGCTCCCATTGGTAGGATAGCCTTGTCCTAAATCTTGCCAAGTTCCATCACAACAAACAATAAGACGGCTTTTCATAGCGATGAACCTCCTAGGTTTCTTAAAACTCGCTAGTTTATGGAATATTTGAGGATTCTAGTGAATCATGACTCAAAATTATCGAGATTTTCCTTAAGGTAAAATTTCCGCAAGACTCCACCGAGACAAAGGAAGTTCTAACTCTGTTCGGAAATGATATAGATGAGTTAGATAGCTGGCGTGACTAGGTAAAATTAGGTGCGGTATTTATACTTACTACTCTAGATCGTCTATCAGAGCTTGCTGCCCTAAAGACGGCAAATTAATACATTTCTTGAGGTTTCTATATATAAGTTTACAGAATATTGTTGAGCTATTTATTACTAAAAAAAGTTCAGTTTGATGGCAAACAATCTTAACACCTAAGCTCCCCAACCTGAACTTTAGCCGATTCTCGATCGCAATTTTAGCCCACCCTAACACTTCCCTCTTTTGCCACAAGGATTTTTACCGAGAAAAATGATCTGTCTGCCTGAGAACAGGCTATAGTGATCATCAAACCCTCAGTGAAAAACTTCCCGTGTCTTCAGTATTCCGCCTTCCTCCCTATTTCTCTCCCGCTCTGCAGCGTCGAGTCATGAGAACTCTCGCGTCAAAAAAAACCCGTCAATTCTTGACATGGGCGGCAGCTTGTGCTAGTTTTTTAATCCTCTGGGCGTGGAATTGGCAGCTAGTTTTGGCCACTTTAACCGGGGTGGGGGCAATGATTGGAGTTTACCATCTCCAGGGGCGAAACTGGCCATCGCTGTGGCTGTGGGGGCGTGCTTTTTTCAGTGCCGATAGCGGTAAATTAACTTTAGCGGTAGTCTGTGGCGGTTTAGGCAGTTTAGCCACCTATCTCGCTGTGGCTATTTGGACCTATGCCGAAAATCGCTGGTTGGCCCTGGCCTCAATTTTGCAAGGATTTGGCACGTTTTTGACTTTAATCCTGCTAGGATGGCATTTTCTCGATCATCGCGGTCAAAATGAGTCAAAAAACTTCGATCGCTGGTTAGAAAAATTAACAGTCAATGACCCCTTAATGCGCTTAATGGCAGTCCGACGTTTAAGTGAAATGGAACTTTCCCCCAGTCGTCGAGAACAATGCCAAGAATACTTCCGTTATCTTCTCTCGCGAGAAACCGACACGCAAGTGCGATCGGCTTTATTGGATAATTTTGCTGGCAAAGAAGTAATCAAACCGCAACCTTTACAAATACCCCTACAGGTGAAAAAATCCCTCTTTAAATCAGTAATCAGTGAACAGTAATCAGTGAACTGAAAACTCACATCTGATAACAGATAACAGATAACTGATAACTGATAACTGAATCCTACCCCACCATGAAGATGACGGCTAGAGGCTGAAGAGGATATTTTTTTTACACCAAAGTTAACTCGCGCTCCTCAATATTTTGGAACATCAGCGTACTCAGATAACGTTCTCCAAAACTAGGCTGAATCACCACAATTAATTTACCCTCATTTTCCGGTCGTTGGGCCAGTTGAATCCCAGCGCAAAGATTGGCACCGGAAGAAATCCCTGAAAGTAAACCCTCTTCTTTTGCCAAACGACGACCAAATTGAAAAGCTTCTTCATCACTGACAGTAATTACCTCATCAATCAGATCCCTGCGTAAAACTTCCGGAATAAAACCTGCACCGATACCCTGAATTTTATGGGGACCGGGATTACCCCCAGAAATCACTGGACTATTGAAAGGTTCCACCGCGACTACTTGAAAACTAGGTTTACGCGATTTAATCAATTCAGCGACTCCCGTAATCGTGCCTCCAGTACCCACACCCGCAACAATAAAATCTACCTGTCCCTCCGTATCTTGCCAAATTTCCTCAGCAGTGGTGAGACGGTGAATTTCTGGGTTAGAAGGGTTGCGAAATTGTTGCAACATATAAGCGCCGGGGATACTATCGACAATTTGCTGCGCGCGTAAAATTGCCCCTTTCATACCTTGGGAACCGGGGGTGAGTTCTAGGGTAGCACCGTAGGCTTTTAACATCGCCCGGCGCTCTAAACTCATTGTTTCTGGCATAGTTAAAATTAAGCGATAACCCTTAGCTGCCGCAGTCATCGCTAGAGCAATTCCCGTATTGCCAGAGGTGGGTTCCACTAAAACCGTGGTTTCTGGATTGATTAAACCCGCTTTTTCGGCGCTATTAATCATGTGAGTGCCAATGCGATCCTTGACGGAAGCAGCGGGATTCATCCCTTCTAATTTCACCACAATTCGGCCAAGACAGCCCTCCGCCTGGGGAATCCGATTCAATTGTACTAAAGGTGTGCGGCCAACCAATTCGGTGACATCGTGAGCGATACGCATGATATTTTCTCAGTCTGGGTGATTCGTGTGCTTAGTTATAGCGGTAAGCTCTCAGCTTTAGCGTTTGAGAATTTCCTCACTAGCCAAGGAGGCGCTATATAGTTCACTTATAGCAAAGGCCAGCCCTAGATCGGCAAAATTTCCATTTTCCTTTGTTTCTTCAGTCGGTCCGAGTTGATTCCCAGAGACAGGCAAAACTACCATGACCGATAAGATTGCTTTTTTCCAAAAGCTTATACTTGTACTAAAATAATTATGGATAGTTTACTAAAGTCAGAATTACGGTCATGACCATTAAATCTAATCGGGTCTATTGCAAGAACAACACATAGAAATTAAAGGCGTATATTCTAGAGTAGTTATGATAATGTATAAAGATCAATATAAAGAAAAGAAACCTAAAGATAAAACCATCGCCGAGAAATTTAATACCTATCATTTTGTAAAGTATAAAGAGCAAGTGGTTGACTTATTAACCGGTGGGTGTACCGTTAGCGTCGAGACAATGGCAATTATCGAGGAGATGAAAAAATTATCATAAAATATCCCGTAAGGTGCGTTACTTAGCTGCGTTAGCGTTAGTAATACACCCTAATTCTGATAAATTCAAACTATTTAAAATACGGGTTTTTATTGGTCTTTTTTCATCCCAGAATATCAGAGATAAATAAAATTCCATCGCTGGGGAAGAATTGAGAAGCTGTAGTGTTTTCTGAGCAGTATCTAAATCATCAAAACTTAAGAAGTAAACAGTATCATCGAAAATAACTGGTTGATTTTGATAGGGTGATATAAGTTGAAAATTAAGTTTCTTATAAAGTCCAGAAATGGCAATTTTAAAAGGAGAGAAAGTGTAAGAACCAACGGCGAATATAGAAAAATCTGGTTGATTTTGATAGATTTTGCTTTTTCTATTCCCAAAGTAATCTACATGATTAACTAGATACTGCCAAGTTTTTGGCGCTATATCTCGCATATTTTCTGTAGATTCACCAATAAACTTCTGAGTTACTAAAACGTATTTATTGATAATTTCTAGGCGATTTTGTGCCACATCTGAACCTTTAAGAAGAGGATAAAGATAGGTGGTTTCAATATCAACGATTTCCTTTAAACCATTGACAAAAATTCCATTAACTAACTGCAATTCCATGACTTTTGAGCAATCATGTTTAATACCTGAACGCCATTTTTCTATTAGAGGATGCCGATGATATAACTTCTCTAGTCTGATAAAAGTATTTAAATCTCTGACTAGAATATCATTTTGATAACCAATACGCTGAAACTCCCTTTCCTCAAAACTCTTGAAAACATCACAAAAGTAATTTTCTGATTGAGAATCAAATTGACAAAATAGGAGACAAGCATCTACATTAGCTTGAAAATATTTTTGAGTGTTTATCGAATAAATTGCCGAATAGATGAGATTAATTTTCTGATTATAAATATAGTTCAAAATTTTTCTAGAAACGGCTGTTTTGCAGATAATTGCCAGATAAGCTGAACGATGATTAAGACATTCAATCAATTTAATTAACATCCATTCTGAAATATCAAAGTTACTTTTTCCTGTGATAGCATCTAAACCATGATAACCTTGAAAGTTACTTTTTTGCGGTAAATTGCTACCATTAATCAATCCCTGTTTTGAGTTTGTTATCCAAGGTAGATTCCCCAAGAATAAAATATTCTCTTTCCAGGCTTGAGTTAGAGCATTCTAATCACAGTCAAAAAAATTATTTTGATGAACTTGTATTCTTGTATCTTGGCATAATTGCTCATCTTGGGCTATCTGTGCAACATAACTGAACTTCCCCCATACATATATACCATAATAGCCGAAAACCCTTATCTATCAATGGATACACCCCTTAACTTTTCTTCATGTACCCATGTAATTTGTAACATTTCTTAATCGAC
>SFBI01000113.1 GCA_007095845.1 Microcystis aeruginosa Ma_MB_S_20031200_S102
AATCGATCACTTTTTTTCTCAAGTCTAGGCTATAAGACATTTTTCTGTATGGATTGCTCGTTTCTCTTTATTTTACCTTATTTTTCCCTCGTCTCACACTTATTTGAAATGACTATAATCTCCTGACGACCGACTCCTGACTCCCATCTCCTATCTCCTGACGACGGATAGCTAATTATCTAAGAGCAAAGGTCGCAGAAAACCGCCATAATTCTCGTCATCTGTACCGATAAAGACTTCTATTCTACCTCTAGGAGATTCTCTGGTGGTCAGCGCCTCCACTTTGGAACCGTCGATTTCTGCAATTTTTTGGGGATTAGGGGCAAGAATTAGGTGATTATCAGCTGTAACTTGACCAATACGATAAACAGCACTTCTAAACACCCCCGCATTATCTGGATCGTAAGCGGAAGCTATGTAGATATTACCTTGCTTATCTACGGCTAAATCGGAGATGAGGCGAATACTTTTACCACTACCAAAAGGACTCCGAAAAGTTACCGACTGAAATTCCCCGAATTTTAAGGGATTAAAGGAGATATCCGTCCAGCGAATCTTTGTACTATCTTGACTATCGGCCCGTTCTGCGTAGATAAATAGATAACGATCGCCTTGCCGACTAACAGCGATCGCCTCTACATTTTCCACTGCAATCGGCCAGTTTATTTGCTCAACTATCTTGACTTTTTGCTGGCTGTATGCTGCTAAAAATAGTCTTTGAAAAGGTTTTTTCTCGCCACTTTCAGCCAACAGAAATAAATTAGTTTCTGGGATATGAGTAATACTTTCGAGATCGTTGCTCAATCCCTCTGGATTTGGCCAATCTACCCTTAAAACCTGCCATAATAGCGGTTTTTCCTGGGTAGGCAGCTGTAAAAGACTCAGCCTTGGTTGAGATGGATCACTTTTTTTGCCCTTATTTTTGGCATCGTGAACCCCTAGAAAAATATCTGCTTCTACCCAAGCTAAACCACTGAGATCTGGGAGATAAGTCTCCAGTCGTCTCGATTCTTGAGCAAAAGAGACCTGCACGGTCGAAAAAAAGAAAAATAGGACTAAAATCCCCGAAAAAACAGTTTTCAATCGGTCATTCTCCCTAAAAAATACTCTAAGTAGTCGTGCAAAATTAATTTCCTAGTGAAGATAGGCAAGAGGCAAGAGCGGGGTTAGATATGTGTAATTAATTTTGCTTAGGTACTTATTGCACCTTTTGCCCCTATTGCCTCTCCTGATATGTAGCCTATACTCGCGGTCGCTGACGATGGTTCTATCATATCTGGCAAAAAATTGATTTGAAAATGCCCCGATGAAAGTGAATCAGTCGGTCGAACCCGCATTTCTAGAGGCAGAAACCAGCCAAAAAGCCCCAAAACCAGAGGTAAGAACCACGAGAATAATTAACCCGACCACTAACCAAATATTTTTAGGTAATTGCTGTCTTGAAGCAGTGACGCTGATAGGAGGGGTGACTGAGACTTCTTCCTTAACCCGCAGCGAAGGAGAAGAGGGTGTAACCAGACGAGGACGAACTGGGATCAGGAAGGAGGGTTCCTCGATAGGATTTCTCTCGAAACCCTGTACCACTTTTTCTAATCGTCTTCCCTGAGCAACTACTGTCTCGATTTCCTGACGTAATTGCCGATTACTCTTGACAAGTCGCTGGTTTTGTGATTGTAGAAATTCCACCCGTGCTTGGGTAGTCTGCAATTCCTTGACTAATTCTCGATAGACCGAGAGGGGAACCGAGGGGCGACCGGTGCAACTCTGGGGTACTTGGGGGGAAATACGCGACGTAGTGGTCATGAAGTGACTAATTTAGGGCTTTTAAGGGGTAAAAATGACCCACCAGACCTGTTCCTTGACCGATAGCGAGGGAATGATCGAGGGCGTTAGTAACGTAATCCTTAGCTTTTTTCACCGCTATTTTCAGTTCATCACCCAAAGCGAGGTTAGCTGCGATCGCCGCCGACAGGGTACAACCAGTCCCGTGAGTGTTATTGGTTTCGACGCTTCTAGTCTTAAAAGTTTGCCATTCCTCCCCATCAAAGTAGATATCAACCCCACGCAGCCGGCCTTTCATACCTCCGCCTTTCACTAATACTGGTGTGGCCGACTTCTGGAAAATAATTTCGGCGGCCGCTTTCATCGTCTCAAAATCATTGATCTCGATGCCACTTAAAAGCTGCGCTTCGTAACGATTGGGGGTAATAATCGAAGCCAGAGGAATTAAACTATCAAAAAGACTATCTACAGCCCGATCATCAATTAATTTGGCTCCTACCCGGGAAACCATAACCGGATCCACCACTAAACTGGTCAAACGCCAGCGCTCGATCGCCTCGGCCACCGCTTCGATAATCTCGCTGCTGAACAGCATTCCCGTCTTGACCGCTGACACAGACAGATCTCCGACCACGGCATCGATTTGGGCCGTTACCATTTCCGGACTCAAGGACTCGATGCGCTCGACTCCTAGGGTATTTTGGGCGGTAACGCAGGTAAGGGCGCTGGTGCCGTGAACTCGGTGGAAGGCGAAGGTTTTCAAATCAGCTTGAATTCCCGCGCCGCCACCACTATCGGAACCAGCGATGGTGAGAGCAATGGCAGTCATAGGATGTTAGCGATCAAAAGGACGACGACGTTGCAAGAAGTCCGGTATATCTAATCCAGGCGGTTTTGGTGGTTCGGGAGTGGGTGCCGGACTGGGTGCGGGGGTATTAATCACCACTTTGTTACTGGTGGGACGAGAGGGGGATTCCCCAGAAAAACCGGTGGCAATGACGGTAATTCTGACTTCTCCCTGCATTTTCTCGTCAATTACTGCCCCAAAGATGATATTAGCGTTGGGATCCACCACTTCATAGATAATTTCGGCGGCGGCATTGACTTCGTGTAGGGTTAGATCTTGACCACCGGTAATGTTAAAGACCACACCTTTGGCCCCTTCGATCGAGGATTCCAGTAACGGTGAGGAAATAGCGGCGACCGCCCCTTCCTTAGCCCGAGATTTTCCCGAACCGATGCCGATGCCCATTAAGGCCGAACCCGCATCGGCCATTACTGCCCGCACATCGGCGAAATCCACATTCACCAGACCGGGGATAGTGATAATATCCGAGATACCCTGTACCCCTTGCCGCAGCACATCATCAGCGACGCGAAAAGCCTCCTGTAGGGGAGTTTCGGCGGGTATTACCTGTAATAACTGGTTATTGGGGATAATAATCAGGGTATCGACCCGACTTTGTAAACCCCCCACCCCCTCATCGGCCTGATTAGTGCGACGACGACCCTCGAAGGTAAAGGGACGAGTGACAACGCCCACGGTCAAACAGCCGATTTCTTTGGCAATTTCGGCCACAATTGGAGCAGCCCCTGTTCCCGTGCCGCCCCCCATGCCGGCGGTAATAAAGACTAGATCGGTTCCTTCCAATGCCTGGGCGATTTCATCCCGAGATTCTTCTGCCGCTTTTTGTCCGATCGCCGGATTACCCCCTGCCCCTAGACCGCGGGTTAGTTTTGTCCCGATTTGTAACCTCTGGGGGGCGGAGGAGTGGGCCAGGGCTTGGGCATCGGTGTTAATTGCCCAAAATTCGATTCCAGTTACGCCGCTGGCGATCATGCGGTTAACGGCGTTACAGCCCCCACCGCCGACCCCGATCACCTTGATCTTGGCGACATTGCTCGGCACGATGCGATTACTACGACTTTCTTCTCGGGGTGTCATCTGTGATTCATGGGGATGAGTAAGTAATACACCAGTATTATTCTGGGAGTAATGATTATCTTCGCTCATCGCTGAACTGGCATAATCGTTACTGTTCGGATTAGGGTAGATGGAAACAATTTCATTAATCGATGTCATTGGAATTGGAACACTCTTAGTACAAGATTCTGTTATTGATTTGATTAATCAGAGAGGCACTGTTAACACTATCACTAATATTATGTTGGTTCCAGTATCTACAGTATCAGTTTCTTGTTCATAAAATCATAATTTGGTTTTTTTGCCAATAGCTAAAGGGAATAATTACATTTATTTACTGATCAATTCCAGTTAATCCCTACCAGTTGCCGTTACTTTGGCAACCCTAGGGGCTGGCTGCGGTTTTAACTGTACAGTGGGAGCATCGGGATTGCTTAGGTCAATGTAGAGAATTCGCGCTAGAGGTATCTTGGATGACAATGGCCGTGATTGTACGAGAGCGGTTAATTTTTCGGGCAATCTATCTTTATAAAAACCTAAATAGACCTGTCCTAGCTCAGTTTTTAGTACAAGATTACTAGGATTGCGCCAATCGATGGCGATAACTTTAATCGATAAGTTATCAATTAAGGGATAAATTTTTTGCCACTGTTGTTGATATTGTCGGTCGTAACCAAGCACTTCTAGGCTAGGTAATTGGGTTTTAGTCAGAGTTCGACCATAATAGTTTTGAGGAATTATCGTTCCGGTGGCATCTAAAAAGCCTTGCTGTTGATGGGAACGCCAACGGGCAACAGGTTTTCTTTCTTGAATAGAAACAATCACTTTCGGGGGTAATAATTGCCGCTCGATCTTAACGTCGGCAATAGCGGGAATAGCCGCTAATTTTTCTCGCAATTGATGGGTAGGTAATTCCCAGAGAGATAGAGGATAGCTTAATTTCAGCCAAGCGCGAATCGACTCGGGGGACATTAATTCCGTGCCTGCGATTTCCACCTGTCCGGCCTTGGTAATTGTCCAATAGGGTGAAGTCATCCCCCAAGCTAATCCCGTCGCTAAACCACTAACCACCAGAAAGCGACCTAGAGCTTGCCATACCTTTGATCGCCTTTGGTGGCGCAGGGTTTGTCGTTTTTGTTCCAGGGAGAGGGATGAAAGAATTTGATCGCTCATAGGGGAAATCCGGGACAGTTTTGCTGTTATCTTAGGTCGCGAGGTGGGCTGCTGACAACTCGATCGCTACTCAAGTAATCAGTTTGACAAAGAAAGAGATAATAAATGTTATAACAGTAGTAGTCTACAGGCGTTCTTTTGTCTGTCTCCAGTAAACCTAAACGCTCCTTTTTGCCAAGATATTTCGACGGTCAGCCAGAAAGAGCGTTCCGGCAAGAACAGCCTAATTTATCCGAAAATTACCTATGGTTATCAACAAACGCGGACTTGTTCTCGGTGCTACAGCAGTGGTCCTGTCTACCGTCGCCGTCACGGGGGCGGGATTCCGTCTCTCCCAAAGTCAAGCTTTTTTTCAGGAAAGTCCCAAGGAAACCGTTGATGAGGTTTGGCAGATCATCAACCGCACTTATTTAGATGGCACTTTTAATCAATCGGACTGGAACGCCATCCGCAATCAGTATTTAAATCGTTCCTACAAAAATCAAGAGGAAGCATACACCGCTATCCGCGAGATGTTGAAAACTCTCAATGATCCCTATACCCGTTTTATGGATCCCAAAGAGTTTAACAATATGAAGATCGATACATCGGGAGAATTGACCGGGGTAGGGATTCAACTGACCAAAGATGAGACAACCAAGCAGTTAGTCGTGGTTTCACCCATTGAAGACACTCCCGCTTCTAAAGCTGGTGTGCTGCCCAAAGATGTGATTATCTCTATCGATGGTAAATCTACCGAAGGTATGGAACTCGAGCAAGCGGTGAGCATGATCCGCGGCAAAGTGGGGACAAGTGTTAAGATCACCATTCAACGGGGTGAGGAGAAGAAAGAATTGACTCTTACCCGGGCGAAAATTGAAATTCACCCAGTGCGCTCCCACACGGAAAACACCCCGATCGGTAAAGTCGGTTATATCCGTCTCAATCAATTTAGCGCCCAAGCTAGTGGCGATATGAGTCAAGCGATTCGCGAATTGGAAGCTGAACAGGTGAAGGGTTATATTCTCGATCTGCGTTCTAACCCCGGCGGTTTACTCTACGCCAGCATCGAAATCGCTCGGATGTGGATACCCGATGGTTTAATTGTCTCTACGGTTGATCGCAAAGGGGTGACGGAACGTCAACGGGCCAACAATCAAGCTTTGACTAATAAACCCCTAGTTGTTCTCGTCGATGGTGGTTCCGCTAGTGCCAGTGAAATTCTCTCCGGAGCTTTACAGGATCATGAGCGGGCGGTTATTGTCGGTACGAAAACCTTTGGTAAGGGATTAGTGCAATCGGTACGCAGTCTTAGTGACGGTTCCGGATTAGCGGTGACAATTGCCAAGTATCTTACCCCCGACGGACGCGACATCAATAAAGATGGTATTCATCCGGATGTGGAGTCGGAACTAAGCGAGGAAGAGCGCAAAAATCTTCAACAGGAACGGGATCGGGTGGGAACCTTCCAGGATCCTCAATTCAAGAAAGCTTTTGAAATCTTGGAAAAAGAAATCACTGAAGGCAAGAAAACGCCCACCAATACCGCTAAACAATAGGTTGACATTTGCCCGCTCGAATTAAACCCACCCGACGGGCGATCGCTTCTCCCCGCTCGGCAAAAGGACCCCAGTATTGACCATTAACTGGGGTTTTTCCGTTTTCTAGGGCTATAATCTGACAAATTCCCGTATTTTCCTGGACAATGTACCAGTTTTGTGCGGTATTATCCATAGATTTTTCTCCTTAATCCCTCTATTCCCTTTTTTATAGCATCTCTCAATCCCTAAGCAAAAAATTTTTATCAACTTCTTGACAAAACCGGGGAGATAAATGCTAATATTAAAAAGGTCTGTCCAATGGGGATTAGCCAAGCGGTAAGGCAGCGGGTTTTGGTCCCGCCATTTCCTAGGTTCGAATCCTAGATCCCCAGTTTAAAATTTCTTATCCCCGATGCGCCAATGATTGAGAATATCCTCGATCAAAGCTTCCTTTAGCCAAATGCGACCGATAAGAGTCAGGGGAACCGCCAGAAATAGCCCTAAAAAGCCAAAAATCGAGGCGAAAAACAACTGGGCCAACAGGGTAAAAGCGGGTAGGAGCTTGAGCGACCGCACTGTTAAAATGGGCAACGGTGGATGATGGTCGAAATATTGAATTAACAGATAAATACTGCTGTAGAGTAGTAAAACTGCCCAGGGTTGCCAGGGAGCTTCCAGAAGAGCGATGGAAAAGGGTAAAATCGTGCTTAAAACCGGCCCGAGGTTGGGGATAAAGGTGAGAAATCCTGCCAGAATAGATTGGGAAAAAGCGAGGGGAATGCCGATCAAGGATAGACCTAGACAACTGCCCAAGGTCATAATCAACATATGACAAAAAATTCCTTTTAGCCAAGCTTTTAAATCTTGATCGCACTGTTCTAGTATCGATCGTACTCTAGGACGGTAGAAAGCGGGAAATAAACGCAGAAAACAACGGTGGTAAGCGGCAGGATCGGCGAGAATCATCAAGCTCAGGGCAACAATTAGCAGTAAGCTGAGGATAATGCCGAAAGTACCGTAAAAAATGCTCAAACCCCGGCCAGCAATTTGGTTAATTAGGGGTTGTAATTGAGCCAGCAGCGTTTTAAAGTCCGGGAAGACACTGGCCAGACTAGGATCGAGATAATCCTCAAAACTATGGACTTGTCCCCAGAGTCTTTCTATAGCTTGGGGAAGTAAACTAAATAATTGGCGAAATTGTTGGACTAAAGCGGGTATAATCCCCACAAAAATACCGATAATACCAATAAAAAAGCTTAAAAGCGTGATAATTAGGGCGTGGGAACGCTTGAGGTGATGACGCTGCCACCAAGTCACAGCCAAATTTAAAATCTGAGCCAGAAGAATCGCCATCAATGATAATAAGAGAATCTGTCGAATCTGCCAGAGAATCAACAGACAAAAGACTAACAGGACTAAACCGAGGCTGCTGCCAAAAGTCATGATGAACAAGGAGAAAAATTTCTAATCAGTTGTTGTCCGTCTCCAGAGGGCAAAAACCGTGAGCAGAAAAGGAGCAAAAACCAGAATTAAAGTGTTAAGAGGACTGGGAGCGATCGATAATAAAGGGGCTAGATATTTAATTCCCAGGGAAATCAAAGCCGATATCAAGATTATTTTGATAATAAAGCCGCTCATAGATCAATGTTTAGGTGGCATAAGCACTATCTTATCCCTGAAGAGGTTAAAAATTGGTCAAAATGTGGAAGTCATCTCCCATTAGTTTTATTAATACTAGAGCGAAGGGGTTAGATTTTTGGGGCGAGGTCGGTTCAGAGGGAACGGGAAAGTGTGAGACAATAGAGGAGAAAGGCTCAGTCGAGTAACTAGAGATTTTCATTGCTAGGATTAAAGACTTAATGTCAAGATAAATCTTGAGAGCAAATAAGATTTACCCTGTTCACCACCCCTATCGTGCCGCCAATAGTTACCGTGATCACTTTAACTCTTTTACATCCCAATCAAGCCACGCCCTTACAACATTGGCAATTTGACAATGACCAATCAACTATTCTCATTGGCAGGGCGCTGGATAATCATGTAGTTCTTTATAGTGCTGTGGTTTCGAGGCGGCACTTAGAAATCCGCCAGAATGATCGCGGTCATTGGGAATTGGAAAATTTAGGGACAAATGGGACGTTTCTCAATGGCAAACCGATCGAGAAAACTGTCATCGTTGATGGTATGGTGGTTCGTTTAGCCGCCTCTGGCCCGCAAATTCAAATTCGTCTCATCCCTGAGCATGAACAACCCCAATTAGTCTTCAAACCCCTAGAGGTTCCTTTGGTGGGCAACCAAACTCAGCCGGAAAATGATACGATCGTCACCTAGACAATATTAAATTTTTATAAAGTTTTTTCAATTTCCCTAACGAAATGTAAAAATAGATACAGAATAAGAAATAAAGTCTTCTGACTTGCTGTCCCTAAATAGAGACGACAAGAGAGATTAAAGTCAATTGAAAGCATTGCAGGGAGTCAGTGATATGACGTTAGCCTATCGAGGAGTTAAGTACGAAAGGGATTCGCTCCCCTTGGAGATGAAAACCGGAGATATCGGGGGTAAATACCGAGGTCAGGACTGGAATCACCATTATCCTCGTCATATGATCCAATTAGAGCCGAAACTGCATCGTCAGTATCGTGGAGTTGCCTACAGCACTCGTCCTCATCTTGCTGGACAAGTCACCCCAAACATTTGTCCGTTGCCCGTTGTCAAACCCCCTGTTGTTGTCCAAGAGGAAACCCTTTCTAGCATCCATCTGAACAATATTCGTCATCGTCTGGAACGTCGTTTACAAATCGCTCAAGAGAGTGGTGACGAAACCCTCGTTAATCTCTTGAAAAAAGAATCCCAAGACTTAGCCTTAAACTGCTAGATTAGCAGTTTTTCCCCACTTTCCCCTCGGTTCTGCCGGGGGGAATGTTTTTGGGACTAAAAATGCCACCCACAGGAATTATAATTACATAACTTTAACTCAGGTTCTATAAGACTTTTAGCTATAGCCAGTACGGACACACCTAGAAGCTAAGTTATAGAGTTGCCGAAAATTCGGCTCTCTTGGGTTCGGTGAGTGAAATGTATTCTAAAATACATTCTTCCTGGCGAGTGAGTGCAAGGAACCACAGAGACACAGAGGACAAAAAGATTGATCGATCCTCTGTAAGTTAAACTGGCTCTTCTGGTTTCTGTATGGAAACGAGGTCTATACTGATAGTTTCTTCAGCAAAATATAGTCATTTCAAATAAGTGTGAGACGAGGGAAAAATAAGGTAAAATAAAGAGAAACGAGCAATCCATACAGAAAAATGTCTTATAGCCTAGACTTGAGAAAAAAAGTGATCGAT
>SFBI01000114.1 GCA_007095845.1 Microcystis aeruginosa Ma_MB_S_20031200_S102
AATGACACTATCTGTTAAAATCAGGTTAGCGATCACTATACAGCCAACTCTACGGAATCGCTCTACTCCAGATACAGTCAACGGTACAGCCATTTTCAAGTGAAAAATGTACCCAGTAGACTCTTTTCAATTTTTTCTTAGAAGCGACCTGCAGTAAGGGTTTTGTTAATTTTCTAGTATTTATGTATGGGGGAAGTCCAGAGATACGGAAAAACAGGGCAATCTTGGGATTTTAAATAAAACCCCTACCGCATAGGATAATAACGAATATCATCACCGTGTAAAGCATAATCTCGTTCATCTCGAATTAATGGCCTATCCAGCCCGTTGAAATTAGCTGATAAAATTAAAAAAGAAACCAACCAAACAGCAAACTATGCTAAAAACCATCGAAGGCATTTATCAGGATGGACAAGTCCGCTTCACCGAACCACCGCAAGATATTGGCGATCGCACCCAGGTTCTCGTCACCTTTCTCGATCCTGACAAAATCAATTCTGCCAAACTACACCAACTATTAGAACAATTGGAAACAATCAAGGGGATTCAACAAGGCTTTGAGGAACTAAACGCGGGTCAAACTCGCCCAATTGAAGATTTCGTTCAGGAAATGCAACAAAAGTATGACATTTCAGGTTGAAATTACCCCAATTGCAGAAGCTCAGATTGAACAAGCCTATCGCTGGTATCGAGATGATACTGTTTATGTGTTGTATGTTCGCCACAGTTCCCAAGCACCTCTGACGTTAAATGATGTAGAAGAGCTAGAAGGTGGTATTTAGTGCGATCGCATTACAAACACTTTCATCCAGAGCGATCGCTATCTTCTTGTTAATTAAACTTTAAAATTGCGATCATTTTGGTTTTTGAAAGAGCGATCGCTGTGCTAACCTAATGGATAGAAAGTAATCTACAAGCGATCAGTTGAAGCCATGAGTGAAGCCGTTGTAACACTTCTTAGACAGTTCAAAAAACTTTCAGCTAGAGAAAAATCTGAGTTCCTTTCAGCCAGCCTGAGTCCGACTGGAGACTATGGTGATTGGAGTAATGATGATGCAGTTCTTTTTGCCGCTCAATCGTTTGCTCGTCTAGATGCAGAGGAGGAAGCAGATGGGGAATCCGAAGCCAGTTCGTAGCGAAGTTTGGTTGATTGATTTTGGGATAGCAGCAAAAGTACGCCCCGCTCTTGTTGTGAGTGAACCTTATGGAGATGAGGATCGAGCTTTGATTGGTGTGATTCCTCATACAACTAGTATCAGAGGCTCCCAATATGAGATTCAGATCGACCTTCCCTTTCTGAAAAGAAAAGGTGCCTTCCTACTTCAGGGTTTTGTAACCGTTCCTCCACCCTATTTTGTGAAAAAGCTTGGAATGCTATCGGAATCACAGATGAAATTAATTGAAAACGGGCTGAAAGATTGGCTCCGCCTTTAATAATCGTCATATAAACCTTCGTCTTCTGGGGCATAACTATTCAGGAATGAAGAATGAAGGCGATCGCTAACCAACGTTTTGGGCTGAATGGTGATCACCCACTTCCCTTTTTGAAAATGATGTTTTAACAAAACGCCCTTACCTCAAAAAAGAATGGTGTATTTACGTTATCGAAAACCTTATTCGCTGTGAACCTCAAGAAGATAATCGTTTTCGCTTTTGGGCGCAGATAAAAGAATTTGGCGATCGATACCTGAGAGTCATTACCCTAGAAGATAAGCTGACTATCCACAACGCCTTTCCAGACCGGAGCTTTAGACCATGAAGATTAACTACTACCCAGAAACAGACTCCCTTTATATCCACTTTGCAGACAAATCCAGTGTTGATAGCCAAGAAATTTCAGAAGGAGTCGTTGCCGATTACGATGAATTAGGGAACCTAGTCGGTTTAGACATTGATAATGCCAGCAAAAAAGTGCAACTCGGTGAATTTATTATCAATCAACTCCCCCTCGTCCCCCTGAAGACATCTGCATAGGTTTAAGTAAATTAGGGATAAATGAAGCGGCGATCGGCGTGTTACTCTAAATGATTTTTAATAGCCACAACTTTTAACCCATTCCCTTAAGGCTCTTCTCGACTTTGTGTGATAATTTTTGCTTATGGAATCGTGAAATGCTTACTGGGCAAGACTTTTAGGACTATTTTGCGGATATTCTATCAGTATAGACCTCGTTTCCACACAAAAACCAGAAGAGCCCCTTTTCAAAACACTTAAATCCAAATTGCGATGATCGCCTAAAATTGAGGTTTAATATAATCGTCCCAAGCTCTAAGTAGATAGACAGCATCTTCGTTTGAAATCCTTCCCAATTTAGCAAGCAGTAAGTTTTTTTCCAAGCAATCAAGACGGGATAAACGTACAGTGGAGGGAACCCTCAAATCACTATTGACCCAATCTTTTAATAATATATATGTTTGTGTTCGGGGCATTGCTGAGGTTACAGCCGTTACAATAACGTCATCTCCGTCAACCCAAAGAATCAACACAGGTCTTTTTTTTGATGATGTACCATCAGTAAATAGAATTTTGGCAACCCAGAACTCACCTCCTTTAATAATCGTCATATAAACCTTCGTCTTCTGGGGCATAACTATTCAGGAATGAAGAATGAAGGCGATCGCTAACCAACGTTTTGGGCTGAATAGTAATCACCCACTTCCCTTTACCAATTCCTTGCACAATAGAACTGGGAAGATTGAGTTGCTCCCCTTCTTCAATTTCTACTTCAAAAGCTAATTTTAATAACTGATTTTTCATAAAGCAAAAGCACCTATAATATTGGAGATGTTAGCACAGAGCGTAGAAGCATCAGCGGTCGCCATCATCGAAAGTGAAAATAACTCGGCTTTGCAATAAAGCATAAGCTAACTATTCCTGATCAGAAGCCCCTATTAACCCTTTCTCTGAAGATATTGTAACATCAATCCCTCACATCCTTAAACCTTTGGGGATCGCATTAGAAACCCTTTTATCTAGTGCGATCGCTTTAGCCTTGTCAACTGCGATCGCTATGTTACCCCAATGGATAGAAAATAGTCTACGAGCTATCAGTTAAAGCTATGAGTGAAGCAGTTGTAACACTTCTCAGTGCGATCGCTGATCGCCTAGTATGGTTTAGCATAGTGTAACCCGTCAAAAACGTTGATGACTAAGGCAAGTATTTTTTAGTATTGCAAAATTTTCTAAATTTTGCGGTCGCGGTTTGATTGTTGATGGTTGATAAGGGGCGTTTTTCAAAACAATTTGCCTTGAAAACTCAATGCTAAAATGAAATTAAGTCAAAAAAAATCTAATGCCTGATTTTCAGACCTTTATCGGTATCCTTACCACCCTATTCGTCTTTTTAACAGGAATAATCCTCAACTATGACTCAATCCAACTCGGCAACGAACAAATTATCATCCCCCAATGGTTCGGACTTCTCTTCGCAGGGATTACTTTCAGCCTTGTTACATTGGATCAAATCCTACGGGGGCTTGTCCGACTTGAAAAAACAGAACGAGAAACTCGCCGAACTCGAATCGAAACTCGATACCGTACTGCAATCATCCGATTCCAACTTAACCCCAACAACTTCCACAGAAACCAACTAGCAGATATTTTAGCCCTACTTGAAGAATACCGAGATAAACTTTAGTGCAATTCTTGAGGGCGATCGCCGATCTTGTCTGAGGTTAGTGCGATCGCTATCTTGTTGTTAATTAAACTTTAAAACTGCGATCGCCTACGCCAACCCATCCTACAATTGGTTGAACTATCAAAACAGATTAGAAAGGCGGTAACTGAAAATGACCAGCGACAATCCCAGGAACGGTAATATCCTCATCTAATTCTTCCCACCGTAGAGCATAGCCATTTACTTCAACCTTAACCGCAGCCAATTGCTCATTCGTTGCTTGTTTCAAAATACGGAAGCGATCGCCAGGAAAACCGATAATACGTCCATCACTGAGTTCAACGTATATCATGCGTTCTTCTGCCCAGGCTCGAATGGCGACAGGCTCAACAGTCATTATAGGATTAATGTTTGTGGAAATCACGATAAGCACTCCTTAAAAGGTCTTGATTTTTATAAACTAGCCTCTCTACTTCTCGTAGCTCATGGGAAGGAATACCACGATTGGAAGCTAAAATGATTATCGGTTCAAGCCAAAATTTACATTCACCATCAGGAGAACGTACATGAATAGGTGGCGGTTCGGAACCTTCATCAGAATAGAAGTGAAACCGAAAATGTCCAATTCTAATGACCGTTGGCATTCAGTGAAATTCGTAATCATTGAGAGTTGCTGGTTCTTTATTCTAGTCGGAAATTGTGGCGATCATTGTCGCACCCCAATCAGACCGATAAGGACTTTCAGAGCGATCGCCAATCCCGTAGGGTGCAATTAACGCACCTTTTTATTTTTATTGACCTATTATATGCGTTCTTTTATCGAAAGCTTCAATTAATAATATCTATTCAAGAGATATTGAAACATCAATCCCTCGCATCCTTAAACCTTTGGCGATCGCATGAGAAACACTTTTATCCAGTGCGATCGCTGGTGGGCATTGTTAAGTTTTCCTGAACGGGTGATTAGAGTAGAACCATCAATATTTATGGTTCGGTTGGCTCTTGGTATGATAAGGATGTCTGTGGAGAAATGGGTGTTATACATTCCAGTCAAATTAAATTTGAAAACTAGCGATCGCTTTTCTGTGGGAACAGAGAATTAGATAAAAAATACTAATATTTTGTCGCCATCAGGTTCTAGCCGCAATTCAATTGAGTATAAAATAATCTCAGAAAAAGCCTCCAGAAAATGTCAAATCAACCATGAAAAAAATTCTTTTGATTTCTAGTCTATCTTTAACAATGATAGTCGGTACTTCCTGGGCAAAACCTAATCTAGTTTTGGCTCAGACTTGTAATTATTTTGCTGGAACTGCTGTGACGGGAAAAAGCATTAACATCGATTTATGTTCGATTGTTCCGGCTAGTTCCCGTAGTGTTGACTTTGTTTATTATTTAGGAAATCAACGACTGGTTAGCCAAGCTAATTGTGATAATGGAACTTGGACGACTTTTCCCGAAAGACAAATTCATCGTCCCCGCTCTCAGGCGACTCAAACAATGCTAGAGGTGGTGTGTAGTTACAGATTCAATAGTTCTCAATCCACATCAAGAATCGCCACAGCAATAGTATTTTCTCCACCATCAAATGTGAGAACATCCCCCAATGGCAATATCATCTGTTCAGTCAGAGAACGTAGAACCATCAATATTTATGGTTCGGTTGGCTCTTGGTATTATACGAATGTCTGTGGGGAAATGGGTGTTATACACTCCAGTCAAATTAAATTTGCCAACTAGAGAGCGCTTTTCTACGGGAACACAGAAACGGGTAGAATCGATCAATGCAGTTGTTTTCTTTCGAGGTGTCATCATTACTAAGAAAGCTACCCGTTCCTTAGCCGGTATTGCCGGAATTGTCGCCGTTGCCACCTTAATCAGTAAGGTTTTTGGTTTAGTCCGCGAACAGGTAATCGCCGCTGCCTACGGTGTCGGGCCAGTGGTGAACGCCTACGCTTTTGCCTACGTTATCCCCGGTTTTCTGTTAATTCTCCTCGGTGGTATTAACGGCCCCTTTCACAGCGCTTTGGTCAGTGTTTTGGCCAAAAGAGATAAATCCGAGTCCGCACCGATTGTCGAGACTATTACCACCCTAGTCAGTGCGATTTTATTAGCTGTCACCGTCTTTTTAATCGTTTTTGCCAATATTTTTATTGATGTTCTCGCTCCCGGTTTAGATGCCGCCACCCGCAGCATGGCCATTCAACAACTGCAAATTATGGCCCCCATGGCGGTTTTAGCCGGTTTAATCGGCATCGGTTTCGGTACTCTCAACGCAGCGGATCAATACTGGCTACCGAGTCTCAGTCCGCTTTTTTCCAGTGTGGCGGTGATTATCGGGGTGGGTTTGCTGGCCTGGTTTGTTGGCGATCGCATTGATCAGCCGCAATATGTGCAACTGGGGGGTTTTGTCCTCGCCGGCGGTACTCTCGTTGGGGCGCTCTGGCAATGGTTAGCACAAGTGGGCGCACAAGTCAAGGCAGGTTTAGGAAAATTAATATTTCGTTGGGATTGGCGGATACCGGGGGTGTCGGAGGTGTTGCGGGTGATGATTCCGGCGACCTTATCTTCGGGAATGTTGCATATTAACGTTTATACTGACCTCTTTTTCGCTTCTTTTATCGAAAATGCCGCCGCTTCCATGCGTTACGCCAGTTTTATCGTTCTCACGCCCTTGGGCATCATGTCTAACATGATTCTCGTGCCGTTTATGCCGATATTTTCTCGACTGACGGAACCGGAAAATAGGGGAGAATTGAAGCAAAGAATCCGTCAGGGTTTATTATTGACGGCTTTAACCATGTTACCCTTCACCGCTATCTTTATCGCCCTCGCTTTCCCGGTAGTGCGGGTTATCTATCAACGGGGTGCCTTTAATCTGGCTGCCTCGGAACAGGTGGTTCCCGTATTAATGGCCTACGGTTTCGGGATGTTTTTCTATCTCGGTCGCGATGTTTTAGTACGAGTGTTCTACGCTTTGGGTGATGGCGAAACTCCTTTTAAGGTGAGTATGGTAAATATTTTTCTCAATGGTGCGCTGGATTTCCTCTTGTATAAACCTTTTGGTACTCCGGGGCTTGTTTTAGCAACCGTGGGGGTTAATATCCTTTCTATGGGCATTTTTACGGTGATTTTAAATCGTCGTTTAGGAGGTTTACCCTTAGGAGAATGGGGTTTATCCTTATTGGGATTAACGGTAATTACAATGCTTTCTGGTGTTGGTAGTTGGGGTGCTAGTTGGGGTTGGGAAAAGGTTTTCGGTGCTGGTAATATTTTCCTACAATTATTACAGTTAGGTTTGGCTTCGACTGTAGCAGTGGGTTTATTCCTCCTCGGTGCGATGTTATTGAAGTTGCCGGAATTAGACCTATTAATCTCGCGAGTTCGTCAGAAGTTCTTGAAAAAATCTTAGGTTTAAGTTCCAGTCTCACCTCATCGTTACATACTATAAGGTTATTTATTTTTAGGAATTGGGGGCAGTTGCGGTGATTTTCGGCGAGAATTAGAACCGGATATTTTCGGGGGTAGGGGTGCAGAATTGCGATTAGATAAACTTTGAAGGCTCTTTTTCATATTAGCAGGTTCCGGCAGTTCTAGAGTTACCCCTTCCCTAGCAGTCATTGTTTCCTCTGGTAGGCATAAATCAAAAACAAAGGCAGAATTATTAGTTAAATCAGCCAATTCTAATTTTACCATCTCTGGAGAGGATTCTCGTGCTAAGAAAGGTTCAATTTCGGTTTTAATCAACTGTTCTAATTGAGCCAGATAATTGATCTTAACAGGAGTAACAATTAAAGTTAACATTTCTTGCCAACCTTGCCCCCCTAATTCGGACAAAATATCCCCATAACAGCGAATTTGCCAGCTACCTATTCCTAAATCTCGATAGGAAAAAATTTCCAGCCAACCCCCGGCATCCGATCGATAATAATGGGTATATCGTTCGCTACTTTCGGGAGATTCGTAATCGATACGCACTTCAATATGAGCAAAAGGAGAATCCAGACGGGCCAAAAGACGATAGTTTCCCGAGACAATTTCTAGGGAATTAGTAGAAATTGTGCGTCCGTGATTTTCCCCTTGTTTTTGCAGTATAAATTCCATAATCTTAGCCTAGGTCTAATGTTTCCCCATGACGCTAAAACTTAGGATTTGTGCCGGGAGATTTGCGCTTTTAATTCCCCTGCTTGTGTCAATAAATCCGCTTGAGTTAGACTAATTTGTTCTTGGGTGGCCATCCATTTCAGTTGTACCGTGCCATTTTCAGCCTCAGCATCCCCCAAAATTATACAGCCCACGGCCCTGGCTCGATCGGCCCGTTTAAATTGTTTCCCGAAAGCGCTGCCACTCAAGTCTAACTCGACGCTAAACCCCAATCCGCGTAATTGTTGCGCTAACACCACGCTGCGGGACTCAGCTTTTTCTCCTTTGGAGACGAGATAAAAATCGGGAACCAAAAAAGATAAAGATTGCTTTTGTTGTAATAATATAATCAGACGTTCTAAACCGATCGCCCAACCCACTGCTGGTGTGTCTGGACCGCCTAATTGAGCTATTAAACCATCATAACGACCACCACCGCAAACCGTAGCTTGAGAGCCTAAATCGTCGGACTGAATTTCAAAGGCCGTATGGGTGTAATAGTCCAATCCTCGAACTAAACAGGGATTAAGATTATAGATAACTCCCAAATCAGTTAGTAAAGATTGCACCCGTTCAAAATGCTTTTGAGAATCACTGCCGAGATGTTCAAGAATACTGGGAGCATTCTCACAGATAATCTTGGTTTTCTCGTCCTTACTATCCAAAATTCGCAGGGGATTTTTTTCTAATCTCTGTTGAGAATCTGCGTCTAAATCAGCTTTGTAGGGAGTCAAATAATCTAGCAAGGCCTGACGATAATTTTGCCTATCTTGGGCATTTCCCAAGGAATTAAGGTCTAATTTTAGGTTTTCTAGCCCCATAGCTTTTAACATCTCGCTGGCAAGGGTAATTACTTCCACATCCGCCCTAGGATCATCACTTCCCAACAATTCGACCCCGATTTGATGAAACTGTCGCTGCCTACCCGCTTGCGGACGTTCATAACGAAACATCGGCCCCTTATACCAGAGTCTTTGTACTCCTCCAGCGGCCTGTAATTTGTGTTCAATGTAGGCGCGAACGACCCCAGCCGTTCCCTCCGGTCGCAAAGTCAGGGAACGTTGACCGCGATCGAGGAAACTGTACATTTCTTTACCTACCACGTCCGTCGCTTCCCCGATACCCCGTTCAAAAAGTTGCGTCTGTTCAAAAATGGGAGTTCGTATCTCTTGATACAGCGCAGTTCCTAAAATTTTGCTGGCAGTTTCCTCTAACCACTGCCAGTAACCGACCTCCGCCGGTAAAATATCTTTTGTGCCTCGGATTGCCTGAATTTCGCCCATAGTTCCCTGTATTTTTATCCTTAATTCAACAATCTTAAACCGCTGAGAGTCACTAATACCGTCGATCCTTCATGACCGATGACACCTAGAGGTAAAGTTATATCACCAACAAAATTGGCTATCAGCAATATGCCGATAAATGCGAGGGCGAAAGTGATATTCTGTTTAACGATGCGATTGGCACGACGACCAAGGTTAATCGCGCTGGGAATTTTGGCTAAATTATCGGACATAAGGATAATATCGGCCGTTTCCAAAGCAACATCACTACCCGCTTTTCCCATGGCAATCCCCACATTAGCCATAGCTAAAGCGGGCGCGTCATTAATGCCATCTCCTACCATAGCGACAGTGTGATATTTTTCTTGCAGATTTTTAATCACGGTTAACTTATCTTCGGGCAGTAAATCAGCGTAAACCTCCTCAATGCCGAGTTTTTCAGCGACTTTATCAGCACTTTGTTGATTATCGCCCGTAATTAAAACGATATGTTCGATACCGATCTTTTTTAGCTTCTCCACCAGATTAACTGCCGAGTCACGAAGGGTATCGGCCACAGCGATCGCACCGAGCATCTGATTCTCTTGTACTACCCAAACGAGGGTTTTACCTTCTTTTTGTAAACGTTCGTGGGTAGCTAAAATATTCTGGTCAAGATCAGTAATATGGTCACGAATATAGGCAAAATTGCCCACAGATACCGACTTATCGGCAATTTTTCCCGTTATACCTCGTCCCGATACCGCTTGTACCTGATTAGCACTGAAGAAATTTATACCACGTTCGATCGCTGTGGCGGTAATAGCGGATCCGATGGGATGTTCGGAACAGGATTCTAGGGATGCAGCCACCGCTAACACCTCATTTTCGCTGACTGCATGGATAGGGATAATTTCCACCACTTGCAACTTACCAAGGGTGAGAGTGCCGGTTTTATCAAAAGCGATCGCTCGTATGCGGCCGATCATCTCCAATCTTGCGCCATTTTTGAATAAAATCCCCTGTTTTGCCCCGTTAGCGATACCCGATAACAAAGCTGGCATAATTGAGGCCATTAAAGCACAGGGAGAAGCCACCACGAGAAAAATTAAGGCCCGATAGATAGTGGTTTCCCAGGTCCAACCCCAGAAAAAAGGCGGTAAAATCCCGAAAATTAAGCCCAAAATCACGATAATTTTCGCATAACCCCGCTCGAAACCTTCGATAAACTGTTGGGAGGGAGGGGATTCATTTTGCGCTTTTTCTACCAAACGAATCACCCTCTCAATTAAGCGACTTTCGGGGGGAGTTTCCACCTTTAAACGTAGCACCCCCGCACCGTTGAGAGTTCCCGCAAAGACTTCTTCACCGATGGTTTTATCCACGGGAAGCGATTCCCCAGTAATTGGCGCTTGATTAATGGGACTGTTTCCCTCCATAATAATGCCATCAATGGGGATTAATTCACCCGGTTTGACTAAAACTGTATCACCGATGTGTAATTGCTTGATAGGAACCTCTTTTTCGCTGTCTCCCGTGATTAATCTAGCAGTATCGGGAGTCATGGCCATGAGAGAACGAATATTGCGATCGGTTTTTGCCAGGGCAATCTGTTCTAATGCGCCACTAATGGCGAAAATTAGGATTAAAATGGCTCCATCGATGATCAGATAGTAATTACTGTCCCAGAGTCCCAAAATCGCCGCCCCCAACGCCGCTACAATCATTAACAGGTCCACATCCAGTTCTTTTTCCTCGAATAAAGTCGTTAATCCTGCTTGGGTACTCTCGTATCCTCCCACCACATAGGCGATCGGTAGTAGGATTAAAGCTAGGCCGATCAGATTAAGGTGTAGGCATAACCAACCAAAAAAGACTAAAATAGCGCAAATTCCTGCGGCAACTGCCGAGGAATACTCAGACAACCAAGAGGACGAAATATTCTGAATCATGGATCGATGGTAATTACTTCTCTCCCCATTCTAGAAAAAATTAGTCCACTGGAATTATTGAAAATAATTATTAATATAGGAGGAAGGATAGTTCGCTTTAACAGGGATGAGGGTATTTTTATTTTGATAAAGATTAGTAAGAGTGATGATAAAATTTTCCTTGATCTGGAAAAAAAGTCAAAAATCATCCTCCACAACCTCGTGATGTGGATTACTCGATATGCGTGTATTTCAGGAAGCTATAAGCTCTATTGCATTTAAATTTTGTACTAAAATTACCAATAGTCCGTTTAAATGCAGTACATCTTATTGACAGTTCTGATTAATTTTCTATTAAGATAACTTCGGTTGACGGAATTGATAAACATCAGTGATTGCGCGTACCCAACCGTTAGCAACAGATTCTAATAATCGATCGCCTTTTTGTTTACTTGCATTAGTAGCATCCCCCATGACTCCACTTTTAGTTAATTCTTTAGTTAACCAAGCAAAGGGCAATTTTCCTTCCATAGTTAATAAACTATTTTCTGGCAAACCTTGGGGATATTCTCGGACGGCGCGCTCAATTTTTACCTGTTCTGGCATTAATGATAACATAATGCTAGTTTCCACATCTCCTGCATGAATACCGTATTCTAATTCATATTCCGAGAATAATTCAGCCCCATTGTGGGGAACTCGCCAAGTGAACAAAGGAAATATTAAAAAATCGGGATATTGTTGATGGATATCCCTAGCGGCAATTTCCATAACTTGGGGTTGTCCACCGTGAGAGTTCATTAATACTAACTTGCGAAAACCGGAACGATAGAGACTTTCAGCTATCTCTTGAATGACCATTAATAAGGTGGCTGCCGAGAGGGTAATTGTGCCGGGAAAAGACCAATGTTCGTTAGATTTTCCGTAGTAGAGACAGGGTAAAGCAAAGGCGGCAATGTTTGTATCTAATTTCTCGAAAGCTTTACCTAAAACCCCTAAACTAATGGCAGCATCAACGGCAATAGGTAGATGAGGTCCATGCTGTTCGATCGCACCAATTGGCTGAATAATTACCACATTTTCTTTGTCTGGCATTGAATCTATATCAGTCCAAGTAAGATAGGGAAAATAACGATGTGGGGGAATAAAGCTGTGCATCATAATTTTATTGTTGGTGAGAGATTATGGTTAAGGAAAAAATTACTGTTTATTTTGTCACTTTATCACTAATTCGTGGAAAAGTTGCCAATCGTTTTTAAAGATAAGGTTCATTTGCAAGACTTCTAATTCTTGTTAGTAAATCGTTAGGCTCTCTTGGGTTTGGTGGGTAAAATGTATTCTAAGATACAGTCTTCCCAGCGAGCAAGTGGAAGGAACCACAGAGACACAGAGGACACAAAGATTGAACGATCCTCTGTAAGTTAAACTTATCACACAGAACCTAGAAGAGCCATCGTTACACTGCTTACCAAGTTCAGGAAACTAAGATAATATAGAAAATCTTTGAAGTCGCTGTTTTCCAAGCATCTTAATAGTTTCTAATAAACTAGGTAATGAGGATTATTTATATTCAGTATAATCACCCTGCCTGAGTTGTTCTATTCCTAGATCGATGTTGCGTTTAAATACCTCCTATTGACGTTAAATTTCCTTGGCTGCTAGTGCTGGATGCTGAATTTTATGATCGAGAAGCTGTTGTTTTTGGTCAGTTAAGAAAAGGATAATTGGAGCAAGAGAATCAATTAGTTTAGTATTGATTGCAGCAGCAGCTTGACTCATAAATAAATAAATAAACAAATGATTGGGTTTAATTAATTATTTTAATTTAGTCTAGCCCGAATTAGCAATCCCTAGGAATCGCCTCTTAAACTGATAAATCAAAAAGATTGGGATTGAATGGCCGTGATCACCACCGTATTGATAATATCGGGAACGGTACAACCGCGACTGAGATCATTGACGGGTTTTTTCAATCCCTGTAGGATTGGACCGATGGCTAAAGCTTTCGTTTCCCGCTGCACGGCTTTATAAGTATTATTACCTGTATTCAGGTCAGGAAAAATAAACACTGTTGCTTGGCCGGCCACCTCTGATCCCGGCATTTTTTGGGCGGCCACTTCCCTATCTACCGCCGCATCGTACTGAATTGGCCCTTCTAGCTTCAAATCGGGGCGTTTTTCCCTAGCGATTTTAGTCGCTTGTCGTACTTTTTCCACGTCTTCTCCCTGGCCTGATTGACCCGAAGAATAGGAAAGCAGGGCGATTCGCGGCTCAATTCCGAATTTTTGGGCGGTTTCGGCAGAAGATAGAGCAATTTCGGCTAATTCCTCGGCGCTGGGGTCGGGATTGACCGCACAATCCCCATAAACCAAGACTCGATCCTCTAGACACATAAAAAAGACCGAGGAGACGATCGCACAATCGGGCTTAGTTTTGATAATCTGGAGTGCAGGCCGAATCGTGTGTTGAGTGGTATGCACTGCCCCCGATACCATACCATCAGCATCGCCTTGATACACCATTAAAGTGCCAAAATAGGAGACATCCTGTGCATAATCCCGGGCCATGTCGAGATTCATTCCCTTGGTTTTTCTCGCTTCGTAGAGGATCTGCACATAGCTTTCAAAATGGGGACTAGCCACGGGGTTAATAATTTGCAGGCGATCGAGATCGAGAGTGATACCATGTTTTTTAATCACCATTGCAATCTCGTCCGGTTGTCCCAAGAGGGTTAAATCGACGATATCCTGTTCGATTAAAACTGTGGCCGCCTGGAGGATGCGCGGTTCGGTTCCTTCGGCCAAAACGATGTGACGTTTTTGCGCTTTGGCCTGTTGTACGAGATTATAGGTGAACATCTTCGGGGTAATCCCCTGGGTCCGCAAAGTGCGAATTTGCGCTTCTAGGCGATCGAGATTGATGTTACTGTGAAAAAGCTGCAGACTGAGGTTGATTTTATCGTAGTCCGTCGAGGTCAGGGTGGTTCGCACATTGTGGACGCGTTCGGCCGTGGTGTAGGTATCGGTGGTGACGGAGAGAATCGGTAAGGGATCGGGCAAACCTTCAATTAAACGGGCGATCGAAGGATTGAGGTGATGACCTGCTGTTAAGACTATACCGGCTAATTGGGGATAATTGGCCGATTGGTGGGCCTGTAACATCCCGATGATCACATCGCCGCGATCCCAAGGGGTGATAATTAAACTATCTTCTTTTAGCCGCTCTAAGGCATTTTGCATCTGCATGGCCACCACCAGAAAGTTACTAGCTAAACTATCTAATCTTTGCTGTCCGTAGAGAACTTTTGCCTGTAATTGTTGGGCGATTTCTGCCACTCGCGGGCTGCTAAGTTTTGCATTATGGGGAATCACTCCTAGGGCATATTCTTGGGGGGGGAAAATTTTAGTTAGGGTTTTCCGTAATTCCTCTATTTTTTCCTCTTCAGCTTGATTGATAATAATCCCAATCACTGTACAACCTTTATCTTGGTAGGTGTCGCAGGAAATTAGGATCGGACTAAGGGCATCTTCGATACTGCGCTGGTAAGCATTGCCTAATATTAAGATGGGATGGCCGAGATTTTTGGCGATTTCTGTATTTAGTTCAAATTCAAAGGCGGAATTTTCTTGCAGATAATCGGAACCTTCACAGAGGATAAAATCATATTTATTTTCTAAGTTTTTAAACTTTTTGATAATTTTTTCGATGATTTCATCAAATTTTTGTTGTACCAATAACTCCTTCACTTCGTCGTAACATAAACCAAAGGCCTCTTCGTAGGTTTGTTCTAATTTAAAATAATTGAGGATTAAGTCAATGTCTTCATCCCGATGACCTTCGGAACAGTCGAGAACAATTGGCTGGAAAAAAGCAACTTTATTAGTTTTGCGGAGAATTAAGTCGATAATTCCTAAAGCTACTAACGCTTTACCGCTTCCCGTTGCCGTCGTGCTGATATATAAAGAGTTAGTCATGGGTAGAGAAGAATAATAATGAATAACGAGGTGGGTTTTTATCCCCCCTGCCCCCCTTATTAAGGTGGTTTTTATCCCCCCTGCCCCCCTTATTAAGGTGGTTTTTATCCCCCCTGCCCCCCTTATTAAGGGGGGATTAAGGGCGTGAATTGTTGGGAAATTTTCAGGTAAACTATCTTTATTTGTTGGCTAATCCAGAGATTTTTATCACATAGCGATCGCTGTTTGAATATCTACTAGAGAGTGATCGGCTATACGTTGTAATCTAGCAGTTATTTTGTCCGATGGCTGTTCACTGGTAACATTTTTTCCATCGACTTGATTTAATTTCCTCAGACTAAAATAAAGACTCCAGAAAATCCTATCACCGGCTTTCCAGCTAGGGCTTGATTTTTCACAAAGATTTAAGCTTATCTCCCTCCGCTTGCCATTAAATCTTAACTAGAAGCGATTACCCCAGATTGTTGAAACCATTGGCTAATTCCGGCGGCTAAAACTTGCGCTAATTGTTTTTGTGCCTGAGTATCGGTAATCCATTCAAATTCTTGAGGATTACTCATAAATCCTAACTCTAATAACAAAGAAGGACTACTATAGGGACGAGTTAAAGCTAAATTATTCCAAAATACTCCATAGGAAGGACGGTTAAGATTTTTAGTTAAATAATCGTGGAGAAAAACCGATAAATCCGCTGCCTGGGGATGATACCAAAATATGCCAATTCCTTTGGTATTTAAGGCATCTCCATCATCGGGTAAAGCATTATAGTGAACCGATAGTGCTAGGGTTGGTTGCAGATTATTAATCATCTCTACCCGTGCTGGTAGGGATAGCTCAATGTCCGTTTCTCTGGTTAAATAAACTGTTGCCCCCAATTTTTCTAACTCCTGTTTAATTAATTTAGACATAAGCAAATTAATCTCTTTTTCCGTGTAACCCGTAGGACCGACAGCACCGGTTTCTTTACCTCCGTGTCCGGGATCTAATAAAATAACTTTCCCCTGTAAATTAGCACTTTTTTCTGGGGGATGACGCAGGGTTAAGATTAAATTTGTCCGTTGATAACGAAGACTATAACCCCACTGTTGTTTTTGATTAAGATTAAAAGTGTATTCTATGGTGGTCGGGTTAATTTGTCGCCAATCTAAACGTCTAACCAAAGGATTATCCACCAGAAAAATTGTATCGGTTTGGGCAATGGTATTATAGAGAGTTAAAATAAATTTATCATCTTCTTGTGCCACGGCGATGGGTACAGGATGGGAGAGAGGAAAAATAATTTCCGTTGCTTGATTGATACTGCGAGAAGAGAGACCACGAATATTAGCATTATCCAACACCTCATTAACTATTAAACGGGTTTCTCGCTCTAAAATCCAACCACCATAATCTAACCGTAACCAATCTCCTTCTTTCCCGGTGACTCTCGCTTTCGTGCCTTGGGGTAAAGGAGTTAAACGGGAATAATCACTACCCGGTCCCGTGCGTGCTACCCCTTGGGCAGCTATAATTTCAATCACTGGTAAATTTTGATCGCTAATAATGTTAATTTCTCCTTGACCTTGTTGACTAATTGATCGATTATTTAATTGTGCTGTAAAAATAGGTTTTCCTAAGTTAGCCTCTTGCTTAAACTGTTGACAACCTCGATAGTAACCAGTTTTATCCTCGGAATTCGCTTGATTAAGATTAGTTAAAACTGCGGCATTACTAGGCAGTTTTGTGGTTTGAGTTTGGGGTAAAAGAGGCAGAATTTTATCTCCTAACTGCACAGAAACCTGAGCTTGGGGAGTGGCAATCGCACTAAAACAAATCCATTCCCCCACTAACCTCGTCTTCTGGACAGAAGGACTGAGAGAGTTATCAGCAAAAGCTAAGTCTTGGGGAATAACTGCTTGAGTATCTCGACGAATTATTTGACGCTTAATAGTTTGGTTTTGATAGCGAATAGTGAAATTATTTTCGCCAACTTGTAGGGGAAAACTAGGGGCAAAATATCCTTTAGCACTGCGTTGAATCGGTTGATTATTGAGCAAAACTTGACCCGATGGAGGAGCAGAACCAATAAAAAAGATTCTAGCGGCCGTGGTTTGATGATTATCGGGGGGATAAACAATCATCAATGAGGTAGATTTAGCGCTGATACTGTGATAAAAACCGATTAATAGCACTAAACCTAAACCGATTAAGATATTTTGCCCAAAAGTTCTCACCTTTAACCAGAATCGCCCCATATTATAACCCTCTTAGCTGACAAATATTATCCTAAGACAAATTCTGGAGGTTTGTTGTTCGTCTTCTCAGTTGTACTGCATTTAAACTAATCGGAAAATTTAGTACAAATGCTCTGGCTCCCACTTCCCCACCACCCCATCACCCTAATTCATAATTCATAATTCATAATTCCCACACAATGCTCTAGCTCCCACTTCCCCATCACCCCACTTCCCCACTTCCCCATCACCCTAATTCATAATTCATAATTCATAATTCCCACACAATGCTCTGACTCCCACTTCCCCACTTCCCCATCACCCCATCACCCTAATTCATAATTCATAATTCATAATTCCCACACCCTGTTTTTGACCCTCATCCCTTATGATCAAGATAGATTAACTTTTGTAAAGGAATCGGAGTTATGGCTTTAACCGTTGGAACAATCGCACCGAACTTTACCACCACCGACGATACTGGAAAAACCGTTTCCCTGTCGGATTTTCAAGGTAAAGTCGTAGTTTTATACTTCTATCCCAAAGATGATACCCCTGGCTGCACCAAGCAAGCGCAAAGCTTCCGGGATAACTACGAACAATACCAAGACAAGGAAATAGTAGTCTTCGGGGTGAGCAGGGATGACCAAGGTTCCCATGCACAATTTAAAGAAAAATACAGTTTACCCTTCCAATTGCTCGTAGATACCGATGGTGCTATCACCAAAGCTTATGATGTCGATGGTGGTGGTTATTCTAAGCGCGTCACCTATATCATCGATGGAAAAGGCAAAATTAGCTATATGGATGACAAAGTGAATACCGCTAGTCACGCATCGGATATTCTCTGCGTAGTCGGTTAATTTTTCCTAAAATCTTTTCTGGGTGTGTTAGGGCAGCCTAATACACCCGCTATTTATCTCCCCTTTCCGCAGTTGGTGGTGAGTCTTTCCTCTAAAAAGGGTTGACAAGCTCAGGTGAGGACGGTGGAGCAGCAGGGTTATTTGTTGGGAATTTGTCGTCATGGGTCATCTTTTTAATTATATTCCTCGGTTTTAACAGGCTAAACAGTAATTGCTTTTGAACAGATGCTCAAGTTTACTTTTTTGGGTTGTCTGAAATACCCAGTTAATATTATAATTTTTTTATCTCAGTCAATGAATCGGCCATCACACGCTTATGAGTTTAATTCAAGAAGGAATAAAAAAAGGCTTAATTAAGTTAGATGATGAGCAGAAATATATTACCTATATTAATCAAAATAAAAAGCGCAATTATAGCAATCCTGAAGAACAGGTACAAGCTGAGACTTTTTTAAAATTAATTTTGACCTATGGTTATGCCCAAAAGCGGATTCGGTTATTTGTTCCTGTGGTAATGGGATCAACGACCAAAGAAGCGGATATTATTGTTTATAATGATGATGAGCATAAATCGCCCCATATCGTTGTTGAATGTAAAAAACAAGAGGTTTCAGAATTAGAATTTACTCAGGCAGTGGAGCAGGGTTTTAGTTATGCGGTGGCGGAAGGAGCAAAATATGTTTGGATAACTTCCGGCATTAAAGATGAATATTATCAAGTACCAACAGAAAAGCCAAAGGAAAGAATTACTATCACTGATATTCCACAATCGGGAGTGGAAACATTAGCGCGTTTTAAATATGCTAAAGGTGGTGGTATTTCTAATGGACAAAAGTTATTTGAGTTAACAGTAGTTAAAGAGGATGAGTTAACCCGTCGTTTTAAGCAGGCTCATCAATCGTTATGGGGAGGGGGAGAGTTGAATCCCTCAGAGGCTTTTGACGAGTTAGATAAGCTAATTTTTTGTAAAATTTGGGATGAAAAGAAAGCTCGCAAGGTAGGGGAACCCTACGATTTTCAGATCTTTAGTGTTGCTCCTAAAGCTGATGAAAAAGAGGAGGAAAGAAAACAACGGGAAAATAAGCAATTAAGTGAGCGCATTAAGGCTTTATATGAAGAAGGTCGTCGAGCAGATGCAGAAGTTTTTAAGGATGATATTCGCTTAAGTCCAGAGAAGTTGCGGACGGTGGTGGGTTATTTGGAAAGTATTAATTTAGGCGAAACAGACTTAGATAGTAAGGGTCGCGCTTTTGAGACGTTTATGGGGTCATTTTTTCGCGGAGATTTTGGGCAGTATTTTACACCTCGACAAATTGTTAAGTTTATTGTGGATGTGCTACCAATCCAGCATAGTTCTCTTGTTTTAGATACATCTTGTGGAAGCGGTGGTTTTCTGCTTCATGCGTTAGAGAAGGTTCGTAGGGAGGCCAATGAATACTATCCCAATTATCAAACGAATCCGAAAGAATATAATCAACATTATCAGCATTGGCATAATTTTGCTCAGAGTAATTTGTTTGGCATTGAAATTAATGAACAGATTGCTCGGGTTGCCAAAATGAATATGATTATCCATGATGATGGTCATACCAATGTGATTGCAGCGGATGGTTTACGCGATAGTGAAGATTTAATTAAACGGACAGAAAATAAAGGCTTTACATATAATCGCTTTGATTTTATTATTACTAATCCGCCTTTTGGTTCGGTTATTAAACAAACGGAACAGGCTTATATATCCCAATATAGCTTTGCGATGAAGGCGGTAGATTGGTTAAATCCTAAAAGTAGGACAACGGAGCGGGATAGCCAAAGCACAGAAGTTTTATTTCTCGAGCAATGTCATCGTTTTTTAAAGGAAGGTGGCTATTTAGCGATGGTGGTTCCTGATGGTATTTTGACTAATTCAAGTTTGCAGTATGTCAGGGAGGGAATCGAGGAAAAATATCGCATTGTGGCGGTAGTTTCGATGCCTCAGACGGCTTTTTCGGCAACGGGAGCGGGGGTTAAAAGTTCAGTTTTATTTTTGAAAAAGCATTCGCAAGCAGTAACGGAAAGTATTCAACAGGCTAAACTGGCTTTACAGGATCAAATTAAGCAAGGTAATGATTATTTAAAGTTATTGGATAAGATTGAAAATAATAAGAAGCGGCATTTAAAGGAGTTACGAGGTTTTGATAATGCTCAAAATTTGTCCGGTAAGGCGTTGACAGATTCGGAGCTTTATAAGGAGTGGAAAAAGTCGGTCACGGCGGAATATAATGACCAAATTGAGGCATTAAAGGAGTCTTTGAGTGATAAGTATGGGGAAGAAAAGCAAAAAGTAATTGAAGATTATCCGATTTTTATGGCGATTGCCGAAGATATTGGTTATGACGCAACGGGTAAATCAACTAATAATAATGAGTTAGATTTTATTGGCAAAAAACTTAAAGAGTTTATTGATTCAATTGAATTGGGACAAGATTTTTTTTTAACTCCTGAATACGATAGTCAAATTTATTTGGTTTACCTTAGCCAATTATGGGGTCGTCTTGATCCTCATTTTCATAAGATAGAATTTAAAATGATCGAACAACAAATAGAGAACGGTAAATGGAATACATCAAAATTAAAGGATTTATTTAATATTTCTAGAGGCGGGTCTCCTCGTCCAATAAACAATTATTTAACTGAAGATGATAATGGAGTTAATTGGCTGAAAATTGGTGACACGAAAGAAGTTGATAAATATATTTATAAAACAAGACAAAAGATAAAACCAGAAGGTGCTAAATTTTCAAGAAAAGTAATTGAAGACGATCTAATTCTTTCAAATTCAATGAGTTTTGGAAAGCCTTTTATCATGAAAATTACGGCATACATTCATGACGGATGGTTACTTTTTAGAAGTATTACTAATCAAGCTAGTAAAGACTATTTGTATATTGTGTTAGGAACAAATTTAATTTATCAACTTTTTAAAAAACAAACCATCGGAGGTGTTGTAGAAAACCTCAATATAGATTTAGTCAAACATATTAAAGTTCCAATTCCTCCTAAAGAAATTCAAGATAAAATTGTTGCAAAAATGGATGATGCTTATGCGGCTAAAAAACAAAAAGAATTAGAAGCACAGCAATTACTTGAAAGTATTGATGATTATCTGTTAGGCGAGTTGGGTATTGAGTTACCCGAACCCGAAAAAAACACTATTCAAAACCGAATTTTTATCCGTAATTTAAGCGAGGTATCAGGCGATCGTTATGATCCTTATTTCTATATGATTACCTTCAAACGTATTGAAGATGTTATCAATCAACTATCTTTTCCCTCCATTCGACTGGGTGATATATTTGAAATTAATAGAGGTGGATCGCCACGCCCAATAAATAAATATTACACAGATTCTGATGATGGTGTTAACTGGATTAAAATCGGAGATACAAAACATGATGATAAATATATCTACTTTACACAACAAAAAATAAAACCTGAAGGATGTCGGTATTCAAGGGCTGTTTTTGATGGAGACTTTTTACTGTCTAACTCGATGAGTTTTGGTAAGCCTTACATAATGAAAACATCTGGATTTATTCATGATGGTTGGTTATTACTTAGACCTAAAATGCCGGATGTTAATAATGATTATTTACACGCAATTATTGGATCTAAATTAATTTATAGCTTGTTCAAAAGATCAACGATTGGTGGCGTTGTTGATAACTTAAATATTGATGGTTCTTCGGTTTGTGTTATGTAATGGACGGGGGTTATAAGAGATGGAACCCTTATAGAGAAAGACATTGGACGATTTTTGTCAATTGTTTTTGATCTAGAGCGAACTAATCAATTAA
>SFBI01000115.1 GCA_007095845.1 Microcystis aeruginosa Ma_MB_S_20031200_S102
CATGAGTTTCACCCTGGTATTTCGGTAAAACGGGATAATGAGGGTTTAGAAATTGATCTATTAGTAGTAAATGATACCGATGCCATTTTAGTGGAAGTCAAAAGTAAGTTAACTCAAAGGGATGTGGATGAGCATTTACAACGTTTAGCTAAGTTTAAGCGGTTAATGCCGCGTTTTCGAGATGTAAAGGCTTTGGGAGCGGTGGCAGCGATGATTGTTCCCAATGAGGTGGCGAGTTACGCTTGTCGTCAGGGTTTATTTGTATTGGTGCAATCAGGGGAAAATGTAATAATTTTAAATGATGCGGAGTTTACGCCCCAGATTTGGTAGGTTTAGCTTTTTCTCGAAATCTTCTAGGTTCTGTGTGATCAGTTTAACTTACATTATGAGCGATCTTTGTGTCCTCTGTGTCTTTGTGGTTCCTTCCACCCCTTCGCTAGGAAAAATTTATCTTGGAATACATTTTACCCACCAAATCCAAGAGAGCCATTTTTGTTACGATATACTGAACAGAAATCTGAATTGTCCCTCGTTTTAATCAGTGAGAGTATGAGCTATGCCTGATTCACCAGAAGTACAACAGAACTTTAATGCACCCGTTTACGGAGTAGCCGGAAAAGTTGCCGGAGACCAAATTATCTACCCCTCTTCTCAGAAGCAAGATTTAGCCGAAGCTGCCGCAGAAATTCAACGATTACTCAAGCAACTGGAAGAGACAAATCCCACTGCGACGGAAAAACAAAAGGAAGCTTACATCAATGCGGCGGTGTCAACTCCCATCAGAAAGCGATTGCTAGGCGCGGTGACATCAGGGGGAAAAGCTGCCCTTGAGGAATTTCTAGATAATCCTTACCTCAATGTAACAATGGCTTTAATTGAAGGTTGGAAAACAGCAGAGTAGTATCAGGATGGGTTACAAACCTATTCTATCAATGTGGCAAAGGAGGCATCCGACAATGGCAGAAGAGTCCAAGATTGAGCAAAACTTCAACGCACCAGTTTCTGGCGTTGCTGGAGTTGTACATGGCGACCAAAATATCCATATCCATCCTCCTGCAATTCCCCAAGCGGAAAAACCAGCAGAATCGCCGAATAATCTCAATCGGGCGCGTACTGGGGCGGTTAATTTCGTGGGGCGTGAAGATGCAATGACACAACTGCACCACCAGTTACAGCAACAAGAAAGAATTGCGATTACCGCCGTCGTGACGGGAATGGCAGGAGTCGGTAAGACAGAGTTAGCACTCCAGTATGCGCTATATCATAAGAAAAAATCGACTTATCCCGGCGGTATTTGTTGGATAGGGGTGCAAGCGGAAACGGTGGGGGTACAACTATTAAATTTTGCTAAGTCGCTGTTGGGTTTGTTTCCCCCTGAAGATTTGAATTTGCGGGAGCAATTGGATTATTGTTGGGCGAGATGGCAACCGCCGGGGGATGTACTGCTAATTTTAGATGATGTGCATCAGTATGAGGAAATCCAAGATTATTTGCCTCCCCAAGAACAACGCTTTAAGGTATTGATTACGACGAGGCAACATTGGCTGGCGGCATCTTTTGAGCAGTTGCGCTTACCCGTTTTAAGCGAATCAGCCGCCCTTGCTTTACTGGAATCTCTGATTGGTGCGTCGCGTCTGCAAGCTGAATTAGAGATAGGGAAGGGGTTATGTGCGTGGTTGGGGTATTTGCCTTTAGGGTTGGAATTGGTGGGGCGTTTCCTCAAGCGGCGTACTAATTGGACATTGGCGAGGATGCAGCAGCAGTTGATAGATAAGGGTTTACAGTTGTCAGCATTGCAGAATCCATCGGCAGATATGACGGCGCAAAGAGGGGTAGAGGCAGCTTTTGAGGTGAGTTGGGATGAGTTAAATCAGCCAGCGCGGGATTTAGGCTGTTTTCTCAGTCTCTTTGCGTTGGCTCCTATTCCTTGGCGGTTGGTGATAGAAAGGTGTTTGTCGGCTGAAGATGAGGAGGAGTTGGAGGATATTAGAGAGGAGCAATTACTCAATCTTCATCTGTTGCAAGCAGTAGAAGGAGAAGTTTATCAGTTTCATCCGTTGGTGCGACAGTTTTTTCAAGCTAAGTTAGCACTGCGAGAGGATGGGGATGAGTTGAAACGCTCCTTTTGTCGGGGTATGGTTGAGGAGGCAAAGACTATTCCTCAAGATTTAACCAAGGAGCAAGTAGAAGCCGTCGCCCTATCTATTCCTCATATTGCGGAGTCAGCGACAGCGTTGGAACAATGGCTGAAGGATGAGGGTTTAATCCCGTCTTTTGAAGGATTGGGGTATTTCTATCATGGGCAGGGATTGTACGAACAAGCTGAACCTTGGTTTAAGCAATGTCTAGAAGTAACTCGCTGCCACTTTGGAGAGGAACATCCCGATGTTGCTACTTCCCTCGACAATTTAGCATTCTTGTATAAATATCAAGGAAGATACGAAGAAGCAGAACCCCTCTATTTACAAGCTTTAGAATTGAGGAAACGACTATTAGGGGAGAATCATCCTGATGTTGCTACTTCTCTCAACAATTTAGCAACATTATACGATTCCCAAGGAAAGTATGAAGAAGCAGAACCCCTCTTTTTACAAGCTTTAGAATTGAGGAAACGACTATTAGGGGAGAATCATCCCCATGTAGCCACTTCCCTTAACAATTTAGCACACTTGTATCATTTACGAGGAAAGTATGAAGAAGCTGAACATCTCTATTTACAAGCTTTAGAATTGAAGAAACGACTATTAGGGGAGAATCATCTTGATGTTGCTACTTCTCTCAACAATTTAGCATTTTTGTACAATTCTCAAGGAAAGTACGAAGAAGCTGAAGCCCTCTATTTACAATCTTTAGAATTATTAAAACGACTATTAGGGGAGAATCATCCCAAGGTTGCATCTTCCCTCAACAATTTAGCATTTTTGTACAATTCTCAAGGAAAGTACGAAGAAGCAGAACCTCTCTTTTTACAAGCTTTAGAATTGTTTAAACAACTATTAGGGGAGAATCATTCCGCTGTTGCTACTTCTCTCAACAACTTAGCAAGATTGTACAAATCCCAAGGAAGATACGAAGAAGCAGAACCTCTCCATTTACAAGCTTTAAAATTAAGGGAACGACTATTAGGGGAGAATCATCCCCATGTTGCTATTTCTCTCAACGATTTAGCAGAATTATACCGTTCTCAAGGAAAGTACAAAGAAGCGGAACCTCTCTATTTACAAGCTTTAGCAATTGCCGAGCAAGCTTTAGGGGAGAATCATCCTACTACTGTTAAGATTCGGGAAAACTTAGAGTCGCTCCCGTAGGATGGGTTATTAACCTATCCGATAATACAACAATATAAAATAATACAATCACCTTCAATCAACCAAACAATCATGACTACACTCAAAGATATTGAATCCGCGATTCTCCAGTTGACTGACGAAGAAATCCATCAATTATCAGCTTGGTTACAAGACTATCTTGATGATAGTTGGGACAAACAGATAAAAAACGATCTCGAATCAGGGAAACTCGATCGACTATTACAAAAAGTCAACAATGATATCAGTAACAATCAAGTTAAGTCTTTAGATGAAATCCTTAACAACTCCTGATTTTTGGCAATGTTATGCCAACTTACCTCCCTACATTAAGCAACAGGCAAAAAAAGCCTATCGTCTCTGGATTAGTAATGTTTTCCATCGATCATTACATTTCAAGAAAGTAGGGAAAAATGTCTGGTCAGTACGAATAACTGAGAATTATAGAGCTTTAGCATTGAAAAAAGGTGAAGATTATTACTGGTTTTGGATTGGTTCTCATGATGAGTATGAAGAGTTAATTAAATAGAAGGAGAAAATTAACCATGCTAGATCCTAAAGAATTTCGCAATATTATCCACCAAGATTTTACTGAAGTTACCTCACAGGAATTTCTGGCAAATCTAAAAAAATACTGTCCAGAAATTTTTGAAGGCGATAACTATCCCAATGTCACTGAAAATCTTAATAATTTAGCAAAACTCTACCAATCTCAGGGAAGGTACGAAGAAGCTGAACCCCTCCATTTACAAGCATTAGAATTAAGGAAACGACTATTAGGGGAGAATCATCCCTCTGTTGCTATTTCCTTAAACAATTTAGCAAAATTTTACTATTACCAAGGCAGGTACACAGAAGCAGAACCCCTCTATTTACAAGCTTTAGCAATTGCTGAGAAAGCTTTAGGGGAGAATCATCCTAATACAGTTAAGTTTCGGGAAAACTTACAAATGATGCGACAACAGCAACATCCATCCTCTTAACTGTGATTGATGGGATTATGTCAAGTTTTTAGGAAATTAAATCAGTTTATTCTTAATCAAACTTAAACGGAGAAAATTAATGACAACCAACTTATTAAATAATGCTATTACCATAGATAACGAAATTCAACATGGTAAACCAATCTTAACAGGAACCCGAATCCCGATCGCCATTGTTATTGGTTCCCTGGCAGGAGGAATGAGCTATGAAGAAGTCATGGAGGAATATGGAGTTACTCAAGAGCAAATTCTTGCTTCTTTAGCATATTTTTCTGAACTTTTAAATAATGAAATCATTTATCTAAGCGATCGCCACTTTTAAACCTGATAGAAAAACAGCAATTCTTTTACAGTTCATTAAATTGTAATTGCTTTTTCCCTACCCAATAAACCCAACAGAATAAACCCATGAATACAGCAACCCAAACCATCAAAGTCTATAACGAAATTATTGAACTAATCGCAAGGGGAACCACCCCCCAATCGGTGATTAACTTTCATCTTTCCGATACCGCTCAAAATCGCCTAGAAGACCTAATTTATAACGCTAAAAATAATAAACTTACCCAAGAGG
Organism: Microcystis aeruginosa Ma_MB_S_20031200_S102; assembly: GCA_007095845.1. Lineage (GTDB taxonomy): Bacteria > Cyanobacteriota > Cyanobacteriia > Cyanobacteriales > Microcystaceae > Microcystis > Microcystis aeruginosa_D. The sequence continues at coordinate 4,866 of SFBI01000115.1, forward strand.
AAAAACAGGAACTCGATGCTTATTTAATGCTAGAACATATTATGACCCTAGCAAAAGCAAAAGCTCACCAATATCTCAATGGAGCTAACTAAAATGGCTCGACCTTACATTAGTGTAGAATTGCGAAAATTAGTTGCTGAACGTGCCGATTTTCTCTGTGAATATTGCTTAATTTCTGCTTCTGATAGGGTATCTGGCTGTCAGGTGGATCATATCATTAGTGTTAAACATGGGGGAGCAACTTCGGCTGATAATTTATGCTACGCCTGTATTTTTTGCAATTTACAAAAAGGTACAGATTTGCCAAATACAACACAATCATAGTATTCATTCAATCATTTAAATCACAGTTTAGACTTATTATGGGATTATGGAATGGACTATATTGTTAATATTGTTTTGCAGTACAAAAAAGGTCATAAAAAATTATGGAAAAACAACTATTACTCAATAAAATTAAACAAGCAGTACAAGCGATCGAACCACAAGCGCAAATATTTCTTTATGGTTCACGGGCGCGGAATGATGCTCAACCAGACTCTGATTGGGATATATTAGTGTTAGTTGATGGGATCACCAACCCTACTCGCACCTCTCAAATCCGTCGTCAAATTTATGAAATCGAATGGGAAACAGAAGAGGTTATTTGTACCATTGTTCGCAGCAAAAATCAATGGGAACATCCCTTATTACAAACTACTCCTTTCTGGCAATCAGTTAACAAAGAAGCTATTATGCTATGAGTAAAAATTCCCCTCACGATCAACTAATTAGGTATCGTTTAAATCGTGCAGAGGAAGCTTATCAAGATGCTTGTTCTCTTCCCAATCCTCTGCGCCAATTACTGGTATCAACCGTAGGTGCTTCTCATCCATGCCCCTTAGATTACCAGATTTCGTCCCCCCCTGAACGGTGACAATTTATCAGCGTTTTCTCCCTGTTTGTCGCCGGTGATACCGTTGATGAACTAGGCGATAGCTAACAAAATAGGTTATAGTAGCAAATACCGTCGCTGATAGTAAGCAACCAAAAAACAGGGTCAAAAGAAATTGGCCACCAGAACTAGCTAACTTTTCGGTGAAGCTTTGATTATTTTGAAAAATATCACCCACATTCGATCGCCCGCTTTGACCAAGAATAAACTCTCCTAATCTATAATTAAACAGGAAAATCGGCAGATCGGTCACGGGATTGCTGATATAAGTACCGGCAGCAGCGGCAATTTTGTTGGCACGAAATAGGGTGGCTAAAAAGATAGCGATGATGATTTGAAGGCCCATCCACGGGAAAAATCCCGAAAAAACTCCCAAGGCAAAACCCCTGGCAATTTCCCTAGGATGTCCTTGTAATCGCATTAAGCGAATATACCAATAGCGCAAAAATCGCAGTAAGCGATTACTCGAATATTTGCGGCTTTTTCTCGCTTTTAATGACCGTGAGCGCATATTTTCGGGCATAAATGCTGACAAAATTGATACCAACTTCAATTTTAGCAAGGAGTGATTAAGAGATGTTGAACACAGGGGATACGATCGCCGCCATCGCTACGGCGATCATTCCGGAACAGGGTAGTATCGGTATTGTCCGTTTATCCGGTAGTGAGGCAGTGGCGATCGCTCGTCGGCTTTTTTATACCCGCAATCGTCAAAAATGGCAAAGTCATCGTCTTCTCTACGGTTATATCCGGCATCCCCAAAGTCAAGCAATTATCGATGAAGCTTTGCTGTTGCTCATGTTAGCGCCCCGCTCTTTCACCCGCGAGGATGTGGTGGAATTTCACTGTCATGGCGGCATTATGCCCGTACAACAGGTGTTACAGTTATGTCTAGAAAATGGGGCGCGTTTGGCCCAAGCGGGGGAATTTAGCCTGCGTGCCTTTCTTAACGGCAGAATTGACCTAACTCAAGCCGAAAGCGTCGTCGATCTCGTTGGGGCGCGTTCTCCTCAAGCGGCACAATTTGCCCTCGCTGGTTTACAGGGGAAGCTCGCTCAACCGATCCGGCATTTGCGTGCCACCTGTCTCGATATTTTGGCTGAAATTGAGGCCCGTATTGACTTTGAAGAGGATTTACCGCCCTTGGATCACGAGGCGGTTCTCCATAGCATAGAACAGGTTTTTTGTCAAGTAAATTTAATTTTAGCTACCGCCGAGCGCGGGGAATTGCTGCGTAGTGGTCTGAAAGTGGCGATCGTAGGGCGGCCGAATGTGGGTAAATCCAGTTTGTTAAATGCTTGGAGTCGGAGCGATCGAGCGATTGTCACCGATTTACCCGGCACTACCCGCGATATCGTCGAATCTCAGCTAGTTGTGGCGGGAATCCCCGTACAAGTCCTCGATACGGCAGGAATTCGCTCGGCCAGCGATCGAGTTGAACAAATTGGGGTGGAACGTTCCCGTCAAACGGCCCGGTCTGCTGATTTAGTTCTCTTAACCGTCTCCGCAGAGTCAGGATGGACCGAGGAGGACGAGGAAATTTATCGCTCTGTCAGCGATCGCCGATTAATTTTAGTGATTAATAAAATTGATTTGGTTAATCCAGAAACGGTAATTTACCCAGCAGAAATTGAGCGGGTTGTCAAGCTATCCGCCGTCCAAAATCAGGGGATTGAAGACTTAGAAAAAAGTATTATTAATGCTGTCCAAAATCAAGAACTACAGGCGGCTAATTTGGATTTAGCCATTAATCAACGACAAGCGGCCGCTTTAACTAGGGCGAAAATTGCTTTGCAACAGGTCAAAAAAACAATTGACCAAAATTTACCTTTTGATTTTTGGTCGATCGATCTGCGTACTGCCATTCAAGCTTTAGGAGAAATTACCGGCGAAGAAGTGACTGAATCGGTACTTGATCGCATTTTTAGCCGCTTTTGTATTGGTAAATAAGCAATTAAAAAATCTGGTCAACCAGAAAGAAGTTTTTATCTTTTTGTGTTGGTTTAACTGTAGTCTTGTTGAGAATTAGAGAACTCAAATATTACTGGAAAAAAATACTTTCCAAGCGGCCGTAAAAATGGCACTCCCCAAAAGGATGATTAATGTCCAGACCTGATTTTTTTGGGTTCCTTCCACTGATTTTAGCCGATTGTCGATGCCTTCGATTTTCTCGTCTAAAACTTTAATATCTCCTTTTATATCTGCTTGTCCTATCTCAAGTTTTGTTAAGCGATTATCTAATCGATCAAACCGTTCATCAATCTTATCGAATTTCTGGCTAACTTCCTTGATACTGTCTTTAATTTCTTTGAGGACGACATCAAGGGAATAAGTAACAGTTTCGTTAGACATTTGGTAAACTCCTATACTGCATCCAGTTGGATATAATTTTATCTCAAGTCTAGGCTTTAAGAAAATTTTCTTTCAGGAGCGGTTAACTGTAGTTTTGTTGATAATTAGAAAGATCAGATATTACTGGAAAAAAATACTTTCCAACCGGCCGTAATAATGGCACTTCCCAAAAGGATAATCAATGTCCAGACCTGATTTTTTTGGGTTCCCTCTACCGATATTAGCCGATTGTCGATGCCTTCGATTTTCTCGTCTAACACTTTAATTTAATTTCTTTGAGGACGACATCAAGGGAATAAGTAACAGTTTCATTAGACATTTAGTAAACTCCTATACTGTATCCAGTTGGATATAATTTTATCTTAGTCTAGGCTTTAAGAAAGTTTTCTTTCAGGAGAGGTTAACTCTAGTTTTGTTGAGAATTAGAGAACTCAGATATTACTGGAAAAAAATACTTTCCAAGCTGCCGTAATAATGGCACTTCCCAAAAGGATAATCAATGTCCAGACCTGATTTTTTTGGGTTCCCTCTACCGATATTAGCCGATTGTCGATGCCTTCGATTTTCTCGTCTAACACTTTAATCGTTAACCCGCTTCTCAAGCGAGTCAATCTTCCCCTCAATCCTTGTGAGGACAGCTTCTAGGGAATAAGTAACAGTTTCGTTAGACATTTGGTAAACTCCTATACTGCATCTGGTTGGATATAATTTTATCTTAAGTCTAGGCTTTAAGAAAATTTTCTTTCAGAAGCGGTTAACTGTAGTTTTGTTGAGAATTAGAGAACTCAGATATTACTGGAAAAAAATACTTTCCATCCGGCCGTAATAATGGCACTCCCCAAAAGGATGATTAATGTCCAGACCTGATTTTTTTGGGTTCCCTCTACCGATATTAGCCGATTGTCGATGCCTTCGATTTTCTCGTCTAACACTTTAATATCACCTTTGAGATCGGTTAATCCTATTTCTACTTTTGTCAAGCGCTCATCAATTTTATCGATCTTCCCCTCAATCCTTGTTAGGACAGCTTCTAGGGAATAAGTAACAGTTTCGTTAGACATTGGCTAAACTCCTATACTGTATCCAGTTGGATATAATTTTATCTTAAGTCTAGGCTTTTTGGCATTCCTGACCCTATAGTTAACTTCACTTCTGTCCAACCACTGAGATAGTGTTAGGTGAAAACTTCGCCATTTTCTTGTCACTCGATCGAATCTAAAACCTAATTGGTTAAGCTAAAAGCTTTTAGGTACTTAGTTTCTAGCCTTTATAACCCTAACTGCCAATTTTTTCGGGAACTTCCTAACATCCCATTCATCTTAAAACCCAGATTCCACAGGCAAAAAGGAGGAAATCCAGAGGAGTTTCAGGCTTTTTTCCTAGCCCTCTCGGTTTTCTTTTGGTATAAATTGAGTTATGTGTGCAAAGGAGTGAGCGAGTGACGTTTAGCATCGAACCAAAAATTATCAATCCGCCCAAAAACCGTCATGATTATCAATTGTCGGAAGTAATTCGCTATCGTGCTTGGGTAGAGATCGATCGCTCGGCCTTACAACAAAACGTGCGAAAAGTCAAGGCCTTATTAGCCCCAAAAACGGAATTAATGGCGGTAATTAAAGCCGATGCTTACGGACACGGGGCAGTTAAGGTGGCTAACAGCGTTTTAGAAGCTGGAGCGCAGTCTTTAGCCATCGCAACTATCGGGGAAGGTATCGAACTACGGGAAGCGGGAATCGTTGCCCCAATTATGATTTTAGGGGCAGTCAATACCCCAGAAGAAGTGGCAGCCCTAGCCCATTGGCAATTGCAACCCACCCTGGTGCAAATCGAACAGGTGCAAATTTTTGCCAGCGTTATGAGACGCTTAGAGCAGCGGCTGCCAGTCCATATCAAACTAGATACGGGAATGTCTCGCCTAGGTACACCATGGCACAACGGCACCAAATTCGTCGAACAGGTTTTAGAGGCTCCTAACCTGAAAATTGCCAGTATATACTCGCATTTTGCCACGGCTGACGATCCCAATCCCGAAATCATGCAGTTACAACGGCAAAGCTTCCAACAAGCGATCGCCGAGTTAAGATCAAAAGGTTATCATCCCCCCTGTCTGCATTTAGCCAACTCTGCCGCTACCCTAAGCGATCGATCTCTGCACTACGATCGAGTTAGAGTCGGATTAGCTCTCTACGGTCTTTATCCTGCCGATCATCTCACCGATAAAGTCCCTTTGCAACCGGTGCTGCAAGTAAAAGCACGCATTGCCCAAGTCAAAACCATTGCCGCTGGCTCGGGAGTGAGTTATGGTCATCAGTACATAGCGGCAAAAGACACCCGTATTGCTGTGGTCGGTATCGGTTACGCTGATGGAATTCCCCGCAATCTCTCCAATCGTTTAAAAGTATCCCTGAGAGGACGTTTAGTACCCCAAATCGGCGCGATAACCATGGATCAGTTAATGATTGACGTGAGCGAGATTCCAGAGGTAAAAACAGGGGAAATCGTCACACTTATCGGTAAAGACGGTCCACAGTGCATCACCGCCGACGATTGGGCGCGGGATTTAGGTACGATATCCTGGGAGATTCTCTGCGGGTTTAAGCATCGTTTGCCGCGAATTATTATTAGCAATGGGTGATTATGGCGGTGATCTTAAAAAATGTCAATTGGCGGCAATTCTTATTGTTAACTGACTGGTGAGATCTGTAATTAATGTTGCCTAGATAAGTACCTAAGCAAAATTAATTACACATTTCGATAAAGCTTTTGCCTATTGCCTATTACCTATCCTAACCAAGAAATTAATTTTGCACGACTACTTACTTGCCTTGGTTAAGTGCGATCGCTAATTGTCAGGCTAGATCAGGAGATGAATTCTCCGGTGCTTTAGGTTAGAATAAACAGGATTAATCGACGGCAACTGATTAGTTTTACCCTAGAGGCAGCGATGACTATAAGCAAAGATATACCCTTACCCCCCGGCAGTTTCGGATTACCCCTATTAGGAGAAACAATCGCTTTTTTGACCGATCGAGATTTTGCCAGTAAACGTCATAATAAATATGGTCAACTTTTCCGTACTCACATTTTTGGCAGTCCCACGATTATTTTATCCGGTACCGAAGCTAACCGGTTTCTCCTCAGCAACGAGAATAAATACTTTGCGGCAACTTGGCCTAAAAGTACCAAAACTCTCCTAGGTAGCGCATCTTTAGCGGTGCAGACAGGAGATGTTCACGCTTCCCGTCGTCGTTTAATCTATCAAGCTTTTCAACCCCGCTCCTTAGCAAGTTATATCCCTACGGTAGAAACAATTACCGCTCACTATTTAGAGCGTTGGCAAACCGCAAAAACCCTGTCATGGTATCCTGAATTAAGAAACTATACTCTCGATATCGCCTGTAAATTATTTATCGGTCTTGACCAGGGTTCTGCTACCAAATTAGGAAAAGCTTTTGATACTTTTTCTGCGGGACTATTTACCCTTCCCCTTCCCCTTCCCTGGACAGGTTTCGGCAAAGCATTACGCTGTCGAGAGGAATTACTGCAAGCGATCAAAACTATTATTTTAGAAAGACAAAAAAATGATGACTTAGGACAGGATGCTCTGGCTATCCTTTTACAAGCTAAAGACGAAAACGGTGAAAGTTTATCCTTAGCGGAATTAAAGGATCAAGTGCTATTATTACTCTTTGCCGGTCATGAAACTTTAACCTCCGCTATCGCCACTTTCTGCCTACAAATGGCACTGCATCCCGATATTTTTCAGCTTGTATTGGAGGAAATAACTAATTTTGATCTATCTACTCCTTTAAGCGTTGATACCCTCAAACAGATGACCTATTTAGATCGCGTTTTAAAGGAAGTTTTACGTTTTACTCCCCCCGTGGGAGGAGGATTCCGTCGGGTAATAGAAGACTGTCAATTTAACGGTTATCATTTGCCGAAAGGATGGTTAGTGCAGTATCAAATCAGCAATACCCATAAAGATAATAATATTTATTCCCATCCTGAAACCTTTGATCCTGATCGCTTTTTAGCCGAGGAAAAACCCTACGGATATATCCCCTTTGGTGGGGGATTGCGCGAATGTATCGGCAAGGAATTCGCTCGTTTAGAGATGAAAATTCTAGCTGTCCGTTTAGTAGAAAAATACGATTGGCAATTACTCCCCAATCAAGATCTCACCCTCACTACTATCCCCACTCCCCATCCTCGCGACGGTTTACAAATAACCTTTAAACCCCGTTAACCAGTTAGGATAGAAAAACTTTTAAAAAAGTTTAGCGTTTTTCTCGGAGCCGTGAAATTTATTTCACGGCTTTTATTGTCGGAAATGCTCAAATTTTGAGCCGTCGGTGGAACTGATAGAGGTTAATCAGCAGCGGGTAAAGCTTTCGATAATTCTCCATTTTGCCGATGATTTGGTGTATCAAATTCGAGAACTAGGTAACGAATTAAACGCGCTAGGGATTTTTGTAGCAAACCTTCAGCAATTTTTTGTCCCATCTGTTGGGTTTCCGGTTTAGCGATTAGTTTCGTCATCACTGGCACCATAGCCATGGCATCAAATCCTTTTGTTTCCTGTAAAATACTCAAGATGTTGCGAAGATGCTCAAAACTCTTAGCATCACTTAACAATTCTGGGGGAGTTTCTTGCACCGTTAAACCCACCTGTTGCCGGAAATTAACCGTGAGATTAAACCAAGTGCGACGGCCGAAATTATCGAGGGTATTTACTAACTCATTCACTAATTTTTCGCGGATAAATATACCCCTGTCCGACAGAAGAAAATCTAACGCTTGATCGGTGACTTTCTCGAAGTTAAAATCATTAGAATCTTTAGCATTCCGCAGGAGATTTTCTAAACGATTCCAGCGAAAAGTACCGTCTTTAAATAATAAATCCCGCAGGGAATCTCGCAACTCCGTGGAAGGATCGGTGAGCAGACGTTTAGCAATATAAGGATAGGCCTTACTCAGTACCTTAAAATTAGGATCGATGCCAATTGCTATTCCCTCTAAAGTCACCATTGAGCGAATAATTAGGGCATAATAGGCAGGAACTCGAAAGGGAAACTCATACATCATTGCCGACATTTTATCGGTGATACTTTTAAAGTTTAATTCTGCCACACTTGCCCCTAAGGCATTACCGAAAACTTCCGAAAAAGCGGGAACAATTGGCTCTAAATTGGTAGTTGGTGATAGGAAGTCTAGTTTAACATAATCCTTGGCCAAAGACTCAAAATCCCGGTTGACTAAATGCACCACCGCTTCGATTAAACCGTAGCGTTGATAGGGTTCAATATTGCTCATCATGCCGAAATCAAGATAAGCTAATTTACCGTCAGGAGTCGCTAATAAATTACCCGGATGGGGATCCGCATGGAAAAATCCGTGTTCAAGTAATTGACGTAAAGAACACTGCACCCCCACATTAACTAAGTGGGTGGCATCAATACCCTGAGCTTGAATTTCTTTGATATTAGTTAATTTTGTGCCGTCCACCCACTCCATGGTTAAAACCCGTCTCCCGGTATATTTCCAGTAGATTTTTGGGACGTAAATTTCGTCAATATGACCGTAAAGTTGAGCAAATTTTTGGGCGTTTTGTCCTTCGTGCAGATAATTAATTTCTTCAAAAATACGACCAGCTAATTCGTCGGTAATTGCCACTAAATCGGAGCGAAGTCTTTTAACATTAATTTTCGCCCAACTCGCCAAACTACGCATGATATAGACATCTAAAGTTATACAGCGAATCAAATCGGGACGCTGTACTTTAACGGCGACTCTCTCTCCGGTTTTTAATTTACCTTTATAAACTTGTCCTAGGGAAGCGGCCGCTATGGGATTGGGGGATAATTCTGCATAAATTTCTTCAGGAGAATAACCTAATTCTTCTTCGATAAAACGATAAGCAATTTCGTTAGGAAAAGAGGGAATTTGATCCTGAAGAGTAGTTAATTCTTCTAAATATAAAGGCGGTACTAAATCAGGCCGGGTAGAGAGAGCTTGACCGATTTTAATATAGGTTGGTCCCAATTTGGTCAACACTTTCCGCAATTGTACCGCCCGTCTAATTTCATTTTTTGGCGATTTTCCCCGCAGTTTATCCCACCAGATACCGATGACAAAAGATAAAACCGGTAGGGCAATTTCGATTAATCTCCCCACAATGTCTAGAGGTCGCCGACGGTAATAGTCGTTAATAACTTGGGGATTGTAGCGCCAACTCTCGGCTACGTTGTCATCCATGGGGCCGATATCTTCCCGATGCTCTTCGGGAATATGCACGGGCTGCACTTCAACAGTAATCGCTTCTTCGGGTTGCGTCTCTGGGGAGATCATCTGTTCGGACATAGTTCGGTGACAAGGCAGGGTGATTTGTAAACTATTGTAACAAGTATCGGCTTTCTGCCCGATCTTGTTTCTGTCTCCCCGAATGGTTAGGGACTTGCGTGGGAATAATATCCCAATCGATCGGGGGGCGCAAGCTTTGCGCCCCTACAGTAACGGATTTTGTCCACAATGTAGGGGCGAACTGCGTTCGCCCAAAAGGTACATTATCAAAGCGCAAGTCCCTTATCGGTGTTTTTGACGATTTCGAGGCTGATAACCTATAATGCTGTTCGTAATTTAAATTGCTTGTTGAGATCAGGCGGTCGGCAGGCTTCGTTAATGTCTCTCAAAGTATTCTACAATAGCTCTCGCTATTGATTCTGCACCATCTTTAGGCAGTTTAACCTTTAATTTGGGCGGTTGGGGTGCTTGGCGTAAAAAGTCCCAATTACCCTGAAAAAATTCTTCACTGCTAATAATTTGATGATAACTATAATCTTGGATTCCAGCCAATAAAATCGCTGATTCGGCGAAACCTTCTCGCGTCAGAGAAACAATCGGAACCTCTAATTTTAAAGCCTCGGCAAAGGTACTATATCCCGGTTTGGAAATAATTCGATCGCACAGGGGCATAAAATCCACAGGACGATAGCTCCGATCTGGTTTATCCTGTAAGCGGACTAAATTGGGCAATTCGGGCGCGTTTTTTTCAAAAGTGATAAATTGCCAATCGGGAAAACTGGCAAGGTTATTATAGGGAATTGCTTCTAATCCTAACCCCCCAAAACTCAATAAAATAGTTTTTTCTTTAGGGGCATTTAGCTTAAATTCCTGTCGTAATTGTTCTTCACTGTAGCGGGGTGTACCCCCGGTTAAACCTGCCTCGGTAACATGGGGAAATGCTGTCATCGCTTCTGCTAAAGGCAGTTTAAATAAGCGATCGCATTGATTATAACAACGACTAATCCAATCACTAATACTGGCAAATTCTTCACCCCAATCACGATAGATAAAATCCCAGCCGAAGTTACCAATCATCCAACAAGGAAGCCCCGCACTTTTGGCAATTAGTGCCGCTAAAGGCGGTAAATCGGCTACAACTAAACCCACACGATTAGTTTTAATAAAATTAACTTCACTGGCAATAATTGCCCTTGATTGAGCAATTATTTGTTCTAATTTTTCTTTAGTAGCTAATTTATCCATCGTTAAACTATCCGATTGGATTACCCCCACATCAAACCCCCGATGTCTTTGAATATATTCTCCGGATATATAGGAATCTAATAACCAGCGCGGAGCAGTGGTGACTAATATCGGCAAAATTTCGGGATTAAGTTCAATAATATTAGCTACTACCGAAGCACTGCGGACAGCATGGCCAAAACCATGATTAGTAACAGCAAAATAAACAACAGGACGAGACATAAATAGCAAGTAAGGTGAGAATAATAAGCGAGAAATTTTGTTTTTCAGACTGTAGATAATAATTACCCTTAATTTTACGGAGGCAAATGGGGCAGTATATAAATACTAGCAAAAGCATAATATTCCGCTCCCGGTTGACAAGCTTCTTGCAGTAAAGATAAAGCCTCCGAGTCTCCTTGTTTTGCTAAACGTAATAATGCTAACAACCTTTTAATATATTGACTACGATGGTTGATTAATTCTTTTCGTCCACGCATACCATTGAGATCGAACAAATCTTCAACAATTTGACCACGCCGATCCCGACCATAAACACTGGCCAATTTTGCCATTCCATCCCAAACAAATTCAAGATGTGTATTCGGATCGGTGACTCCATCCGTGGGGTCTATTAACAGAGGATTTCCTGTGATATCATCGAGAGGAAAATTTGTGCCTTTGTGATTAACATCATTACATTTATCACAAGAAAGCAGTAAATTCTCCCAAGTAAAAGTCAGATTAGGATACTGGCTTTTTGGATAAAAATGTTCGATCGCTCCGTAAGTTACCACTGTAATCTTACTTTCACAGTAAGCGCATTTCCCATTAAACATTTTAACTAATGCTTCTTTAACTTGCGGATGACTGTATTTATTTTGTGCTTTGTTAATGTCAGCTTTAGTTGCCTTGTTGTTTGATTTTATTGATTCTAAAGCCTCTAGCCAACGAGCGGCATTTTTAGCTAATACGGGTGGCTTTGATATTCTCGTGACAGCAATCAAGATAAACGCTCCTCTAGTAAGGCATCAATTCTGGATTCTAAACTATTAGGTTGACTAATTTCGCTAAAGGGTTTAACGTCTTGAACAAATAATGACAGTTGTTCATATTCTTCCTTTTCTTCTGCTGCCAGATTTTTATTTTTACGATTTAGTTGGTGGTAACGCTTAATTTTATTTTCTGTATCAGTGGGAAAGGTTGATTTCAAACCAAAAGCAGCACTTGTTAAAGTACGATCAACATTAGCCGCTAATTCTAAATAAGGAATTTCTACAATCTCTAATTCACCCTCTACCAGATCGATTCGTAGGGTTAAAGACTTGTCCCCTGCACCGGCAGCGATTAAAGGACTATGAGTAGCGACAAAGAATTGAAGCTTGGGAAAAACTTCCTGTAACCATCCAGCAATTTCCCTTTGCCAAGAAGGATGTAAATGAATATCTAACTCATCGATTAAGACGACTCCAGAAGCCTCTGTGGGGTTATCTAGATTGGGGAAGGATTGTAATAATCGCCAAATTAAATCCCCAGCTAAAGCAATCATACTCCGAAAACCATCGGATAAACTAATAGTTGGAACTTTTTGACCGTTAACTAGAAACTGAATCAAGCCATCGGCAGTTACTTCAGCAATTTCTACATTACCGGGTAACAGTTTAGTAATTGCTTCTTCGCCGATTTTTTTCATTTGTTTGGCTTGAATATCTTGGGGATTTTTGGCTATTCGATAATCTAAATGCACCATCCATCTCTCAAAAGAACTTAAAGATGTATCCTCATTAAATTGGCTGAAAAAGTTGCTAGAGCGTTGCTGGGGTTCAAGACTAGGAATAATCACTTGACTCCCTCGTGTCAAACGACGGAAAGCTCCATAACCGACGGCAAACCAACCATGACTATCGGAGGCAAAAGCATTGGCTCGCAACCAACTTAAAATTTTAGTATTTTCTTCGATTAATGCTGGTTCTGTATAAGTTTGTTTGTCCTTACTGCCTCCTAACTCTAACCTTTCCTTGCCTGTAACAAAATAGGAATAAGCAAAAGTTTTTCGAGTTTTATCCGTACCAAATTTTCCCGCATCCCCATCTTCTTGATGAAGCACTGCGGTTAATTTACCCGGTGTCTTGGGATTACATATCCAACCAGTCGGACGTGGTAATAATTCTTTGGCTGCTTCTGGTCCGGCGAGCAGCAAAGCTAAAGTCTGTAAAATCGTGCTTTTTCCTACTCCATTTTCTCCCAATAAAGTGATCCAACGACAAGGTTTAGGATCCTGACGACGTTGATTATTGGGATTACTAATAAATTTAATCTCTTGATTCTGGAAGCATTTAATGTTTTCGAGTTTTATACTTTCAACCCACATGGACATTCCCCCAGAGAATAACAGCGATCGATAAAATTCTAGCTTATTTGGCCACACCTAGCCCTTTTTGGCCTTCATCTCTAAATCCAGTCAAAAACCCTCTCTTCGGAGAGAGGGTTTTTTAGATTTAGGGATTTTCCTCTAATCCAAAGACGCGATTAAAAGCTTTCAAGACTTTATAACCAGAATCGATCGATTCTAAGGGATCTTTCCGCAAACGGTGACGTAAACAGAGAACAATTACTCGACGGATATCATCTACCGTCACAGTTGTCCGTCCTTCCAAAGCGGCCAGAGCTTTAGCGGCGCGATTGGTAACGATATCGCCGCGCAATCCATCCACGTCCAACTCGGAACAAACCTCGGAAATTTTCACCCGCAGATCATAATCAAGCTCCACAGAAGGCAAAAGATTTTGGGCCTCCACTAGCTTTCTTTGCAGTTCTTCCTGTTCTAAGTTATATTTCTCTAAAAACGAGATAGGATTGCCATCAAATTCCGCACGCTGTTCCACGATTTTGACCCGTAGAGGTGGTTCTTTGACGGTGTGAATCTCGGCGTGCATTCCGAAGCGATCGAGCAGTTGTGGGCGCAATTCTCCCTCTTCTGGGTTGCCTGATCCCACCAAAACAAACCGGGCCGGGTGACGGATGGAAATTCCTTCCCGTTCCACCGTATTCCAACCACTAGCGGCCGAATCCAATAGCACATCGACGAGGTGATCGTCAAGTAAATTGACTTCATCCACATAGAGAATGCCGCGATTAGCTTTGGCCAGCAAACCCGGTTCAAAAGCTTTTACCCCTTCTGACAGGGCCTTTTCGATGTCAATCGTGCCACAGACCCGATCCTCCGTGGCACCGAGGGGCAAATCTACCATAGTGACTTTTTTCTTGGCAATGGTCAAGGGGATGGCCTCGTCCACCTTTTGCCGCACCTCATCGCTCATTAAATCGGGATCATTGGGGTCAGAATTAAAGGGATCGTTAGCAACTACGTCAATTTCTGGTAAAAGGTCAGCTAAAGCCCTAATCGTGGTCGATTTTCCCGTACCTCGATCCCCCATAATCATCACCCCGCCAATTTTGGGGTCGATGACGTTGAGCATTAGGGATAATTTCATTTCTTCCTGGCCGACAATAGCGGTGAAGGGAAAAACCACGCGGCGAGTTTTCGGAGGAGCTTGGGGAGTCACGGTCATAAGTGGATTCAAAAGTCAAGAGTTGTTGCGTAAAGAATTATATCTAGTGTGGGTTCTAGCCGTCAGCTTTCAGCAAAGCCTTATCATTGTAAGTCTTTTTTCCTGCTTTTTAGTATCCAGCGCCAGAGGGGATGATGCGGCCCTTTGGCCCGAATTTTCTGCACCTGTTGTTCTAAGCGCAGTTTTTCTCTGGGGGAAAGTCCTAAAATAATATTGCGACTTTGCCAGACTAATACTGCTCCTGTAATGGCAACACAAAAGGCCAGACCGATAGAAGCCCAGTAATTGAAAGCTAAAGCGTATCTTAGGGCTGTCCAAGTAAAATACTGCCGTATTAAGGCTATATCATCCCATAAAACCCATAAACTAACCGAACCAATCCCTAACCAACAACCCAACACGAATAACCAACGACCCCATATCGTCAGTCGATGTAATCTTTGGACTTGTTGCTGTAGTTCAGAATCGGCCATTTCAGTTATCAGTGAGCAGCAATCAGTGAGCAGTGGGGAATTATGAATTATGAATTAGGAAGTGTTTTCAGTGAACAGTAATCAGTGAACTGAAAACTCGGCTCTCTTGGATTTGGTGGGTAAAATGTATTCATAAGATACATTCTTCCTAGCGAGGGGGTGGAACGAATCACAAAGACACAAAGAACACAAAGATCGATCACTTCTATGGTAAGTTAAACTGGTCGCAACGCGCTCGCTACGCGAGATCACACAGAACCTAGAAGAGCCAAAACTCAAATCTGATAACTGATAACTGATAACTGATAACTGATAACTGATAACTGATAACTGATAACTGATAACTGATAACTGATAACTGATAACTGATAAC
Source organism: Microcystis aeruginosa Ma_MB_S_20031200_S102 (assembly GCA_007095845.1). Lineage (GTDB taxonomy): Bacteria > Cyanobacteriota > Cyanobacteriia > Cyanobacteriales > Microcystaceae > Microcystis > Microcystis aeruginosa_D. Next base: position 20,097 of record SFBI01000115.1, read on the forward strand.
TGAATTATCCCTTGACAATTGCCCCAAAATCTGCTAGAACTCGGGCGTAATTTCGCAGTAAACCCAAGAGATTTAAACGATTGCGACGGACAGATTCTTTTTCGGCCATGACTAACACACTATTTTCGCCATCAAAAAAGTCAGCCACCACGGGAGAAATTGCCGTTAAAGCAGTGACAAGACGCTGATAATCTCTTTGCTCTCTTGCGCTAATAGTTTCGGGAATTAGGGCAATTAAAGCGTCATAAAATGCTTGTTCGGAGGATTGTTCAAATAACTCCCTATCGATGATTCCCTTGGTTTCTAGGGTAGTTGTATCTAAATCTCCTTTTTGTGCTAAACGGGTCGAGCGATTGACGGTTTCATAGATGTTGGCTAACTGACCATCCTGACGAATTTGGCATAAAAAGCGAGCGCGTTCACGGGTGTCTAATAAATTTTCTAAAGCGCGAGACTTATACTCTGGATCGTTTTCCCCTAAAACTGCATTAACGAGATCATAATCTATCCTCAAATCATCAATTAAGAGAGTTTGCAGACGCTGTAAAAAGAAATCTTTAATCAGATTGACTGGGTTGGGTTTATCGGGATGACTGGTAACAAAATCCTCAGCTATTTGCTCAATTAATGCCAAAAGATTGATATTAAAATTGGCTGACCAGATAATACTAATTATTGCATTGGCAGCCCGACGGAGAGCGAAGGGATCTGAGGAACCCGTGGGCAGCATTCCCAGTCCAAAAATACCGACTAAAGTATCTAAGCGATCGGCAATTCCCACCACTTGACCGGTGATTGTTTCTGGGAGTAAATCCCCGGCATTGCGAGGCAAATAATGTTCAAAAATGCCCCGGGCAACTATAGCAGATTCACCACTAATTAAAGCATATTTTTCGGCCATTACTCCCTGTAATTCGGGAAATTCATAGACCATTTGGGTAACTAAATCCGCTTTACAAAGCATGGCAGTGGACTCTATATCACTGCGACTTTGTTCATCGAGATTTAACTGTTCGACGATCATCTGGGCAATTTCCATAATCCGATCGACCTTATCGCGCATGGTTCCCAATTCTTCTTGGAAAGTGACGGTTTCCAGTTGGGGAAGGAAACTATCTAAGGGTTCATCACAATCGGCAGTATAGAAAAATCTGGCATCAGCTAACCGTGCGCGGATAACCCTTTCATTTCCTGCGGAAATAATCTCCGATTTCTGGGGATCGCCATTGGAAATAGTAATAAAATAGGGTGACAAACCCTGGGGAGTTTTCACTGGGAAATAACGCTGGTGTGTCACCATCACGGTAATAATTACTTCCGGGGGTAATTCCAGAAATTCATCGTCAAATTTGCCAACAATTGCCGTGGGATATTCGACTAAGTTAGTCACTTCTGCTAATAAATCTGCGGGAATTTCTGCCACTCCCTCCAGTTTTTTGGCTAGGGTGGTAATCTGATCAGTAATTATCTGTTGACGCACTTGCGGATCTGCTTCTACAAAAATCGATCGCAAACTGGTTAAATATGCTTGGGGATGACTAATGGCTAAAGATTGCGGGTGTAGAATGCGATGACCAAAAGTTAAGCGATCGCTGGTTAAAGTGGTAGAGCCATTAATTAATTCTAGGGGTAAAACTTCCCCATCCACTAAAGTTAATAACCAACGAATTGGCCGGGGAAATCTTAAATCTCCATCTCCCCAACGCATAAAACGTCTTCCTTCCAAACGGGTAATCCATTGGGGAATTAATTCAGTTAAAATCTCGGCTGTCGGACGACCCGGAATCGTTTTTTCAATATAGACAAATTCTCCTTTGTCCGTGGCACGAATTGAGAAAGAAGCAGTGCTAACTCCCTGTTTTCGAGCAAAACCCTCACCAGCGGGGGTAATTTGACCATTTTTGTAGGCTGCACTAACTGGCGGTCCTTTTATCTCCTCGCTGCGAGCTTCTTGCTCCCTCGGTAATCCTGTGATTAACACGGCCAAACGGCGCGGGGTTCCGTAAACTTGAATAGCAGTAGCGTCCAGAGATTCCGTCTCTAAACTCTTGCTAACTCTTTCCTGCAATTGTGCGATTGCGCTATCGACAAAATCTGCGGGTAGTTCTTCTGTACCGACTTCCAGTAAAAAATCCATCTGATTGATTGGCCGTGTTTATGCTTCACCAATCATCTAGGCTATCACAGAAGCCGTATCCTTAGTTTTTCACTGGTGTTGTTCGACTTTTTGGGTTAGGGTGAAAGATGCAGCAAATTGGAATCAGCGACGATGGGAAAGATTAATTTATTAGTCAGTGCCACCTCTGAGGATTGGATAGAACAGGCAATTAATAATTTAGGGATTATTCTGCTCGATCATTCCCATTGTGAGCGAAAAGCGGCAGGAGTAGCCTTAAATCTCATGTTTCGTTATCCTTCCTACGCTTCCCTCGTGCGGAAATTAACAGCGATCGCACAAGAGGAATTAGAACATTTTGAACAGGTCAATCAATGGTTAGATAAATGGGGAATTCCCCTCGCTCCCTTAAATTCTCCCCCTTATGGTGCTAAATTAAAGGCCCAGATTCGTCACCAAGAACCCGATCGCCTTTTGGATTCTCTGTTAATATCAGCTTTAATCGAGGCGCGTTCCCACGAAAGATTAGGTTTATTGGGAGAATATTGTCCCGATCCCGATTTAGGCAAATTTTATCGCGGTTTAATGGCTTCCGAAGCGCGTCATTATGGTATTTATTGGCTCTTAGCAGCGGATTATTTTGAACGGACAGTGATCGAGCAACGTTTAGCAACCCTAGCGGCGATCGAAAGTGAGATTTTAGCTAATCTGCACCCGGAACCTCGTATTCATAGTTGATTGCACTAATAGGAACAATGGCTGCAGCTCACATTTGCAGAAATACGGACAATTAGCAATTATCAGTGACTCTTAAATTATTACAAATATATCAGCAGCTGCCTGTAAGCATCCCACCGAAAAACTAATGCGCGAGGGGTTTGGGGACGGCACTTCGACACGCTCAGTGACCGCGCTTGCGTCCCCAACGGGGGGTTTGGGGGGTAGAACCCCCCAAAAGCTTGGATTGAGTGATTAAATCGGAAGTAATGACCAATTTTAGAAGATAGTTTCCCTTTAAAAATCCCAACTTCAGTAGATTTACAAAAATGAGATGCACCCAGGAACAATTAACTATCTAAATTACTCGTTCAACTCAATTTCTCTCTTAGAAAAGGGTAAATCTTGATTGATTGCCTCGATTTCTTCCTGTTCCATTTGATTAATTTCTTGGATATAATTGCGGAGAATTTGAGTCATTTTGCCATGATAAAAACGGTGTAAACTGTGATTAGCAGTGGCGGGAAACCCCCGTCTTTTTTTATGTTGTCCTCCCGCACCCGGGTCAAACATGGTAATATTTTGACTAATCGCCCAATCGATCGGTTGATAGTAACAAGCTTCAAAATGCAAACAGTCGTACTCCTGAAAACTGCCCCAGTAACGACCATAAAGATTAGCATCTTTGCGAATACAAAAAGATAAACCCACGGGTTTAGTATCCTTTTCATTCTGGTAGGCAGTAATCAAAACCACTCGCTGACGATAATTCGGATATAATTGTTCAAAAAATTTCTGTGTCAGGTATTTACTTCCCCAGTAAAATTTATCACAGGTACTGCTATAAAACCGATAAATTAACGGGAACAAATGATGGGGAATTTCTTCGGCAGCCAGAGTTTTAATAATTAACCCCGCATTAGTAACCGCTTTCCGTTCCCGTCTAATATTGCGCCGTTGATTAGCATTAAAAGCTGTCAGATAATCTTCAAAACTTTGAAAACCTTTGTTATTCCAAATATAACTATGATGTAACCAGGGAGTAAAGCCAAAATTTTCCATTAAAATTCGCCATTGGGGATCCACAAAAAGAAAATGACAACCCGACAGATTATTTTGATCACAAAAATGATCAATCGCCGCTATCATTAAAGCAGTAATCTCCAGTTCATTTTCCCCCGGAGCAATTAAAAAACGATAACCTACCGCTGGAGTAAAAGGGGTCATTCCTAACAGTTTCGGATAGTACCTAATCCCCAAACGATGGGAAAGATCTGCCCATTGGTGGTCAAAGACAAATTCACCGTAACTATGACTTTTAATATACAAAGGAGCGGCGGCAATTAACTCAGTACCGCGCCAAACTGTTAGATGAGCAGGTTGCCACCCGGTGCGTCCTGTGGCACTGCCAGAAGTTTCGATATTATGTAACCATTGCCACTCTAGAAAGGGAGTAGTTAGGGGTTGAGCGAGAGCATCCCATTTTTGTTGGGGAATCTCACTCATTTTATCAATCCAAACGACAGAATATTGAGGTTTAAGCTGTTCTACCATGGGACAAGATAAGTCAACCTTTTTATTTAAGGTAATCTAGTTTTGAGATTTGTGGGAATCTCGTTCAAGGGAATAATGTAAGAAAATTTCTTCTTCCACGGTTTCCACGCTCAAAAGTTGTAATTTTCTGGCAGAATCAGCCATAAATCCAGTTCCTCCCAGGGGAGTTGCCGCTTTATTGCCTCCCAACAGCAAAGGACAAATGGTTAGGTAGATTTCATCGATTAAATCTTCAGCTAAAAGAGAGGCAATTAATTCACCTCCTCCCAGAATCGCTAGTTTTTTGATACCTAGGGCGGTAAATTGACTAAAAATAGCCTTCCAATCGCCGCAGACTAAGACAAGCTCAAATAAACCCCGATTTTCCCAGGCTGCCACTTTTTCGGCTGCCGTGATTAACCAGCGTGGGAAAGGCTGCTGAAAAAATTTCATCCGGGGATCAAGCTGGCCTGAATGAGAACAAACGATCTGTATCGGCTGCGGAGATAATCCCCGTTGTTGACGGTATGCGAGAAAATCGGGATGACGGATAGGAAGACTGGTGTGATAAGCACGCAGGGTGTTAGCACCGAATAAAGCGGCATCCATGCACGATAAATGTTGTTCTAGACGCATTTTATCAGTAGCAGAGGCAAATCTGGCCGCTGACTGGTAAGCGTCGGCAATTTTACCATCGGCACTCATGGCTAAAATAACGCTGGTGTGAGGACGACTCATGGCAAATGATCGGGGATATCACCCGGTCTGATTGGTGAATAGGCTAGTATAGTCTGGAGTTTGATAGCAAGAATCAAAGCAATTTTCACCCATGTCTATCGGTCAATCCTCCTTTCGTCGTATTCTGCTCTCTCGCTTACTCCTAATCAGTGTACCTGTACTATTAATGGGAGTTTATGTCACCTATCGTAAGGCGCGATCGGCTTTTTTGGAAACGGCCCGTCAAAATCTCACCGAAAGTGCCATCAGAAAAGCAGACAATATTGAGCAATCAATTCAATTTTTGCGGGCCAATCTGATCACTACGGGGGAAAGTCTGGTTTTAAAACAGGGAACCTTAACCGAAAAAGAAGCTTTTTTACAACAATTTACGGCGCAGCTTCCTAATCAGATTAACTGTGTGGAATTAATTGATATGAAGACCAAGAAATCTTTATTAAATCGAGCCTGTCAATCAGAAATTATCAAAGTTTTGCCACTGGAAAGATGGATAAAAAAACGGACTAGCTTTGTTGGAAATATGGAAAATATTTTAGTTAGAAGTTTACCTCGACAACTTTTAGCCAAATCTCCCAATAATAATCGTCAGTTTCGTCAATTAGAATTAGTTTTTGCTGTTCCCATCTACGATAATCAAGGACAATTACAATCTAGTCTGATTCTGCAAACTTCTCTACTTTACCGTGAGAAGATTTTACCCGGTTCTCTATCGGGTTATCCCGTGGTTATTTCTGAAAATGGCATTATTCTTGCTCATCCCTATTTTGATCGAATTGGTAGCCATATCAGTCAAGAAGCTGATGCGGAACGTCTCAATCTGATCATCGATAATGCTATTAGAGGTCAACAGCGATTTATCCATTTATTTTCTTTCGAGAAATATGGCAAAGAATTAGTCGCTGGTTACAGCTCCCTTCCCAGTCCAGTTACGGGAGAATCATCCCAAAAATGGATAGTTTTAGCCATTAGTCCCCTCTCCCAAGCTCTGGCTCCTCTACAGCAAATTTGGGAAGCAATTTTTTATCTAATTTCTGGTTTATTATTAGCTTATTTAGTAGCTATTGTACTGATTGCTAGGGATTTAGCTATACCTTTAGAAAAACTGCGAGATTATGCCTTAAATATTCAGAAAATTCCTTCGCAAAATATTACACCACAAAATTTTAATATTAGAGAAATTAATCAGTTAGCCTCGTCCCTAGAGGAAATGCTCGAAAGGTTACGTCTTTGGGGAGAGGAAATAGTTAATAGTTGGCAAGAAGCAGAAAATGCTAATCAATTAAAAAACCAATTCCTAGCCAATACTTCCCACGAATTACGCACCCCTCTTAATGGTATTATTGGCTCAATTCGCTGTGTTATGGATGGATTTTGTAATAGTGAGCAGGAGGAAAAAGAATATCTGCAACAAGCGGATAATGCAGCCGTACATCTCTTAGGAATTATTGATGATATTCTCAGTATTGCTAAAATAGAAGCGGGCAAACTTTCCGTTAGTCCTGAACCAGTATATTTACACAAAATTATTAATGAAGTTGTTAGTTTACAAACAGCATCGCTGCAACTTAAGCACTTGAAATTAAATTTGCTTTTCTGTCCAGAAATTCCTATAGTTTATGCTGATATTTTTAAGCTAAAACAGGTGATTTTAAATGTTATTTCTAACTCAATTAAATTTACCGAGACGGGAACTATTTCTTTGATAACTCACTTAGAACATTCACAGGCCATTATTACTATAATCGATACAGGAATCGGTATAGACCCCCAGCAGCAATCAAAATTATTTCGCCCTTTTGTGATGATTGATGGTTCCACAACTAGGAGATTTAGTGGTACGGGTTTAGGATTAGCTATTTCTAAGAATTTGATGAAAATGATGGGGGGAGATATTACTATCTCTAGTCAAGGTCAAGGTTTAGGAACAACTGTGGAAATTATTCTTCCTCTAGTGAGAGAAGAAAAGCTTGATTTTAATCCAGAGGAAAACTCATCTTTGTCGATTCTTTCCTCTCCCTCTCTTAAAAACTAAAATATCTCTATTTAACTCCTGTAATTTCTGGGAAACTTAGTTTATAATTCCTCTAAACTTTCTATAGGTAAGTTAACCACCTGATAAGCACCAAAAACCTCGATCGCATCGGTATAATTGGTTAATTCTTCTAAAGTTTCTGCGATTAAATGCTGTTGATCCAGGTTAATTTCTAGATCGATAAAAAATGTGTATTCCCCTAAAGATCGTTTAGTTGGTCGCGATTCAATCCGAGATAAATTAAGCTGACGTTTGGCAAAAACTTCTAAGGGTTTGACTAAAGCACCGGGTTGATCTAAAACCTGAAAAGCGAGGGACATTCGCTCCCCTTGGGGATGGGAAGTTAAAGCCATTACCCAAAAACGGGTACAATTATCGGGATAATCATTAATTGGTTGTGTTAATATTGGTACATGATAAAGTTTCGCTGCCCGGGGGGAAGCAATAGCGGCCGAATTGGCTTCTCGATCGAGAATTTGAATCGCTTCTGTGGTAGAATTGGTGGGAATAATTGGCACGTTAGGTAAATTATTTTCTAGCCATTTTTGACATTGGGCTAAAGCTTGGGGATGGGAATAAACGGTGGTAATTTCTGTTAGCGATTGTCTGGAAGATAAGAGTGCATGGGAAATCGGTAAAACCAATTCTTGTTGAATCTGTAACCCGGGTAATTGCCATAAAGCATCAAGAGTCATTACCACACTTCCCTCGGTGGAATTTTCCACTGGAACCACTGCTAAATCGGCCTGATTTTGGACAACCGATCGCAGGGCCAAGGCAATGCTAGGATAGGGTATTAATTGATGAGGCTGGGGTGCTAAACTGTTAGCAAATGTTAAAGCGGCTGTTTCTGAATAGGTTCCCACTGGCCCCAGATAAGCGATCTTTACAGTCATTGAAATTATCCCCGCAAGCAATTTTTTCTAGCTATTACAGCCTTTCTCATAAATATCAAGTATAACCTAATTCAACCACAGTTTTCAGTTGATAATTGGGTAAAAGAGCAATATAGTAGGGAACCTTTTTAGCTAACTCTAGGGTACAGGTAATTTTTTTAACTTTGCTTTTACCGCCCAAAAATCTACAATCATAACTAGCATTGTGAAAAACCTTTTCTATCCAGTCAACCAACAGGATTTTAGTGATAAAATAGTCAGTAAGCTCCGGTTGATCGAGAACATCCAAAATTGTCACCCGCTCTCCCGTTAAGTCCGTGGAATCAGCCAGAATTTGAATCAGAGACAAACGGGGAGTCTTGCTATCGTAATCGGCCACTTCCGTATCTAACCAAAGAATGGGAAAATGAGAAAAGTGATCGATCGCATTCCTAATAGCGTCGGATTCCGTTAAATAAGACATGGTTGCAGAGGCTGAAAAATGTATCAAAAAATCTTGATAGCAGTAGATTTATCAGAGATGGGGGAGAGTGTTTTTAAGGCAGCTGTATCCTTAGCCAGTAAGTACGAAGCTAACCTGCTACTACTGCACGTCCTTTCCCCTGAAGAAGATTATAGCCCTTTACCGATTCCACCCAATTTAGCCGATATTTACCCCGCCCAGGGTAATGATCTGACTCTCGATTTTTGGCGGCAACAATGGGAAGAATTCGAGCAGAAAGGGGCGGCTATGTTGCAAAAAAGGGCTAATCAAGCCGGAGAAATGGGTGTAAAGGGAGAATACCGGCAAATTTACGGTCATGCAGCCAAAACTATCTGTAAAGTGGCGCGAGAGGAAAATATTGATTTAATTGTTATCGGTCGGCGTGGGCGATCGGGTCTAGGAGAGTTATTCTTAGGTAGTGTGAGTAATTATGTTCTCCATCATGCCCCCTGTTCCGTCTTAATTGTTCAACATCCTCAGGACTAAAAATTCCTGTTAGCGATTCCCCCCTAAAATACCCAAACGATTAAAGGGAAAAAAGCGAAAAACCGCCCTACCAATCACGTTGTTTTCCGGTAAAAACCCCCAGATATGGGAGTCATTGCTATTATTGCGATTATCTCCCATGACAAATAAGTTATTTTCCGGCACGAGCAAAGGCATTAAATTATATTGAGGCGGTTCGAGAATATAATCCTCTGACAAGGGTTGATTATTCAGATAAATTTTGCCCTCCTTGACAGCAATCACATCCCCTGCGGTGGCAATCACTCTTTTAATAAAAGCTTGGTTCTTTTGATATCCCTGTAATTGTAATTGTGCCGGCGGTTCAAAGACGACGATATCCCCCCGTCGAGGAGGATGGAAATCGTAGGAAAGTTTTTCCACCACTAAGCGATCGCCTTGTTCTAAAGTGGGTAACATAGAATCCGAGGGGATAAAACGAGGTTCAGCCACAAAAGTGCGGATCAGCAGGGCTAAAACCAAAGCTATAGTGATAATTTGCAGATTTTCTCGAATAGAAGCCCAAAAAGTCTTGGATTTGTCCTTATTAATTTCTTGCTCTTGCATTATTGCCCAGATGATGGTTGATCTAACTTAGCTTTCGCTTGCTGCCAGAAAACTGTTAATTCCTCTAGTGTATAGTCATGAAGAGGCTTTTCTGCCACAGATTCCACTAGGGAAAAACGTTCAATAAAACGCAGATTAGTCTCCTGTAAAGCGATACTGGGGTCTAAATCATACCAGCGAGCAAGATTAACAATAGTAAAGAGTAAATCGCCTAATTCGGCCTGTTGATGCTCTTTATCGCCCGATCCTAGGGATTCTTGCCATTCTGCCAACTCTTCGCCAAATTTTTCCCAGACTCCCGCTATATTTTCCCAATCAAAACCGACTCGCGCTGCTTGCCGAGAAATTTTCATCGCCCCGATCAAGGGTGGTAAAGTTTGGGCATAACGGGTTAACTTGCCGCTAATAGTCGGGTCATTTTTTTCCTCAGCTTTGATTTTCTCCCAATTTTGACGCACCTGTTCGGGATTTTCTAGGGATAGCTCCCCAAAAACGTGGGGATGACGACGAATTAATTTATCGGTGATGCCTCTAGCCACTTCTTCTAGGCTAAAATTACCCTCATCGCTGGCAATTTGGGCTTGTAAAACCACCTGTAGTAGTAAATCGCCTAATTCCTCAGCAATGGCAGTTTTATCACCACTTTTAATCGCTGCTACCACCTCATAAGCTTCTTCGATAACGTAGGGAATCAGGGTTTCTGGGGTTTGGGCTAAATCCCAAGGACAGCCGCTTTCTGGGTCTCGTAAACGGGCAACAACGGTGATTAAATGGTTTAATGCCTCTAAGATGACCTCGTAGCTGGGATTTTTGGTTTCTGGAAGGCTAGACATCGATTTTTTCTGGTTTTCTCCCCCATTATACCAGTCAGTTATCAGCTTCTGAAGGCAAAAGGCAAAAGAAAGAATCTGGCAATTCTCTTACTTAAAAAGAAGGTTAGAAACTAAAAACTATCAGACACCCCCCTTATCAAGGGCAGCAGGGGGGATCGAACCCAAATAACCAGATTTAGTATAACCCCTAAGCTAATACACTTGTACTATAGTTGGCTCAAAAAAATTCCGTAAAAGGTCAAGAGGGCAAAAGAGCAAAGAGTCAAAGCCCTGGGGAGACACACGCAACCCGAAAACCGAGGTTGCCGCTGACGACGTCGGGGTTGATCCTGCCGCGGTCGGCAGAACGACAGACATAAGGGTAGTTGAGCCAAGAACCGCCGCGCAGTACACGGTATCGTTTATCTGTCAAGAGTTTTTTTGTACTAATTGATAGGTTTTGATAACGATTATCATTATTGTCTTCGTCCCAAACGCTTCCGTCTCTCGGCGGCTCACCTTGATAATTCTCGTGCCACGGATCTAAACACCATTCCCAGACATTGCCGTGCATATCGTACAGCCCGAAGGCATTGGGGGAAAATTGTCCCACGGGAGTCGTTTGTTGTCGATATTCTCCTGTGGGTTCATCGGCATAAGTTTTAGTACCTCGATAGTTAGCTAAATCTGCCGTTATCGTTTCCCCAAAGTGAAAGGCGGTTGTTGTCCCCGCTCTACAGGCATATTCCCATTCTGCCTCACTCGGTAGTCGATACTCCCGTTTTGTTTCCCTTGATAGTCGTTTACAGAATTCCGTTGCTTGATACCAGTTGACTTTTTCTACGGGTAGCTCATCCCCTTTGAAGCGAGAAGGGTTTGTCTTCAGGTCGATGTCTATTTTAGCGGTTGCGGCGATAGCTTGCCACTGAGCTTGGGTGATAGGATAACGCCCCATGTAGAAAGAGGAAACGGTTACTCGGTGTGGGGGTTGTTCTCGTGTAAATCCATCCCAACCAAATTTTTTAACCAGTCTTTCGATTTCCTCATATTCCGTTCCCATCCAAAATTCTCCTTGGGGAATATACATCATGCGGATATAGTTTTGAGCTTTTTTCTGGTTGCCAACTTCCGGAAGATTTTCATCGTAAAAATAGGCTTTAACAGGTTTTCTCTCGATAACTTGACCTTTTTCATTAACCAATACCGTTTCTGCGGTAAAAAGGAAAAGGTTTTCATTGTAGGGAACAATAGCGGCTACTTTGTCTATTAAATGTTTTTGTAGGGTTCCTTCGTCTTCTGGGGAAAGTTGAAGGACATTGCCAACGTGGTTTAAATCCCCTCTAGAATAGGCGGCGATCGGTTCATTAAGCAATAACAAGGGTTCATAATCGGCTAAAGCAGCGGATATATTTTCTAATAAAGCTGTCAATCTCACAAGACGCACTCGGTTATTATTTTTGATAGCTTCTGCTAGTACCTGTTTGATTTCATTGACTGCTTGACTGGGTTTTAGGTAGGCAAGAGCTAACCATTGTTGATTTTGCCAATAAACCGATTGTGAGCAATAATCACCGATTTGTTCCTGAATATAGGTTTGTAACTTATAGGCCAGAGATTTGAGTTCCTCTGGGGTTAATTTTTCTAATAGTAGTTTACGAACATCGGGAGACATTTCATAAAGTTCTCGATCTATTTTGCGGACTAAACTGGAGAGTAAAATATCAGCGATCGCATACCAGGGAGCTTGATTATTTTTATCTTGATGTTGACGCAGATAATAAAGTAAATTAGGGGATAAACTAAGGGGAAAAGCCGCTCGTTTCGCTAGTTCTCTGGTGTTTAGTTCGGTTTCTTCTTCAAATAATCTTAAACGGCTTTTTGCGCTAAAAAAATCTTCATCCTCATCCCAATTATCCCCTTGTTGAAATTGATTAGGATTAAATGGAAAATGACGGGGTGGGATAGCTTCTTCTTTTAGCCATGTTATCAAGTTTTCCCAATCCTCTGTGGTTAGTTCAAACATGGAAAAATTGGGTATATCTTCAGCTAAATCAGCAATATCGATCGCAGTTGTCCCATACCATCGATGATAGGGTAAGGGGTTTAACCATGCGACTCGGCTAAATCTTCGGCTAAATCGTCGGATAAAGGTTTCTGTTGCGCTCAAGCGCTCTTCTACATAACGTTTTCTAGCGGCACCTGCATCACTAAGAATTAGACAACTGGTTACTTCAGGAGAATAGTTAGAGAGAACTTTGCTTAAAGATTGACTTTCCCAACCGTTTTCTTGTCGTGAAACCTCGTCTCTAATCAGATTATCAAAGTAAAAATGGGGAACATTTGCCCACGTTTGCTTCATTATCCGACCAAATCCTGCAAAGGGAATCATCGAGTCAGAACAATCAATAAAAATTATAATTTTTCGGCGATAAAGTTGTTTCTTTTGGTAAATTATTTGGTCAAAAAAACCTCTTTTAGCCGTTGCCATCACCGTAGCTTTTATATCCCAAGTTTGTCGAGGATTTTCTAGGGGTAATGGACGTAGTTGCTGCCAACTTTCTTGTAACTTAGCGATGCCAATAGGATAATAATCAGGATTATCTAGGAATGTGATTTTTTTTCGCTTTTCAATAGCTGTGGCAATTTGTGGAAATGAAGTCTCCGGTGCTATTTGTCTGTCCCCCGGAGGGGTAATTTCTAATGAGGTAGATTCCCTATCATCCATCGGGTTTATGATTTTGCTAATCGATTCTTCTGGATGGCGAATAGGTGTTTTTTGGGCTATTTCTGTATTTATTTCTGGTTGGAATTGTAGCATCTCTGTCCAGACCTGATCAAACTTTTGTTTTTCTTCTAGGGATTTAACCCATAAAGCTTGACAAAGAAGTTTAATTTTATGATTCTCTAAGTTGGGATTCTCTTGAATAGCAATATCAGAATCATTGGCGAGTTTTTGAATCAGGTAATTTTCCACCCGATAATATTGTTCAATAGACAGCAGAAATCCTTCTTCGTCTCTGAGGTGATAAAATAGGTCAAGTAGGGGGGATGTCATTGGCTTTTTTAACCTCTTGTTCCATAATCTTGTAAATCAGTACGGCTTTTTAGTAAAACACTAGCGTGGGGTAATTTGTCTTTTTTTAATTTGGCGATAATTTCTTCAGGTTTGTACTTGAGTAACGATTTAAACCAGGCTATTAATTCACTTGTGCTAACTTTTTTTTCTCCTTCAGATTTAGTCTCGTCTTGTGATGTTCTCACTTCCAGAAAACGGTCCACTGCTTTGATGATAACCTCTTGTTCAGCGTCGGTAAACCGTTCGGTTAATATTTTTCTTAATCTTTCTTGGTTGGGTAGCTCAATATAGTGATAAATGCAACGTCTCAGAAAAGCATTGGGTAAGTTTTTTTCTTGATTACTGGTAATTATAATCAGAGGAAAAGCTTGATCATTTGCTTGAATTAAATCTCCTGTTTCTTTAATGAAAAAACGACGAGATTCAATGGCTAAAAGTAAATCGTTAGGAAAATCTCGATCTGCTTTATCTATTTCATCAATTAATACTACCGATTGTTCTTGCTTATCTTGACTTTGTTTAAATGCTTTACCCAAGGGTTGTAAATCAAACCAATCCTTTGAAGTAGCTGGATTTTTTTGCTCAGAAGAAGATTCTTCTATTTCTTCTTTGCTTAAAATTCCGCTAATTTGAGCAGCTTGTAAACGACCAATATAATCATATTGATAGAGACTATCTTCCGCTTTACTTGTAGATTGAACTATCCACTCATAATATTTTATAAAACCACTTTGCTGACCATTATTAAACTCATAAACTAAAGCATGAGCTAAACGACTTTTGCCACATCCCGGTTCACCTTCTAGTAACAAAGGCATTCCCAATTCAATAGCCAAGTTAACAACTTCTATTAACTCATCACCTGCGTCATAGGGATAAATTTTCTGTTGAATTGGTTCATAATAAAGATCCGATTTGGGTTGAATTTTTCCCGTGTAGGTTAAGGATAGTTTAGCCATCTATTTTCCCTCGATAATTGTCCTTTAAATTGTTGATAAAAAGCGTTCAGTGTCTTTTCTCTGTCGCCTTGATTGCTATTTTCCCATAATTCCTGCAAGGTAGATTTAAATAAGTCTGTGGTTTTATCCTGTAAGTCACAACCTAACTGAAGTTGTTGAGCAAAAATAGGAATAATTTCCTGAAAAGACCCTTGTTCAAAGGGAGAGTCAATCTGTAAGCAGTGAATAGGACTTAATTCTGATAATTTGTCCTTATCTCTCCAATCATTACTTTTTTCATTATCTAAATCTAACCAAATCATTAATAAAAAGCCCGGAATGGGACTATTTTGTATTTTACTAGCTTTTTTGGTTAAATTTTGCCAAAACGAATCAATGTCCTTTAAACGGGAAAAGTCTGCACAATCAATTCCTTCAAAAATCAAACAAAAATTATTAGTCTTTAAATTTTTAATTCCTCCAGAATTATTGAAAAAATGTTCATGAAGACTATAGCTATCCCATTCTTCCTGACCATCTCCTTGAAACTTAAAAACAATAGGTTTAACGGGCAAATTATTAGTGATCAAGATTTGTTCGTGTAAACGACGCAAACACCAAAAACGATATGTATGAGGACAAGGGGGAATATAAATAGTACCTTCTCGTAAAGGTTTAGCGGCTATTTTATTAGTAAAATTTACTAGATTAGTGTAATTAAATTCTGTTGTCAAAACATGATAAATTTTTTCATTATTTGTTCGTTGATTTTTTGGGTTTTGATGATGATTTTGACAACATTCTAAGCTGTCAAAATCTAGTCCTAATACTTCGCAATAAGCTTGAACAATATAAGACTGTTTAGAGGTTCGCCCTTTTTTTCCTAGTCCATATTTTTTTTCAGTACAAAACCGCAAACTATCTGTAGATATGCCAATTACCTTTAAAATAGACAAATCTAATAGATAATTAATATCTGCTAAGGTTAAATGAATTGAATTATCATTAATATCTTCAATTCTGTACGCGCTTTTCTTCTGATTTTCAAATTTTTTAAAATCAGATTCATTTTGTAAGTACAATTTCTTCCCATCTGTTTTTAAAACGTCTTTAGTTGTTCCGGATTGTGGCGATAGTGTCATCCAAGCTTTCAAGACATTTAATGGAATGGTATAACTGGAAGTTTCTGTTTGACTACGGTATTCTTCGAGAAATGCCTCAAGTAACCATCGACTTGCTTCTATTAATATTTGCTCTGTTTTCTCCGAAGCACAAAAATAGTTTCCCTTATAAGCATCTTTAGCCTTACGAAGGGTTTCCACATCTTCATCCGATAATCTGATTTCGCCAGACCTTAACATAAATCTCGTCAAACGTCAACCTACCATCTGATCCACTTTTTGATCCCCTTTTGCCAGCATTTGCTTAAAGCATTTTAATCAACTTGTCCTCAAAAAACAAGCCATAAGGCGAAAGGAGCAAAATCTATGAATTTCTGGCAAAAACATAAAGCGGACATTGACGTGATTTGCCGCATCATCACCACTTTAACTGCCTTGGCTAGTTTGGGTGTTCAAGTGGGAGAGTTAAAGATTCCCCAAAGCGAGATTCCCCCTATCACTGAGGTTCAATTGGAAGCGGGGAAAAACACTCACATCCAGTAAATGAAGATAAATGCTAGGTATTTAAGCACATTACCTGAAATAAAGGCCGATGTGCTTTTTTCATGAGACTGGGCCAAAACGAGGGTGAGTTAATAAGATAACCCACCCTGAAGGAGATTTAGCGATCGACTGACCCCATAATAATATCAATACTGCCTAAAATCGCCATAATATCGGCAACTTTTACCCCTTTGAGGATATGAGGCAGAATTTGAAGATTATTAAAATCGGCGGCCCGAATTTTCCAACGCCAAGGGAAAACATCATCATTACCGACGATAAAGATACCTAATTCCCCTTTACCACTTTCCAAGCGCACATAATGTTCACCTTTAGGAATCTTAAAAGTGGGGGCGACTTTTTTGGCGATATATTGATAGTCAAAATCATTCCAAGCTGATTTTTTCCCTTCTGCCATCCGTTTCGCTTCCAGATTTTCGTAGGGACCACCGGGTAAACCTTTCAGTGCTTGCCGGATAATCTTCACCGATTCGCGCATTTCCCGAATCCGCACCAGATAACGAGCAAAACAATCGCCGGCGGTTTCCCAATGCACTTCCCAGTCAAAATCGTCGTAACACTCGTAATGGTCAACTTTTCTTAAATCCCATTTCACCCCAGAAGCGCGTAACATCGGACCGGATAAACCCCAGTTAATCGCTTCATCTCTGGTAATGCAGCCTACCCCTTCAATACGACGGCGGAAAATCGGGTTATTAGTGATTAATTTCTCGTATTCGTCCACTTTTGGGTCAAAATAGTCACAGAAATCCACGCACTTATCCACCCATCCGTAGGGTAAATCTACCGCCACGCCACCAATGCGGAAATAATTATTATTAATTAACCGCATTCCCGTGGCAGCTTCCCAGAGGTCATAAATCATCTCCCGTTCCCGGAAAATGTAGAAAAAGGGAGTTTGTGCGCCTACATCCGCCATAAAGGGACCTAACCAGAGTAAATGGTTAGCGATGCGGTTGAGTTCCAACATAATCACCCGGATATATTGCGCTCGTTTGGGAACGGCGATATCGGCTAATTTTTCGGGAGCATTGACCGTAATCGCCTCATTAAACATCCCTGCGGCGTAATCCCATCGACTAACGTAGGGAACGTACATGACATTAGTGCGATTTTCGGCAATTTTTTCCATGCCCCGATGAAGATAACCGATCACGGGTTCACAGTCAATCACGTCTTCCCCGTCAAGGGTGACGATTAAGCGCAAAACTCCGTGCATTGACGGGTGATGGGGTCCCATGTTTAAAACCATGGGTTCTGTTCTCGTTTCAATTTTTGCCATAGGGCTACCGATGATCCCGAAAATCTTTTTAAAGTTATTATAAGTAAACGCTTCGACAATACACAAGGACTATCGGGTATCAGTAATCAGTAATCAGTGATCAGTAATCAGTAATCAGTAATCAGTAATCAGTAATCAGTGATCAGTAATCAGTAATCAGTAATCAGGAGACAGGAGTCAGGATTCAGGAGTCAGGAGTCAGGAGACAGGAGACAGGAGACAGGAGTCAGGAGTCAGGAGTCAGGAGACAGGAGTCAGGAGATTATTTTTATTTATTCTCCCCACTACCCCACTACCCCACTTCCCCATTTCCCCATTTCCCCATTTCCCCATTTCCCCATTTCCCCACTTCCCCACTTCCCCACACCCCACTTCCCCACTTCCCCACTTCCCCACTTCCCCACTTCCCCACTTCCCCACTTCCCCACTTCCCCACTTCCCCACACCCCACACCCCACACCCCACACCCCACACCCCACACCCCACACCCTCTTTGAAGTCAGGAGATTATTTTTATTTATTCTCCCCATTTCCTAATTCATAATTCATAATTCATAATTCATAATTCCCTCTCCCCGCTCGATCGAGTACAATAGAGTGTTCAGCAAAAGTGATCGGCTATTAGCTTTGATTAGTCCTTCGGTAAGAATATAAACCAGAGAAAAGAGCTATTAAGAGCGGCAATAAGCTGAAAAAGCTCAAAAACTGAATTTTAGGCTGAAGGCTGACGTTAGCTTGCTGAAAGCTGAATCCCTTTGATAATTTTTTTTACTTGAATCACCGTGGTTATCCAAATCGACTCAACTCAAAACTACGAAACCAAAACCCAAGAGATCGCTAGACAACTTTTAGCCGAAACTCGCGAAAAAAAAGGTCTTTGGTCTGCTTTACAGGATCAAATGCGTTGGGATGATAAATTACTCGATTGGGCCATGTCTAACCCCAATTTACGAGTACAATTATTCCGTTTTATTGACTGTTTACCCGCTCTACGCAGTAATGCCGAGATCGCTAATCATCTCCAACAATACCTCGGTGATGCTTCCGTAGAACTGCCCAGTGCGCTGAAAAGTATCCTCAACTTTAGTGATCCTAACTCCCTACCGGCTCAAACGGCCGCCAGTGTGATCAGTAAATCCGTAGAAACCTTAGCTCGTAAGTATATCGCTGGGGAAGACCTAGGGCAAATTACTCGCACTGTCACCCGTCTGCGGAAGGAAAAAATGGCTTTTACTATAGATCTCCTCGGTGAAGCGGTAATTACTGAAGCGGAAACCCAAGTTTATCTACAAAGTTATCTCGATTTAATGACCCATTTGGCTCAAGAAGCGAGCAAATGGAACAAAGTTAGCCAAATTGATGAAGCGGACGGCGACTTATTACCACAAGTGCAGGTTTCTGTCAAGCTAACTGCCTTTTATTCTCAGTTTGATCCCATAGATCCCATTGGTAGTAAGGAAAAAGTTTGCGATCGCATTCGCCTACTATTGCGACGCGCTCAGGAGTTAGGGGTAGCAGTCCATTTTGATATGGAACAGTACGTTTATAAAAACCTCACCCTGGCTATCCTGAAAGAATTACTCCTAGAAGAAGAATTTCGCAGTCGTACCGATATTGGTATCACCCTACAGGCATATTTAAGAGATTCTGCCCAAGATTTACAAGATTTAATTAATTGGGCTAAAAAGCGCGGTTATCCCCTGACTGTCCGGCTAGTCAAAGGTGCTTACTGGGATCAGGAAACGATTAAATCTCGGCAAAATCATTGGCCACAGCCGGTATATAACGAAAAATCAGCCACTGATGCCAATTATGAACGGATGACGCGGTTATTATTGGAAAATCATCAATATTTATACGCTGCTATCGGTAGTCATAACGTGCGATCGCAAGCTTTGGCTTGTGCGATCGCAGAAAGTTTAGAAATTCCCCGTCGTCGCTTTGAAATGCAGGTATTGTACGGCATGGGCGACCAATTAGCCAAAGCCTTAGTGAAGCGGGGTCATCGGGTGCGGGTTTATTCCCCCTACGGACAACTTTTACCCGGTATGGCCTACCTAATCCGCCGTTTATTAGAAAATACTGCTAATAGTTCCTTCCTACGGCAAAATTTGGAGGATCGTCCCGTGGAAGATTTAATCGCAGCCCCCCGGGTTTTAGGCAATGATAACCCGATTATCGCCGGTTTTCCTAATGCCCCCGATACAGATTATGCCAACGAGCAATTAAGAAATAAAGCGAGTCAAGCCCTTACTTTTGTCAAAAATTCCCTCGGTAAGACCTATTTACCCCTAATTAACGGTGAATACGTCGCCACCAATGTTCAAATCAATTCCGTTAATCCCTGTAATCCGCAGGAAATAGTGGGAAAAGTGGGCTTAATTGAGGTGGAACAGGCAGAAAAAGCGATCATAGCGGCGAAACAGGCTTTTCCTGCTTGGAAACGCACCCCAGTGGCTAAAAGAGCCGAAATACTGCGAAAAGCGGCAGATTTGATGGAAGCGCGACGACACGAGTTATCGGCCTGGATTTGTTTGGAAGTGGGCAAAGTTATCCAACAGGCGGATCCAGAAGTGTCAGAAGCGATCGATTTTTGCCGTTATTACGCCTCCGAGATGGAAAGACTGGATTTAGGGCATAATTTCGACGTAGCAGGCGAGAATAATCGTTATTCCTACCAACCCCGGGGTATTGCTTTAGTGATTTCTCCTTGGAATTTCCCCCTAGCGATCGCAGTTGGCATGACAGTAGCAGCTTTAGTAGCAGGTAACTGCACGCTATTGAAACCGGCCGAGACTTCTTCGGTAATTACGGCGAAATTTGCCGAGATTCTCCTAGAAGCGGGTATTCCTGCCGGAGTCTTCCAATATATCCCGGGTAAAGGTTCCCAGGTGGGGGCGCATTTAGTTAGCCATCCCGATGTTCACCTAATCGCCTTCACCGGTTCACGAGAAGTGGGCTGTCGCATCTATACAGATGCCTCTATCGTGCAAAAGGGTCAAAAACACCTAAAACGAGTTATCGCCGAAATGGGCGGCAAAAATGCCCTAATTGTCGATGAGAGTGCCGATTTAGATCAGGCCGTTGTCGGTGCGGTTAAGTCTGCTTTTGGCTACACCGGCCAGAAATGTTCGGCCTGTTCGCGGATAATCGTTCTGGAAAGCGTCTATGATAGCTTTGTTGATCGCTTTGTCGAGGCTACCAAGTCCCTCAATATCGGGCCGACGGATTTACCGAGTACGGAAGTAGGACCGGTTATCGACGAGAAAGCTCAAGCAAGAATTCGGGAATATATCGAAACTGGCAAAAAAGAGGCAGAATTGGCCCTAGAGATGCCGATTCCAGAGGTGGGTTACTTCGTCAGTCCCACCGTCTTTAAAAATGTTCCCCCCGATGCGGTAATAGCGATGGAGGAGATTTTTGGTCCAGTGGTGGCGATTATCAAAGTGAGTAATTTCGAGCAAGCTTTAGCTGTGGCTAACGGAACCGACTATGCTTTAACCGGTGGCTTATATTCTCGCACTCCTGCCCATATTAACCGAGCTATGCAGGAATTTGAAGTGGGAAACCTCTATATTAACCGGGGAATCACCGGTGCGATTGTCTCCCGTCAACCCTTCGGGGGTTTCAAGATGTCGGGGGTAGGTTCCAAAGCAGGGGGTCCGGATTATCTGCTGCAATTCCTCGAACCTCGTCACATCAGCGAGAATATTCAACGTCAGGGATTTGCACCGATTGAAGGGGCCGATTAAGCCATTCACAGCTAAAATTGGCGATTATTGGGGGTTTCTACCCCCAAATCGGGTTCATTTATCGGCTAATAATAAATCCAGTTATTAAAAACTGATTATTTATTCTCCGTTTTGCCTTCTGCATGAGTAGAAAACGGGTTTCTCCGAGAAACCCGTTTTCTGTGCGTTACGCAGGAATCAGGAGTCGGTCGTCAGGAGAATATTTCTATTTGTTTTCTCTTCCCCCCACTTCCCTATCTCCCCACTCCCCCATCTCCCCACTCTCCCCCCGCAACGCGCACGAAGTGGTCTCCCCACTCTCCTAGACTTTTTAAACAGGATTTACTATGACAGGGGACTCCCCAACTGTTGTCTTTCTTACCTGATTTCTTGGCTGTCAACCTACTGCTATATACTTAAGTTGAGAATTGCGTCGGCCTATCAAGAAAAGACTATGACGATTGAAACCGTTGCCACAAAACCCTTTAGTGACCAAAAACCGGGGACTTCCGGACTACGAAAATCCGTTCCCGTTTTTCAACAACCCCATTATCTGGAAAATTTTATTCAAGCTATCTTCAACACTTTAGACGGTATCGAGGGTCAAACCCTAGTTGTCGGTGGAGATGGTCGTTATTATAACCGTCAAGCTATTCAAACTATCCTGAAAATCGCTGCCGCTAACGGTATCGGTAGAATCCTCGTGGGAACCGATGGTATTGTCTCCACTCCCGCTATTTCTGGGTTAATTCGCGAAAATAACGCTTTTGGCGGTATTGTTCTCTCCGCTAGTCATAACCCCGGCGGTCCAGAGGGGGATTTTGGCATTAAGTACAATATTACTAACGGCGGACCGGCCCCAGAAAATATCACCGATGCAATTTATGCCGAGACTAAGGTGATTAGCAGTTATAACATCCTCTCAGGGGCCGATATTAACCTCGATCGCCCCAGTTCCTTTAAACTGGGAACTATGGATGTGGAAGTGATCGATGCGGTTACTCCCTACGTCAAAATGATGGAAAAGATTTTTGATTTCGATCGCATTCAGGCCCTACTCACTTCTGGTAAGTTTAAAATGTGCATGGATTCTCTCCATGCGGTGACGGGTCCCTACGCTTATGCTCTATTTGAACAGCGTTTAGGCGCGCCCAAGGGTACAGTGTTAAATGGTATTCCCCTAGAGGACTTTGGTGGTGGTCATCCCGATCCTAACCTAGTCTATGCCCATGATCTGGTAGAAATTCTCTTTGGTCAAGATGCACCCGATTTTGGGGCTGCTTCCGATGGAGATGGCGATCGCAATATGATCCTCGGCCAGAATTTTTTTGTTACCCCCAGTGATAGTTTGGCGGTACTAACTGCCAACGCTCATCTAGTACCAGGGTATCAAAATGGTATCACGGGAGTGGCGCGATCGATGCCCACCAGTGCGGCGGCCGATCGGGTAGCGGCTAAACTGGGAATTGACTGTTATGAAACTCCCACCGGTTGGAAATTCTTCGGTAATTTGTTGGACGCGGGGAAAGCAACCCTTTGCGGTGAGGAAAGTTTCGGCACGGGTTCCAATCATATTCGCGAAAAAGATGGTTTATGGGCGGTTCTTTTCTGGTTAAATATTTTGGCAGTTAAAGGGGAATCTGTAGAGGAAATTGTTCGCAGTCATTGGCAAGAATTCGGTCGTAATTTCTATTCTCGTCATGATTATGAAGAGGTCGCCTTAGAACCGGCTAAAGAGATGATGGCACGTCTCCAGCAGTTGGTTTTAGACCTTAAGGGTCAAAAATTTGGTAACTATGAAGTGGAATATGCCGATGATTTTAGCTACACGGATCCCGTGGATGGTAGTGTCAGTAAAAATCAAGGGATTCGTATTGGTTTTACCGATGGTTCTCGGATTGTTTATCGTCTATCGGGTACGGGAACTAAAGGAGCAACTCTTCGGGTTTATCTAGAAAGTTATGAACCGGACGCAAGTAAACACGATATCGACACCCAAAAGGCCCTACAACCCTTAATTGATTTAGCGGAAGAAATCGGTCAAATTCGTCAATCTACTGGACGGGAACAACCCACGGTTATTACCTAAAATCTAGGGAGAAGCTATCAGTTTTTGTCGGGGAATTTTTTGACCTGCTTATCACTGATAGCCCCTCTTTAGTTACTTTCAGTAATTGCCCTGTGGTACAATTTCTGAATTCCCGTCACTAATTTATCTAACATTGAACGATGGCTATCGTGAGTCGGATCAAAACTTTGCACTTTGGTTAATAACTTTGCTTCCTGTACGTCCACGTCGTCATCGCTATAGATTAAAGTGCTAATCGATGCTAGTAGATCTTGATAGGTTTCTGGACTAGGATTATCGCCTAAATAGGACTCCAACCATCGATAACATTCACTGGTTTTAACTGGTTTTAGTTCCGATAATAGTGGTTTAATCTCTGGATCATCATCAAGTTTTTCCCTCACAGCTACCTGTCGTAAATAACTTCTTTCTGATGGTTGAATCACACCATCAATCCAAGCAACACCGATGAGAATTTTCAGTAATTGTTTATTTTTCATCTCACACTTCCTTGACTAACTTAGCCATAAAAAAACCGTCTTGATTATGTCGATGGGGTAACACTTCGATCGCTCCCGTTTCTGTATAGTATTCTGAGAAAGATGAATTAGAGTCGGGAGTGGCCATTTTCCAATCGGGATGAGCGGCTAAAAACTGCTCGATCACTCTTTCATTTTCTAACGGATTTAAGGTACAGGTGGCATAAACTAAGATTCCCTTCGGTTTTACCCAAGTGGCAGCCGAGGCTAAAAGTTCCCCCTGTCGTTTGGCTAGTACAGGTAAATTTTCGGGTGTTTGTCGCCAACGTATATCAGGACGCTTGTGCAGGGTTCCCAATCCTGAACAGGGAGCATCGATTAGTACACGATCGGCGATGCCACACCACTGGGGACGATCGCGACTATCCCCTAGATGTATTTCGATCGCTTTTAAGTCTAATCTTTTAATATTGGCTTCTAACTGTCGTAAACGGGATGCCGTTTGATCACAGGCTAATATTCTACCTCGATCGCCCATTAATTCGGCAATATGAGTGGTTTTTCCCCCCGGTGCCGCACAAGCGTCGATAATTGTCTCTCCGGGCTGGGGATCGAGGAGATAAGTGACTAATTGGGCGCTAATATCCTGTAGGGTGTAATTTCCGGCTCTAAATCCCTCTAAACGCTCAATATTGCCTAAACCAGAGGTTAAACGGCAAGCTAGAGGTAACTTAAGATGATTAAAAGTTATATTGGCTGATTCTAACTCATTTTCTAGGGCTTCTCGGCTAGTTTTCAGGGGATTAATCCGAATATCGAGGTCAGGAGAGCGATTAAACCATTGACACAGTTGTTCCGTTTCCGTAACACTAAAGCGATCTAACCACAATTGCACCAACCAATCGGGGAAACTGTGGAGAATGCCCAATCTAGAAGCGGTATTTTCTGGCAAAATTAAAGGATCGTCGCCATTAGCAGTTAAACGGAGATATTGCCGCAGCATTCCGTTAACCACCGCCGCTAATTTGCCTAAATGACTGATTTTAGTTAATTCTACCGCCGTATTCACCGCCGCTGATGGGGGAATCTGGGAGAGATAACGCAGTTGATAAAGACCAATATGAAGAATTCGCCGTAAATCTGGGGGTTGCTGGGCTGCGGTTTTTTTCCCCAGGCGATCGAGCAGCGCATCCAGAGTTCTTTGTCGGCGCATTATACCATAAACAATTTCCGTTGTCAAGGCCTTGTCAAGACAATTTAAGGAACTAACGGACAAATGACGATCAAGAGCGCGATCGGGATAGGTGGAAAAGCGATCGATATCGCGTAAAATCAGCCAAGCCAGCTGACGAGCATTATTCATGCAGTTTCTAGACGATTGCGGAGGAATTGGCGTAAAATAGTCAGCGCCGGAATCGGGATTTCGTGGCCCATATTTAACTCGTGATATTCGACGTTAACCCCCAAACCAAGCAGTAAATCCCTGGCTTGACGAGCGGCAGCGATAGGAACGACGGGATCCTGCTTACCGTGAACAATTAAGACATTTTGTGGACCTTGGGGATGGGGTTCACTGTGCAGATAACCACTCAGGGAACCCAATCCTGCCAAGGGTAAGGATAAACCCACATCCAGCGTCATCGCTCCCCCTTGGGAAAAACCAGTCAAAAAAGTCCGCTCTAGGGGAATACCGGTGGTTGCTTCTAGGGAAATAATCCAATCGTGCAACTGTTGACGACTAGTGACTAAACCTTGATAATCGGAGGTTTCTAACGCATACCAGGCGCGTCCCCCCGGCACTTGCGGATGATTAAAAGGAGCATTGGGAAACAAAAATTGACAATCAGCCAGATCCAGCATCGATGCAAGGGGGGCCAGATCCATCGCATCCGCACCCCAACCGTGCAGCATGATCACTAGATAGCGAGCGGGATTTTCCGGGGAAGGGGGAATGACAATCGGGTTAAAAGACAGAGTTTTTTCCTCGCAATTCTCTTTTTTTCTATTCTATAGCGATTTTCCCCGGGGTGAGATGGCTGTTGGGGAGTCTTTTTAGCGCTCGGTGATCAGTAATCAACACTATTCTACTGTTTCGGTTAAACCGACAATCCGCACTTCAAAATGTAGCCTAAAACAGCATAAACTCATTCAAGAAAGAATAAGTAAAAATACTCAGATAATTAGTCCCAAAAAAATGAGACAATCAAAAAGCTCAAAAATCTATTAAAGAAACAAAAACTGTCTCCTATCTCAGAGGTAAAACTTAACAACCTAGATCACTTAGGAATAGTAGCCTAGCTAATTGACGTAATAAGAATAGTTGAAATAATCAACTCTAAATTAGGAATCGACCATCGAGAAAAAAATTCAGCAGGAACAGTGGTCAAAGCTATTCTAATCAATGAATTAGGATTTATTTCCAGACCTTTACGCTTACTTTAAGTGGGTTTTGCGGAAGAACTTTTTCAGCAAAACCTATTGATGCTTATAGGATAGTCACTACTCCTGGAATTGTTGGGAATTAGTTTAACTCTTGCATCGGAAAAAATATTTGGTATTTTATGATTTCTCCTCAACCCTTGATTGGTTGAGTATTTTTTTGATTATTCTGTTTTTTTTTTCTTTGAAAATACCGGCTGTTTTTTATGCTTCAAAGTGAAGTGCGGAATATGGGTTAAAATAAAAAGGGGAACCAAAAACCAAGCTGCTGGTATTTTTCCTCTGGGCATGGTGGCGCAGTTTATAGAATTTAGCTGGAATTTATGAATCATTTTCTGCATTCTTTCACTGTTTTTCCTGATTTTGCCCGAAAATCTCGCTCTTACTCCCTAGGTAAACTGCGACGACCCTTAATCTTCCTGTTTACCGTCGGTTGTCTGACTAGCGTGGTCGGTTATCGTTTCTATAATCAGCCGAAATTGGCCGTCGGGACTATTTCTCCAGTCACAATTATCGCTCCCGAAGATGCCAGTTTTCAAGACCAAGAAACCACCGACCTCAAACGCCAAAAAATTCGGGCCGGACTGCTTCCCCGACTGAAAAGAGACCCCCAAACCACTGCCGAGATTGAGCAATCGCTACGGGACACTTTAGGGCAGTTAAGTCAAATTAGCCCATTTTTGCCAAAAAATTCGATTTCACTGAGCAGGACTATTTCTAACGCCACACTGGGAACGCTGCTCACCTTTTCTGCCGCTCAATGGTCAACTCTAGAAAGCGGCCTCAACTATGAAGAATCTTTTGCAAAACCCTTGACAAAAGAACAGGAATATGCAGTACAGGAAATACAAGCCTATCGTCAGCGCGTGACGAAGGGAAACTTTGAGCAATTTATCGATCGATTGGAGCAGTTACGGCAAATACAGGAGCAAACCAGCCAAAATTATCGGCATTCCAGCTTAAATAAACTCAAATATGCCGCTCTGATCACAGTGGCCCAAATGGGCGATCGAGAATGGCAAAACCTAGAAAAAGCCGTCCTGCAAGCGGGGCGCCGGATTTTGGTGCAAGGCATTCCCCCCGGGATTTCCACCAGTCACCTACAGGATACCATCGCTGTGCAGATTAGCAGCGATCGCCTAAACCGTCGTCAGCAGCTTTTAGCTGAAAATATCCTTCTGGCAGCTCTAGAGGGACAAACGAACCTGATAGAAGATCGAGAGGCCACCAAAGAACAAGCCACTAAAGCGGTGGAAGCGGTAGATATGGTCATGTCTAATGCTCAAACAGGTCAAATTATCGTTAAAGCAGGCGAAAAAATTACTCAAGCTCAGTTTGTTCTCATCGATGGCTTTGGTTTAAGCGAACGGGGCATTAACTGGATGGGTTTAGGATCAACGGCAATCCTTGTCACCGGCGCGATCGGGACTTTTTGCCTCGTTGCTCAACGTCTCCATCGGCCTCTGCGTCACAGGGATTTTCTGCTCTTGGGTTTACTGAGTTTTACCACACCGATCCTAGTGATCGCCAATATTCCCTTTACCAATCTGGCAGCCGTGGGTTTATTAGTCAGCAGTTTCTATGGCCCGACTTTGGCCGTCACCCAAGTCCTCTTAACTGCCGGTCTTTCCCTATTCAGTATCCAAGCTATCAGCGCTGATTTAATCGCCGGGACGATTGGGGGACTATTAGCTGCGATGATAGCGGCAAAATTGCGCTCCCGGGATGAATTATCGCTCCTAGGGATGGGAATCGGAGTCAGTCAAGGGGGTGTTTATCTGCTCACCTACCTAATCGTTAGCGCCACGGCCAGCACAATCATCTATACTCTACTACCCACGGCGCTCGTCTATGGTCTATCGGGAATAGCTTGGACGGTAATCGCCCTAGGATTATCCCCCTATTTGGAACGCTGTTTCGATGTGGTGACTCCCATTCGTCTGGTGGAGTTGTCCAATCCTAATTGTAGTTTGCTCAAACGTTTGGCCACGGAAGCGCCTGGTACTTTTCAACATACCCTTTTTGTCGCCTGTTTAGCTGAAGCGGCCGCCCGAAAACTGCACTGTAATGTGGAATTAATTCGCACGGGAACCCTCTATCACGATATCGGGAAAATGCACGATCCCCTCGGTTTTATTGAAAATCAAATGGGTGGCCCGAATAAACACGATGAAATTAATGATCCCTACGTCAGCGCCGAGATTATTAAAAAGCACGTTAGCGAAGGGTTAGTCATGGCCCGCAGACACGGTTTACCGCGAGTGGTCCGCGATTTTATTCCCGAACATCAAGGCAATCTCTTAATTTCCTATTTTTATCAGCAAGCTTTGCAAAAATCCGCCCAAAATGGTCAAGAAATCGTTGATGAGGCGGCCTTTCGCTACGATGGTCCGATTCCCCAATCTCGAGAAACGGCGATCGTTATGTTGGCCGATAGTAGCGAGGCCGCTTTGCGATCGCTAAAGGAGGCCTCCCCAGAACAAGCTATGGATATGATCAAAAAGATTTTTCAGGCCCGATGGCGCGAGCAACAATTAGTAGATAGTGGTATTCGTCAAGAGGAATTACCAATTATTGCCGAGGTTTTTGTGCAGGTTTGGCAACAATTTCATCATCAACGCATTGCCTACCCAAAAGCGGTTTTAGAAGTCTCCTCAGCCAAAAAAATATGAAAAAAGATACTTGGCTAAATCAGTTACAATTTCTCTACGAACAAGATGAACATCTCTGGTTGACTGAAACAATTAAGCTTCTCAAGGCAAATCGTCTAGCTGAGTTGGATATTCAACATTTAATCGAGGAGTTGGAGGCTTTGAGCAAACGGGATAAAAATCGAGTTGAGAGTTTTTTAAGACAGATAATTATTCATCTTTTGCTGTGGCAATATTGGTCAGAAGAATTTGAATTAAATCATCGACATTGGCAAGGAGAAATCGCCACGTTTAGAGTTCAGCTAAATCGATACTTAAGCACCAATCTAGAAAAATATCTCCTAGATAACCAAGAAAGAATCTATCAAGATGCGGTTTTTATTGTCGGACAAAAAACTGAAATGTCTCCGCACAATTTCCCTCTAAATTGTCCCTATTCCCTCGAACAAATGCTTGATAGGCATTGGTTGCCAGAGCGAAATTAGTTAAATCCCACAGAAAAAAATCAAGGATAATTACCAAAATGCTACTAATTACTCTCAACGAAAATACTTTATCTTTATCTCCGGGCAGTCAAGTTATTTTTCCGTATCAGACTTGGGAAGATTACAAAAGATTGCTGAGGTTACGTCTCCATAAAACCTATCCCAAACTCTATTTTAATCGCAAAACTCAAGAAATTCGGCTTATGTCTCCCCTACCAAGTCATGGCAATCGTATTGATACATTAAGGGATTTAGTAAAAATTATCCTCCGTCGTCAAGGTAAAGACTGGCAATGTTTTGATCCGATTACCTTGAAAATACCGGGAGAAGCGGGAGTAGAACCAGATACTTGTTTTTATATTGATAATAGACAGGCAATTTTAGGCAAAGAAAGAATTGATTTAACTGTTGATCCTCCTCCCGATTTAGCTATAGAAGTGGATTTTACTTCCCTGACTGATGTAGAGGCTTATCAATTGCTAAAAATACCCGAATTGTGGGTTTATCGTCGGGAAGAATTAAAAATATATTTGTTAATAGAAGATAGTTATCAAGAAAGGGGAAATAGTCGTCTCTTTCCCGATATAAATATTAAGAAACTTTTCCCCTATTATGTTGAACTAGGCTGGAATCAAGGGTCTAGTCTGGCCTTACGTCAATTTGAAGCTTTAGAGAATTTTGGTTAAAACACTTTTTGTATAAAAGTGAGCCATGTACTCAATTAATATAAATAGTTTTTAAGCTATTCGGCTCTTCGTTACCCTTTATGCTAAATCAACAGACAAGATGCCAAGATAACATACTTCTAACCCAAAAATTCCGAAAGTTTCTAAAGCCATAGGCTCTCCGTTTTATTAGTTTAAG
>SFBI01000116.1 GCA_007095845.1 Microcystis aeruginosa Ma_MB_S_20031200_S102
CTTTCTAGTTTTTTGGTAGTTGTTTGATTGGAGTTGACCTTTTCTAAACTTTTTAGATTTCTTCCGATTCAGATGGATTAATCTTTTTTCTGCCTTGCGATAGTATTGCGTTATTTCTACCGTTTCCCCATCACTGTTAGCGTAGAAAAATTTTAAACCGACATCCAATCCCACACATCTTTTAGTCGGTTCTAGCGGTTTTGCATATTCCCGAATATCAACGCTAAAACAGAATTGAATATAATAACCATCTGCTCGTTTAACAATCCTAACTCATTTAATTTGGTCTAGAGGGTAAAAGTTTAAGTCTCTAGTTCCTTTTAGTTTAACTGTGCCAATGTTTTTCTTGTCTGTAAAAGTTATTTTCTTTCTATCAGGCGAAGCTCAGTCGAGCCGTGGTCAATTACCTAATTTTCAGGGAAAAAGTACCTGAATTTTCCCTCCGATCCCCGCAATAGCTGACACTTTTTGAGGGAAAAAAAGTCTAAAAATCTTATCCAACAAGGTTTTTAGACTTATTCAGCAAACCCTATATATAATCAAAAATACTCAATTTAGCCAATAAAATAAGGACGCTGCCACTTGCGTCCTCAAGGTATCTGGAAAAGACTTTTTCCTAGACTTTCCGAGAGTAGTATTCCACTACTAACAGTTCATTAATCGAGAGGGCAATCCATTCTCTTTCGACAACGCCATTCACTTTGCCCACGAGGGTGTTTTTGTCAAATTCCAGATGACTCGGCAGGTTGGCTAAACCGGGGTATTCCATATTTCTTTTGACTAGATCCTGGGAACGCTCTTGATTTCTGACTCCAATCACATCACCCGGACGGCACTGATAACTGGCAATATCCACAACTCTACCGTTAACGGTGACGTGACCGTGATTGACTAATTGTCGCGCCCCCGGAATTGTCCCAGCCATACCGAGACGGAAAACGGTATTATCCAGACGCATTTCCAAGAGTTGCAGCAGCACCTGACCGGTGGAACCAGTAGCTCGACGAGCTTTGCGGACATAGCGAATTAATTGTTTCTCGCTGACACCGTAGTTAAAACGCAGTTTTTGTTTTTCTTCTAGACGAATGGCATATTCTGAACGTTTTTTGCGGGCCTGGCCGTGTTGCCCAGGTGCATAGGCACGACGGGCATTCTTACGGGTTAAGCCTGGTAATTCCCCTAAACGACGCACAACGCGCAAGCGCGGTCCTCTATAACGAGACATACAGACAGTCTGCTCCTATTTAAATTTATCCCAAAACTATTATCGTAGCACAAATTGAGTAATTTAGTGCCGAATAGGCTTTCTGGTTTTTCTGTATCTTTGGCTACATTCCGAATTGGGAATTGCTGCTGGTTGATAACTAATTCAAAGCTGGCGGCTTGATAACTGCTATACTTTAGTAATGGAAAATAGAGAGTAATGATCATGACAGTGGTGCTGGTAGTACAGATTATTTGGGCGCTGGCGGCGGCCTTTCTGGCGATTTTGGTGTTATTGCACAGTCCCAAAGGGGATGGTATTGGGGGTATTGGCGGTCAATCACAGATTTTTACCAGCGCAAAAACGGCGGAAAAAACCTTAAATCAGGTGACTTGGGCTTTGGGGACGGTATTTATCACCCTAACTATTGTACTGAGCGCCGGCTGGTTAAATCGCTAAATGCTACGAGGTTGGTTCTCTTTTCTAGGACTCGCAGCCTTGGCGAGTCTTTTGCTGTTTTCCTATTCTCTGATTGCCGACAGTCGATCGCTGCCAGAGTTAAAAACTCATCCTTTACCTGCTAATTTAGCCCAATGGCAAGAGCAAAACCAACCCGGGGATTATTTTGATGCTGTGGAAATCAGTCCCGTGGGAGCGTTGATTTGGTCGCAATTTCCCGTGAAGATTTATATTCAGAGCGATCGCAGTTCCTGGCTGAGTTTGGTACAAGAGGCGATCGCTGAATGGGGGCAGTATTTGCCGATCGAGTTGGTAAATCGGGCAGAATTGGCTGATATCCTCATTAAACAGGAGTTACCGCCGTCGGGAGTCCGTTTTAATCCCGAAACCGGTAAGTTAGAACTGCCCCGGGTGCGTTCTGCAATAACACAATACGAGATTTTTGTCAAGGAAAATCGCTTAACTCATCGGATGAGTATCCAGATTAGTCCTAATTTAGCCGATCGGTCGGCCTTAGCGGCAGCACGGCACGAATTAGGTCACGCTTTGGGAATTTGGGGTCATAGTCCCCTGGAGACGGATGTGATGTATTTCGCTCAAACTAGGGATATTCCCCCGATTTCTAGCCGGGATGTGAACACTTTAAAAAAGGTTTATCAGCAGCCAACTAAGTTAGGTTGGGAGATGGATAAGCTGCTCAATGGTGAGGTACAAAGTTTCCGTTTAGGTTATACTTCACCTTTGCGAGAAAAGTCGTAATTTTCGATCAAATCTTAAACAAAAACACGATGTTGCAGGGAAGGCATTTGTCGTCGCACTTGTTGCAGACGTTGGGGATTAATTTCGGCAATTGCCACTCCCGCTTCTTCCCCTGCGTCGGCTAAAACCACACCCCAAGGGTCGATAATCATAGCGTGACCGTGGGTGTAACGGCGTTCATAATTATTGCCCGTTTGAGCGGGAGCTATTATATAACAGGTATTCTCGATCGCTCGCGCTTGTAATAAAACTTTCCAATGATCTTTCCCTGTAAAAGCTGTAAACGCCGCAGGTACAAATAAAACATCGGCTCCTTGCCGCGATAAATAGCGATAGAGTTCAGGAAAACGCACATCATAGCAAATCGAGAGGCCAATTTTGCCCAGGCTATCGGAGCCATAAATCGGCGGTAAATCGATCCCTGCCATGACTGTACTCGATTCCTGATAGGTGTTACCATCCGGGACATTGACATCAAAGAGATGGACTTTTTGATAGCGGGCTAATTCCGCACCGTTGCCATCAACTAAAATAGCGGTATTATAGGCTTTATCGGCAATACCCGTCACCGGCACCGGAAAACCACCCCCTAAAATGGTCACTTGAAACCGTTGGGCCATGGTGCGGAGGAATTTATCGGCTTTAAGAGCAATAGTCTCGGACTGGGCGATTTTATCGCTTTCTGCCCCCATAAAGGCGAAATTTTCTGGTAAACCGATTAATTCCGCCCCTTTACCCACGGCAAGTTCGATCAATTCTTCAGCGGCAGCGAGATTTTTCTCTAGATCTGGCTGACTGGTCATTTGAATGGCGGCGGCGAGATAGGATTTCATGGGGGTTGAAGCTCTAGAATCAGATAATCTCTGTAAAATTAATCATAACCTTCGATTATATCCAATTTCAGATATTTTGTCACCCCATGAGTAAAATTGTTTTCTGTGACTTTGATGGCACTATCACCGCCGTGGAAACTTTTGCGGGTATGCTCAAAGAATTCGCCCCCGATTTATCAGCCCAAATTATGCCCCAAATGTACGCCCGTACTCTCAGTCTGCGCCGGGGTGTCCGTCAACTGCTAGAGTCGATACCGAGCCAAAAATACGCCGATATTCTCGCCTATGCCGAAAGCAAGCCAATTCGCCCCGGATTAGCTGAATTTCTCGCTTTTTTACAGGAGCGAGCCATCCCTTTTATTATTATCTCCGGCGGTATCCAAGGCATGATTGAAACGGTCTTAAAACGGGAGGGACTATTAGACAAGGTAACGGCAATTTATGGGGTCAATCTTCATACGCAAGGGGAATATCTGCAAGTTCATTCCGATTGGGAAAATGAGACGGAATTAGTGGCTAAAGCCTTGATTATGTCCAAATATTCAGGAGTAGAAACTATTGCGATCGGTGATTCCGTTACCGATATTACCATGGCTAGAAAGGCTGATCTAGTTTTTGCTAGGGATCGTTTAATCGATTATCTACAAGCAGAAAATCAACCTTATATTCCTTGGGATAACTTTTTTGAGATTCGTGAATATCTGTTATTGAGAGATTAGACAAAATCGGCTCTTCGGTAACTGTTATGCAAATAATTAACTTAAAATAAAATTCGATGAGAGAGCCTACGCCCAAAAATAGCTGAAACCCATACAGGAAAAGGTTTAAGGCACAAACTGGTTAAT
>SFBI01000117.1 GCA_007095845.1 Microcystis aeruginosa Ma_MB_S_20031200_S102
TATGCTAATCAAGATGTCCCCTTTGAGCAAGTGGTTGATGGGTTAGAAATCGAACGAAGTTTAAGTTATAATCCCTTATTTCAGGTCATGTTTGCGCTGCAAAATGCCCCCCTCAATGCTTTAGAATTACCTGATTTAAAGGCTCAATATCTAGCCGTTGAAAACCAGAGAATTAAATTTGATCTCAGCTTAGTTTTAGAAGAAATCGAAACCGAAAAAGGAGCTTATTTAGAAGGTTTTTGGGAATATGATAGCGACCTATTTACCCCTAAAAGAATTACCCGCATGGTGGGTCATTTCCAAACTTTATTAAAAGGAATTGTAGCCAATCCTCAGCAAACCGTCGGGCAATTACCGTTACTAACTGAATCGGAAAAACAGCAATTATTAGTAGAATGGAATCAAACTCAACAAGACTATCCTCAAAATCTATGTATTCATCAACTATTTGAAGCGTGGGTAGAACAAACACCAGATGCCATAGCACTAATTTTTAAAAGTGAACAGCTAACCTACCAAGAACTAAACAGCAAGGCGAACCAATTAGCAAACTATTTACAAACCTTGGGGGTAAAACCAGAAACACTGGTGGGCATCTGTATCGAACCTTCCCTTGAAATGATAGTAGGGATTTTAGGTATCCTGAAAGCAGCTGGTGCTTATGTTCCCATAGACCCTACTTATCCATCTGAGCGGATCGCTTATATGCTCGATGATTCGCAACTAGCAGTTCTATTGACTCAGGAAAAACTGGTCACCTCGTTACCACAGTATCAAGCACAAGTAATTTGCTTAGATTCCGATTGGAAAGAAATCTCTACCGAAAGTAAAAGTTCCCCTATCACTAGCCTAACACCAGAGAACTTAGCTTATGTCATTTACACTTCTGGCTCAACTGGAAAGCCGAAAGGAGTTCTCGTTGCTCATCGAGGATTGTGTAATCTATCCCAAGCACAAATCAAGCTATTTAACGTGCAGCCAGATAGTTGTGTCCTTCAGTTTGCATCCATTAGCTTTGATGCTTCTATTTGGGAAATTGTCATGGCTCTTTGTGCGGGGGCAAGGCTTTATCTGGGAACGCGGGAAGAACTACAACCAGGACAACCTTTACTGGAACTGTTACAAGAGCAGGAGATTACCCATTTGACTCTTGTGCCATCAGCACTCGCCGCTCTGTCCAGTGAGAACTTGCCAGCATTGCAGAATATCATTGTTGCGGGAGAACCCTGCCCTCCTTCTTTGGTTATTCAATGGGCTAATGGACGGCGTTTTTTTAATGCTTACGGGCCAACGGAATCCACTGTCTGTGCTACAGTTGCACAATGCTTTGAAGACATGGATATGCTGCCCATTGGTCGTCCGATCGCCAACACCAAAATCTATATTCTTGATCGCTATCTCCAA
Organism: Microcystis aeruginosa Ma_MB_S_20031200_S102; assembly: GCA_007095845.1. Lineage (GTDB taxonomy): Bacteria > Cyanobacteriota > Cyanobacteriia > Cyanobacteriales > Microcystaceae > Microcystis > Microcystis aeruginosa_D. The sequence goes on from SFBI01000117.1 coordinate 1,405, forward strand.
CCCGTTCCTATTGGTGTTCCTGGGGAATTACATCTTGCCAGCGTTGGATTAGCTAAAGGATATCTCAACCGTCCAGAGTTAACCGATTCTAAATTTATTGCTAATCCTTTTAGTCAAAAACTCAGTGATCGCCTTTACAAAACCGGTGATTTAGTTCGTTATGGAAACGACGGACAAATTGAATTTGTGGGTCGTATTGATCATCAAGTTAAGATTAGAGGTTTTAGAATTGAATTAGGGGAAATTGAAACCATTCTCAATCAACATCCCCAAGTTAAAGAAGCGATTATTATTGCCAGAGAAGATCAACCCGGTGTTAAGCGTTTATGTGCTTATGTGATTGCCTCTCAAAACTTAACTGTTTCCCAATTGCGTTTATTTTTGCAAGAAAAGTTACCCCAATATATGGTTCCTGCTTTCTTCGTTTTGTTAGACGCTTTTCCCCTAACCCCTAATGGTAAAATTGATCGTCGCGCTCTCCCACAACCTGCACTAGAATTAGAGAATGAAGCTGCCATCAATTTCAGCCCAGGTACAGAAACAGAACGCATTCTCGCTGAAATTTGGCAAAGGATTTTAGGACTTAAAACTATTAGTATTAACGATAACTTTTTTGAATTGGGAGGAGATTCTATCTTAGCCATTCAAATTATTGCTCAAGCTAATCAAGCCGGATTACAAATTACTCCTAAACAATTATTTAGTCATCAAACTATCGCTCAATTAGCCACCGTAGCTCAGACAACTGCTATCATTGAAATTGACCAGAGATTAGTTACAGGTGAAGTCCCGTTAACACCGATTCAAAAATGGTTTTTTGAACAAAACTGGACCGAACGTCATCACTTTAATCAATCTATCTTGTTAGAAGTTCCCAATAATCTACAACCATATTTATTAAAACAAACTATTTCTAAAATACTCTATCACCATGACGCGCTGCGGTTACGGTTTGTTCAATACGGGGAACAATGGCAACAAAATCACAGCGATGATTGCAATAATTTTGCTTTTGAAAAGGTGGATTTATCCCATCTATCTTACCATGAACAATTGACCAAGATGGCAGAAATTTCTGAGGTTCAACAACGGTTACTCAACTTAGAGGAAGGCCCCTTAATGGCGGTGGTTTTCTTTGCCTTGGGTGAGAGTGGAAAAATGTTAATTGTGATTCATCATTTAGCAGTAGATGGAATTTCTTGGCGGATTATCCTCGAAGATTTAGTCACTATTTACCACCAATTAGAAAACCAAAAGCCTCTGCAACTTCCTCCTAAAACCAGTTCTTTTAAAACTTGGGCTGAGGAACTGCAAAACTATGCTCAAACCCCAGAGTTTTACGCTCAATTCAAGTATTGGCTAAACCGTGATTTTTCATCGGTTTTTCCTCTTCCTGTAGATATTCAGGGGGATACACAATCTAACATTGTTGCCCATGCCAAAACGGTTTCTTTCACCTTAAACGAAGAACAAACCCGCTTACTCTTACAGGAGGTTCCGCAAGCTTATAACACCCAAATTAATGATATTCTATTGACCGCTTTAGTCCAAGCTTTTGGCCGTTGGACAGGAAATTATAAGCTTTTGCTTGACATGGAAGGTCATGGAAGAGAAAATGTAATTGAATCCGTGAATTTATCTCGAACTGTGGGTTGGTTTACCAGTATTTTTCCCGTATTTTTGACCTTAGAAAATCTTCACCATTCAGGCGAATGTCTCAAGTCCATTAAAGAGCAATTACGACAAATTCCGAATCGAGGATTTGATTATGGAATTGGATATTATCTCAACTCAGATTTAACAATTCAATCCCCGTTAAAAAACTATCCAAAAGCTCAAATTAGCTTTAATTATTTAGGTCAATTTACCAGCCATCAAATCGGCGAGATAGGCTGGAAATTATCTCAAGCATCCAGTGGTTCTATTCATAGTCCTTTGGGACAACGTTCCCATTTAATTGCGATTCATGGAATTGTGGTTGATGGGCAACTTGATATAGAATGGCAATATAGTGAGAATTTTCATCATCAAACAACGATCAAAAATTTAGCCGCTGCCTATCGAGATTCTTTAGAAAGCCTGATTAACCATTGTTTATCGGTAGAAGGAGGCTATACTCCATCGGATTTTCCCGATGCGGATCTTAATCAGGTAGAACTAGATGAACTGCTTTCAGAACTCGATTTTTAACCTCAACTTAATGTTTAACCCTCATACTTGATAACAACTATGTCACAGCCTAATCTTCCCAGTGAAATTGAAAATCGTAAAAGCGAACATCTGCGAGTTTGTATCGAAGAAGATGTAGAATTTCAACAACTTACAAACGGTTTAGAAAAATATCGCTTTACCCATTGTTGTCTTCCTGAACTTGACCGCAGCGATATTGAACTGGGGACAACCTTTTTGGGGAAATCTTTAAAAGCGCCAATTCTCATCTCTTCCATGACCGGAGGAACGGAATTAGCCCATTTAGTCAATACTCGATTGGCAACGGTCGCTCAACGTTATGGTTTAGCGATGGGGGTGGGTTCTCAACGCATCGCACTCGAACAACCGGAATTAGCGCCGACCTTTGCAGTCCGTTCTCTAGCGCCAGATATTCTCCTGTTAGCGAATTTAGGGGCTGTACAGTTAAATTACAGCTGCGGTTTAGAAGACTGTTTAAAACTGGTGGAATTATTAGAAGCTGATGCCTTAATTTTGCATCTCAATCCTTTACAAGAATGGGTGCAATCGGAAGGCGATTCTAATTTTAAAGGGTTACTCGCTAAAATAGAGCAAATTTGCGCTCAATTACCCGTTCCCGTCATCGCCAAGGAAGTCGGAAATGGCATCTCTGCGGTGATGGCCAAAAAATTAATTGAAGCCGGAGTCGCCGCGATTGATGTGGCGGGGGCCGGAGGCACGTCCTGGGCCAAAGTCGAAAGCCAAAGAGCCAAAGACAACAGACAAAGGCATCTCGGACAAGTTTTTGCCGATTGGGGTTTGCCTACGGCTGAATGTATTACCGCCATTCGGTCCCTCAATTCAACCATTCCTTTAATTGCTTCTGGTGGCTTAAAAAATGGCTTAGATATTGCCAAATCTATCGCTCTAGGAGCCGATTTAGGAGGGTTGGCTCGACCGTTTCTCGTAGCAGCGATTGAATCAGAAGCCGCCGTTGATGAGTTAGTAAAATTTTTAATTGCTGAACTTGAAATTGTTTTATTTTGTACCGGAAATCCTAATTTATCCGCCCTTAAACATTCAGGAGCCTTAAAACCATGTTAAAGTTTTCAATGGAATTGTGTTATCCCCAGCTTGATGTCAAAACTTTAAGCGTTGGCACTTTGGGTCCCAAAGAAACCAGCAGCGAACAAACCTTAAATTATCTAATTTCTCAATGGAAATTACAACAGATTTCGGTTAGTAGTCATTTATTTGATAGCTTTACAGATTTAAAAGAATCTTTACTCGACAATCAGATAGATTTGGCGTTAGTACCCCATGCCTATGAAAGAATTAATGATTTCTATATGGAACCGAATTTTAAACTAGGTTTTATCTTCACCTATCCCACACCCGTTTACGGATTAGCCAAGCGAAAAAATGAAGAAATTGTTGTAGAAAATTGTACCCTGGTTACTCATCCCGCTCCTCTTCCTTTACTTCCCTATTTATTACCTAGCGACCTTAATCAAAACAAGATTAAAATCAAATTTGTGAATTCTACCAGTGTTGCCGCTATTCAAGTTAAACAGGGGTTGGCAGATTTAGCCATTACCAATGAAAATGCCCTCCGAGAACATGATTTAGAATTTATTTCACAATATGGTAAAATTGAGATGAGTTGGTCTTTATTTCACAAAAAGGAAAACACCATGATTCAAAATATTTATTTACCTGTGCATACCTAAAAAAGCTCCCTATCCGCTCAAAATAGTTGCCTTCATCACAGAAAAATAATTGAGAGTTTAAATCTCAATTTCATTTTGAACTTGTCACCTAAAATCATGTCTGAATTTTTCCCAATTCCCAAACCTATTAAACTCAATCCTCATGTAGAATTAGAGGTTTTTCAATGCCAAGATACCATTTTTCAATTATCCGTTATAGCTCCTAATGCTAAACTTGAATCCCACCAACATCCTGAAAGTCAAATTGGCATGGTACTCTCAGGAGAACTGGAACTGTATATTAAAGATGTGATTAAACCCTTGAGAGCTTTACAAGATATTCATGTCGCCGATGCTAATGTTTCCCATGGTTTTGTTAATCCCTTGTCAGAACCGATGATTGGATTTGATCTTAAACGGATTACCTCTTCTTTACCTTCAGAAGACGTTTTATTAACCCTATCAAACAACCAAGATAAAATCACTCATTTACCTTGTCAATCGGCTAAGGGTTCTTGGTTTGAAATCGTGATGATGAAAATACCTTCTGGTTATTCCATTCCCCCACATCAAGGTGAGCAAGAAGAAATCGGATTTATTTTGAATGGAAAATTAGAAATTTTCATAGAAAATGAAGAACAGTGTTTAGAATATGGTCAAATTTATTATGCTCCTTCAAAAGTTTTAAAAAAGGGATATAATTCATCGAATCAAGATATTAATTTGATTAAAATTTTAATTTAGTTCGGTTTAAAATTTTAAGTTTAACCACAAAATGCTAGGACAAAGTTTATGGATTTAGGATTAAAAGATAAAGTGGCTTTGATTACGGGAAGTAGTGCGGGAATTGGGTTTACCATTGCTGAAAAATTAGCAGAAGAAGGCTGTCACTTAATTATTTGTGGTCGCAATTCCCAACGCTTAGAACAAGCTTATCAATCTCTGGCTCAAGCTTATCCTGCCCAACAAATTCTGCGTTTAGTGGCTGATGTCCATCAAGCTCAAGATTCTGAACAATTAATACAGAACTCTTTAAATCAATACGGCAAAATTGACATTTTAGTCAATAATTCTGAAGGAGCTAACTTTGCTGAAAATTTAATTGAAAACCTTTCCGATGAAGATTGGTTAAACGTTTTTCAAGGAAAATTAATCGGTTATATTCGCTTAACCAATTTAGTATTACCAATTATGAAAAAACAACATTGGGGAAGAATTGTTAATATCATTGGTACATCGGGAAAAGAGCCATCCCCTCGTTTAGTTAAATCCGGTGTTGTCAATGCAGCTTTAATGAATTTTACCAAATCAGTAGCTAGACAAACCGCCCCCTATAATGTTTTAATTAATAGTGTTAACCCCGGCGTTATTGACACCCCTAGACATCGAGAATATTTAGAAATTTATGCCAAAAAGGAGGGAACGACCCCAGATTTAATCCGAGAAAGAATTCTAAAAACAATTCCCATGAATCGAATTGGTACGACTGAAGAATTTGCTAATCTCGTTATATTTTTAGCTTCAGAATGTGCGAGTTATATAACGGGAATTACTATTCCCCTCGATGGGGGTTTATCCTCGTCAGCATTTTAAACTTATCCATCAAGTAAAAATCCACAAGCACAAGGTTCATGAATAGCCAATCTAAATCTCAAATGTTAGACAAATTTGTTCCCTATTATCCGACTAAAGATACTCGTAACTCTCCCATTTTTTCCAGTATTATTAATAATTTTAATATTTGGAGGCTGCAACGCAAATTTAAACAGGAGATTCAACAACCTTCGGTGATCCTAGTTTATCAAATGGGTAAAGTTGGTTCTGCTAATCCTTATCTTGCCATTAAAAAAACTTTTGCAGGAAAAGCGGTGTATCATGTTCATAATTTAAATCCAGAAATTGTTGCCAAAATTTGGGATAAAATTAATCCTACTAGCGAGGGGGTGGAAGGAACCACAAAGACACAAAGGACACAAAAGTCGATCGAGCATATTGTAAGTTAAACTTATCACACAGAACCTAGAAGAGCCTTAAAGGTAATTCGTTCTAAATTTGATTCAAGAAACTCACGCACATTTTTATTTAATCTATTGGGAAAAATAATGGTAACACCTCAACAATCTAAGGTTAGTAAAAAAGATATTGAATCCATTTATCCCCTTTCTACCATGCAGCAGGGGATGCTATTTCATTCTTTATATAATCCAGAATCAAAGACGTATTTATCACAAATTCAAATCACCTTGCAAGGCAATTTAGATATTAATGCGTTCCAACAAGCTTGGCAAAAAGTAGTAGATAGACATAGTATTTTACGAACTTGTTTTGCTTGGAAAAAAACCAAACAGCCTCTGCAAGTGGTTAGAAAAAATGTCACTTTGCCTTGGTTTAATCAAGATTGGCGATCGCATTCTCCCTCCGAACAAGAAACTAAATTTCAGGAATTATTAACCTCTGATAAAGAGCAATATTTTGAACTAGATAAAATCCCCTTACTTCGATGTCATGTAATTCAAGTCGAAGATCAAAAATATGAATTTATCCATACTGGACATCATATTTTATTAGATGGTTGGGCAACAGCAATTCTGTTGAAAGAAGTTTTCGAGTTTTACGCTGGACTCATCAACCATCGACCCGTCAATTTACCGACACCTCGCCCTTACCAAGACTATATTAATTGGGTACAACAGCAAGATCAAACTCAGTCCGAACGCTTTTGGCGACAAAATCTTCAAGGTTTTGCCTCTCCGACCCCATTAGTAGTTGATAAACCGTTAAATCCTCTTGTTACTCAAAGTACTCAAAGTAAAAATTATCTTGATCAAAAATCAAAACTTTCTCCAGAAATTACTAGTCGTCTGAAATTACTCGCCCAAGAATATCGCCTTACTCTTTCTACCCTAATTCAAGGAGCTTGGGCTTTACTATTACATCATTATAGTAGTGAATCTGATATTGTATTTGGGGCAACAGTTTCGGGACGACCGCCCAATTTTACAGGGATTGAATCGATGGTAGGGATGTTTTTAAATACCTTACCCGTTCGCATCCAAATTGAGCCTCAACTTGAATTATTAACTTGGTTTCAACAATTACAACAAGAGTATTTAGAACGAGAGCAATATAGTTATAGTTCTCTAATTGATATTCAAAAATGGAGTGAAATTCCCTCCCCTCATTCAGTTTTTGAAAGTTTTGTTGTCTTTGAAAATTTACCCTTTAGCGACAATGATAGTGAGAATTTAGGTGGTTTACAAGTTGGTGAAATGCAAGATTATGGCAATGCTGATTACCCCTTAACGGTGATTGTCACCCCTAGAGAAGCCTTAAGTATTAAAATTATTTATCCTCAAGAACGATTTGAAAATGACACCATTGAAAGGATGTTAGGTCATTTTAAAACCTTATTAGAAGGAATCGCCATTAATCCCCATCGTCGGATTCAAGACTTACCTTTATTAACGGAAGCTGAATATCAATTATTATTAATTGAATGGAATCAAACTGCACCCCAAAAGCCTCTAAAACAGTGCGTTCATCAATTAGTTGAGCAACAAACTCTCAAAACTCCTTCAGCCATTGCCGTTGTTTTTCAAGAGCAACAATTAACCTACCGAGAACTGAATGAATCTGCTAATCAATTGGCTAATTATTTACAAAAAATTGGGGTGAGTTCTCAATCTTTAGTGGGGATTTGTTTAGAAAGGTCTGTTAATATGGTGATTTCCGTTTTAGCAGTGTTAAAAGTAGGCGGCGTTTGTGTTCCCCTAGATCCAACCTATCCTCAAGAAAGACTTTCTTACATCCTGCAAGATACCCAAATCAAAACCTTATTAACCCAAAAAGATTGTCAGTTACTCTTAAACAGTGAAACCATTTCTCAACGGATTTTATTGGATAAACAAGGGTCAGAAATTGCCTTAGAACCCAAGACTAATCTTGACAAACCCGTGAGTTTAAAGGATTTGGCTTATATTATTTATAGTTCAGGCTCTACGGGTGTACCTAAAGGGATTATGATCCTGCATCAATCCTTAACGAATATTATTGAGCATCATCAATTAAAAACATCATCCGAAAGGAATTTCTTACAATTTGCTCCCTTTAATTTCGATGTCAGCTATCACGAAATCTTTGCCGCTTTGTGTTTAGGGGGAAGCTTATTTATTGTTCCAGAAGATTCTCGCTTAGACCTGGCTAAATTAAGTCAATTGTTGGCAAATAACCCCATTCATAAAGCGATTTTGCCCGTTACTTTGTTACAGCAATTAATTGAAACCCATAGTGAGGAAACCTACTTATTTGCTAACTTGCGTGAAATTATTTCAGCTGGAGAGCAATTACAAATTACTCCAACGATGATTTCTGTATTCAAAAAACTCGAACATTGTACCCTTTACAATTATTATGGACCCACAGAAGCGGATATCGTTACCAGTTATACCTTTGAACCCAATCCTGAGCTTTGGCCGAAGTATATTCCCATTGGTAAACCCGCGATTAATGTGCAAGTTTATATTTTAAATTCCCATCTTCAACCCTTACCCATCGGAGTCACTGGGGAGTTATATGTTGCGGGTGGCGGTTTAGCGCGGGGTTATTTCAACAATCCCCAATTAACCCAAGAAAAATTTATTCCTAATCCCTTTAGCGATAATTCATTGTTGTATAAAACTGGAGATTTAGCTCGTTATTTACCCAATGGAGACATTGAATATTTAGGAAGAATTGACGATGGGGTCAAAGTTAGAGGTTATAGAATTGAATTAGGGGAAGTAGAAACTATTTTAAATCAACATCCTCAAATTGCTCAAGCCATTGCTACAGTTCAGGGAGAAACAGCTAGAGAAAAATATTTAGCCGCTTATTTTATTCCCCGTCTAGGTGAAACCATAAACCAAGTTGAATTACGTCATTTTCTTGAAAACTGGCTACCCGATTATATGATTCCCTCTGCTTTTGTGGTGATGGAATCTTTTCAACTCAGTCCTAACGGTAAAGTTAATCGAAAAGTCTTACCAATACCCGATAAAAACCCTTTATCGTTAACTCAAAATTATGTCGCTCCTCGAACTGCAATTGAAGAAGTTTTAGCAGGAATTTGGGCAGAAATTTTAGAAGTCGAACGAGTTGGGATTGAAGACGATTTCTTTCTGTTAGGTGGGCATTCTTTAAAAGCGATTCAACTGATTAGTAAAATCCGTCAAACCTTAGAAATTGAAGTTTCTGTGCGTCAACTTTTTAATCACTCAACTATCAGCCAATTAACTCAAGTCATGATTGAATTAGTGGGGAATGAAGGTTTACTGAATGAAATTGCCGTAACAGTTCAAGAAATTTCCAAACTTTCACCAGAAGAAGTTCAAGCTTTATTATCTCAAAGCTGAACCTAAATGACTTAATCTTTCTATAATGGACATTGATTTAAACTGAAGGAAAAAAATGACAAATTATCTCTTTGATTTAACAGGTAAAGTTGCAATTATCACGGGTGCTGCCCGAGGAATTGGTCGGGTATTAGCGCAAGGGTTAGCACAAGCTGGAGCTAAGGTGGTAATTGGTGATATTAATCAAGTTGGTGCTGAACAAACGGTTCAACTGCTTCAAGAAGCAGGAGGTGAGGCCATCGCAATTGAGACCGATGTTCGTCAACGTCAAGCTTGTCAGAATTTAATTAACCAGGCGGTTGCTCATTATGGTCAACTCGATATTATGGTCTGTAATGCAGGGGTTGAAATTCTCAAAAACACTGATGAATTAGAGGAATTTGAATGGGATCAGGTTATTAATGTTGACTTAAAAGGTTATTTTAATTGCGCTCAACTCGCAACCAAACAAATGATCAAACAAGGAACAAAGGGATCAATTATTATGAATTCTTCTATCTGTGCTTTCGTTGCTGTTCCCAAATCTTCAGGAGCATATAGCGCCGCAAAAGGTGGTGTCAATCAATTAGTAAAATCCCTAGCGGTCGAATTAGCTAGTCACAAAATTCGAGTCAATGCTTTTGCACCGGGGTATATGAATAATATGATGGAAGGAACAGAAGGTTTACGTTCAACTTCCGATGAAATGGACGAATTATATACTAGAATTCCCATGAAACGAACCGGAGATTTAGAAGAGTTAATTGGCCCTGTCGTGTTTTTAGCGTCCGCAGCTTCCTCGTATGTAACTGGAGCAATTTTAATGGTAGATGGAGGTTATACTGCTATTTAGCATCAATAATTAAACAATTTTTAGGTTGATTTATATCCATTAAACCAACCTTCACTAAATTAATCCTATTTAAACCATGTCAAAAATGAACCATAACTCTCAAGACAAACAGAAATTACTCAAGCTGTTACTACAAAAAAAAGGAATCGGTGTAAAAACAAATACGATACCTACTAGGAATCCGTCTCAACTTGTACCGCTTTCTTTTTCTCAAGAACGACTTTGGTTTTTGTACCAATTAGAAGCTAACGGCTATACCTATAATATGGCGTTTCGCTTTCAAATTGAAGGCAATTTGGATATTGATATCTTTAAAAAAGCTTTAGAAACTATTATGCAACGTCATGAATTGTTGCGAACTTGTTTTCAAGAAGTTGACGAAATTCCCCGACAAATTATTAAACCGAAAATTCAGTTAAATTTCCCTTTAGTGGATTTACAGTCCTTATCTTCTAGGGAACAAACTCAAGAATTAGAGCGATTAACCGAACAAGAAATTTATACTCCCTTTGACTTAACCCAAGCTCCTTTAATGCGGACTTTTTTGGTTAAATTAAAAGCTGACTCTTATCTTTTATTTTTGAGTTTACACCATTCTATTTTTGATGGCTGGTCAATGAAAGTTTTACTACAAGAACTTTCTCGTTTATATGAAGCTTTTTTACAAAAACAATCTAATCCTTTACCCGATTTACCTATTCAATATGGTGATTTTGCCGTTTGGCAAAGACAACAGTTACAAGGAGATAAACTCACCCAGGAAGTTAATTATTGGCAACAACAATTAACCGGAATTCCACCCTTATTAGAAATTCCCACTGATCATCCTCGTCCTCTCATACAAACGTTTAAAGGCAATAATTGTACATTTAAACTAAGTCCAGAATTAAGCCAACACCTGAAAAATATTAGCCAAACGTCAACCGCTACTTTGAATATGACGCTGTTAACGGCGTTTAATGTTTTATTATATCGCTATAGCCGTCAAGAAGATATTGTGATTGGGATTCCCAGTGGCAATCGACATTTTCCTGAAATTGAACCCTTAATTGGTTGCTTTGTTAATACCTTACCCATTCGGACTCAGTTTAAAGAAAATCTCTCATTTCAAGCTTTATTAAATCAAGTTAAACAAGTATTTTTAGAAGCTTATGAACATCAAGATTTACCCTTAGAAAAGGTGGTGGAAGTGGTAAATCCTGAACGAAATATAAGTTATAGTCCTTTATTTCAAGTGATGTTTTCTTGGGAAGATATGCTGCACATTAATCATTTTTCGATGGCGGATTTAAAATTAACTCCCGTTACGATGAATGCTTTAATTGCTCAATTTGATTTAACCTTAGCCATGCAAGAAACGGCGGAGGGTTTAGTCGGATCTTTTGATTATAATTGCGCGTTGTTTAATCAAGACACGATTGAACGCATGATTACCCACTTTCAAACCTTGTTAGAAGGAATTGCAGTTAATCCTGAACAATCGATTGAATTATTACCTATTTTACCGTTGTCAGAACAAAAGTTATTAGCTCAATGGAATCAGACTAATATTTACGAGAACCCCAAGGTTTGTATTCATGAATTATTTGAACATCAAGTTTTAAAAAGCCCGAATGCGATCGCAATAGAATGGGACGGGGAAAAAGTCACCTATCAAGACTTAAATCATCGTGCCAATCAATTAGCCCATTATTTACAATCTTTGGGGGTAGATTCAGAAGTTTTAGTCGGCATTTATCTAGAGCGGTCACTGTTAGTTATTGTCGGATTATTAGCAGTTCTCAAAGCTGGGGG
>SFBI01000118.1 GCA_007095845.1 Microcystis aeruginosa Ma_MB_S_20031200_S102
TAATTTCATCATTCTCCTCAAGGCATTTAATTAAACATTCTGTCTTTCTATTTCGTCGTCTTAATGAGTATAATCGAGCGCAAAATGAGGTAATTATGCTCACGAAGTCTTGCATTAAAAAAAATTATTACTTCTGAGGATTTGACTGAATACTAAAAGCAGGAATTTCATAATCTTCTGGCAGATAATTTTCAGGAATAGTGCTGTGATTGCCATCCCGTAGAGCTTTGTAGTGAGGGGACATAATTTCGATACCAACTTCGTTACATTTATCCTGAATATTTTGATGTAATTCAGAATAAATATACACCATTTTGTTAGGATGATCGGTGTAGGCATTTAGCTGATAGCTGACATAAAAATCATCGAGACTGGTTTGCAAGACAAAAGGAGCAGGTTCTGAGACAATAAATTGGGTTGCTAAAGCTGCTTCTTTCAGGGTTGCGTGAACCTTACGCCAAGGTAAATCATAACCGAGAGTGACTGTGGTTTGCAAAATTAAAGGCTCTTTGAATTCCCTTTGAGAGACGCTAAAGTTAATCACATTGGTGTTTAACAGCGATGAGTTAGGAATCGTGATAATTTTATTAGACGGTGTGCGAATACGGGTGACTAATAATCCTTTTTCAATCACATCTCCAATAACATCACCAATAGAAATTTTATCTCCTAATTGAAAAGAGCGGGTATAGATGAGGATAATTCCTCCTACTACGTTAGCAATAGCAGAGGTAGAACCCAAGGAAAATAGCACCCCTAAAAATACCGACACTCCCTGAAAAGCAGGAGAATTAAATCCGGGTAAATAGGGAAAAGCGATGACTATAGCTAAGGCAATTATCAGCAGTGACAGTAAATTATAGGTTGGTTTTGCCCAATCGGGATAGAAACCATGTATGACTAAATTTTCTCTTTCCAATGCATTGAAAAATGGTCTAATTGCCCTCAACAGATAGTGAGTTATAAAAACAACTAGCAGTATGATAAAAATATTGGGTAAATATTTTGCTATCTCTTGGGAAAAAACTTCTAAAGCACTAAAAAAGTATTGCAGAAAACCATCACCAAATTTTCTAGTCCAGGGAAAAAGACGAAGGATAAAAGTTAAATAAAAATAGAGAATAGTTAAAATAATCAGAGTGCGGATAAATTGCAAAACTCTTAGGGAAAAAATTCCTATTGTTCTGGAACTAATAATCTCAAAATTTTGGAATCCCACCCCAGGAACTAGGGAGGTGATTAATCTCTGAATCTGGGGAAAAACCCGCGAAGATATAAAAATCATCGCCCAGAAAATTAAAACCGTGGACAAGGTAGCACTTACCGTCAAAGCTGCATCTTTTAAGAGTTTATCTGGTTGACGTTCTTGACGATAACGGACAATGGCTGCTTTAATCTTTGCTAAAGCTCGTTCGGCTAATACTTCTTGACTGACTGCGTGTAATTTGGCATCTCTAGAAGTAATAGTAGCAATAACCGTATCTCCCAAAATAATCGAAGGGTTTTTGTCTTCAGGATCAATTTTTATGGTTAAATCTTCAGGAGAAAGAGCATCGTCATCGGCAATTTTTTCGATTCTAGCTGTAATCGATTGCGCTCTTTCTTGCGCTGAAAAAGAACCTATTCCTTGCCGAATAGTAAAAAGTTCTTGATTATCAAGCATGACGGGAAAAACTTCTCCCAAAGTTTCCAGGGGTATTTCCTGTCCTTGTTTAGCAGGATTATTCTGGGCTGCTATCATGAAGACGGGGGATAGAGTCAGTAACAAAACTAAACAAAACAGTCCTAGGTAACGCCAGATTTTTTTCATCTTCTAAGCTACAATTTCACAGGAGCGATCGAGTTTAATACCTCTTTTTTTCATCGTAGCATGGAATAGTTCTGTGGATAACACCTGTTCCACGGGATAAATCCCAGCTTTTTGGAGTTTTGCCCCTAAGATTAATTCTGCCACGCTGCCAGTTCCCCAACCCGCTGCTTGAGCAGTGTTCTCGTGAACCATAGTTGCTTGATAAACCGCTTTTTGCTGCCCTTGCCATCCGGCGACTTTTGCTAACATTGCTACCCCAATTCCCGAAAATTTATCGGTTACTTCTGTCATGCGATAACTAACTTGGGAAAAAAACTCGATTCCCCGAGAACTTTCTACCCAAGCATCGGGAAAAATATGGGCAGTAATCCAAGTTAAGTGATTATAAAAATCGGGAATAGAACCAAATTTTGTGATCACATTTTGCACTGGAAAAGATTCGGCAAAAGTATAGGTTTCTGGCATATCAAACCAATAAACACCAGTTTTACCTAAAGGGGCGGGAAAGTCAATTACTTCTCTAGCAGTATAGGGTTTAATCTCTTGCCATTTTCCCTCAATCCAAGCTAAAAAAGGCTTTTTTAAACCGAGAAAAGTTGTCCGCATCACAGTTAATCCCGCACCTCCTGAACTGGCTACGGCATAATTTAAACGGATCGTTTCTACCCTATCTAATTGTTCGACTCCCTCCCGCACTATACTATTAGAAATACCTGGAAAAATTCCCGTATTAACCACGGCAGTTATTCCCGCTTTTATCGCTAATTCTCGATAGGGAATTAACTTTTGATAAAAAGAACGATGATCACTAACATCAATATAATTGACTTTTTCTTCAATGCAAATTTTTATTACCCTGTCATCGCGATAGTGAAAAGGACCGGCACAATGAATGACTAAATCACTATTTTTAATTGCCTGTCTAAGCTTGTCTATTTCCTCTAAATCTAAAGCCAAAAACTGCATTCTTGGCAGTAATTTAATCGCTTTTTCCTTGCGTCCAGTGACAATAATTTTAGCGGCAGTATGATTAATAATATCTAGGGCGACACTTTGACCAATGCGACCAGTGCCACCTAAAATTAAAACAGTTTTTTCCATGGCAACTATTAACAATGTTTGTTGCCCTAGTATAGCATCATCTTGGCAAATTTGCCTATTTTTTGAGATGAAAATTTTAGAATAATCCCAACTTATTTAATGCGTCCGAGGGGCAAGAAAATAGTTAAAATCTCACCTTCTTCGGGTTTTTCACGTACAATAAATTTACCTCCCAAAGCTTGAAAAAGGTTTTTAGTCACCTTCATATTCAGACTTAAACTACCGGTTTCTGGTTGAAACATTAAGACTTTTCCCAAAGCTTTGAGGGTAAGATTCGGTGATTTTACCTGAGTTTGGAACTGCATTTTTAATTGATTTCCTGCCGTTGATATATGTACTTGCAACAGACCACCACTGGTCATACTGCGAGTACATTTTTCCACGACTCCATTTAACATTTGATCCAATAAATTCGGGTCGCTAATTACCGAAGGCAATTTTTTCGGTACATTAACTTCTAAATTGACATTGCGCCGTTTAGCTTGTTTCTGCCACCGGGGAATACTATCTTGAAAGACTTTTTCTAGGGCAATTGGAATTAATTGAATTGGTTTATCTCCCAGAGGATTAATACCCAATTCTGCGGCTCGAAAAATTAATTCCATGCGCTGAATTTGTTCACTACATTCTAAATCGATTGTTTCTAAATATTTTTCTACATCTTCCGTTACTTTGGCCCGTTTTAATAATAATCGGGCAATGGTGCGAATGGTGGTTAAAGGGGTGCGAATTTCGTGGGTTAAAGCGCGCAATAATTCCAAATCACAACCCGATTCTAAATTAGAATTATCTTCCTTTGGGGGAGTGATTTCGCTATTGATAGACGATTTCGTTTTTTTCAGGTCTAAGTTAGATTGGTCGGGTAAATTTTGCAGTAATTGGCGACTAAATTGGCTAACTAGACGATAATCCGGCGAGGGACTGCCATTAGCCTCGATAATTGCCTCTAAAGTCTCGATTTGCGGATAACGCAGATTAACTAATCGTTGCCGCAACTGCTGCCAAGCTTGCTGAGTGAGGACGGGATCAAAGGAAAATTGAAAAGAGGACAAACCCCACTGATCCTCGCCTAAAACCAGCAAAAGAGCGAAACTTTCGCTAAAAACCAGACAAAATCTTTCATTAGCAATCGGATCCGTTGGCAAGAGAGGCAATTCATGAATCTCCGTCGGGGAAATATCGGCGGCGGATTTTTCCTGAGCAGGCAATTGCAAACCCAGCCATTGTAAATGTTTTAAAGCTTTAACGGTAAAAACACCAAATTTAAAACCCGTTAAAGCCTTGCTTTCTCTGACTAAGGCCGTCGGACCGGAGAGAATTAAACCCCGACTGGCAGCATTATTTGGGTTTTGTAATAAGATATTTTCTAAAGCGGCGATCGCTGCGAACCATTCACTTTCCGCTTTCAGTTGCGATCGCTTAAGCCATTCTGATAAATTAGGATAAAAAGCATTGGGGGTGAAAGTTTCCCGGTCCTGATGGTCAGTTGGCGGGAAAATATCGCTTAATTTCGGTAAAGACCCCTCTAACATCGTTTTCATCACTGACTAGATACAAATTCCTTACCTAGAATATTACCCCCGTCAATGCTCATCCCATAACGGTAAAACCGAACTCTATTAGCAGTGATATCCGCGTTTTGATAGCAGTTATCTTAATGGTGAGGTATAAAGTTTTAGTTTTGGGGAGTCGGTAGTCGATAGCAAATTAGGTTACACTTCATCGAGGATGATGAGAAAGGCTGTGTCAGTTATAAGATGTGAGTTTTCGATTTGCTGATCGTATTTTTCTTTGATCCAGAGGACTTTTGGGTTCCCAAAGGGATAAGAATAGGAAAGTGTGGAGAATTCTCCCATAATCGCTACAATTTTTCTAGAGGCTAAATGTTGCCCTCACTTAAGTTCTTTTGTACTAATTAAAAACCATGAAAATTCTTCACGGTACTTGGATTCCTCAATCAACGGACGAATTTATTCAGAAGGGTAGCTTTTATCTTTGGGGAGAAACTAGCACCCCGAAAAAGAGCCGCAGCACTGCTGATAATTATCATCCTTTTCAGTTAAGCAAAGAAGAATTAACTAGCTTTCTCACTGGAGAATTAGGAATAGTTCAATCGAATTATAATCCTCTTAGTCGGCAATTTGTCCCCCGCTACTTTCTTTTACCTAGCCGGGATGATCAACCTTTACCCTCTTTAGAATTACTGCGTTATCTAGAAAAAGAACCCCCAGAAAATAGCCAATGGCAATCTTGGCAAATTGATTGTTATCCCCTTAATCCTGTACTTAAACTGCTCAATGATCTGCATTTTATCTGTCTTTACAACTCCTCAGAGATTCAGTTAGGTGCAGATTTACTTTTTTGGTATCACTACAGTCAAGCTTTTAAAGAAATAATTCTCAAAGATAACTATATTCCTGCCTTTAAATATCGAGAATTAGCCACAAATAACAAGAAAACTGTTAACTTTGCTATCTATCCTCTTTGGGAAATTATATCAGCAACCTATGAAACCAATCTCGATCGCTATCTTGAATATCTTCCCCGCATTTGTCTTGCTGGTGCTGAAAATCCCCATGCTTCACCACAATTATACGATCCCAAAACCCTACTCCAGCACTTCTCCGAATGTCTCCTCAATGAAATTGTCACTAACACAGCAATTCCTGTCAGTTTTGATAAAAAAATTAGCGAGACAATTATAGGTGATTGCTTCTCTGTGACTAAAACTGCCGGATTTCTGCAAACTGCCGCTGCCTTAGAAAAATATCAACAGTGGCAAACTTGGAGACAGCAGTTACTAGGAGACCAAAATATATCTAGTTTTAGCCTTGGTTTTAAACTAACGGAGGCCCCAGAAAATAATATTGAACAGTGGCAAATTACTTTTATCCTCATCTCTAAACAAGACCCCTCCCTGCGATTAGAATTAGACGAATATTGGTATGCAGTACCCGAAACTAGAACAAGCATACGAGCGCATTTTGGTCAAGATTTAGACAAAAATATTTTACTAAGTTTGGGTTATGCTGCCCGTATTTATCCCCCCATTTGGCAAGGATTAGAAACGGATAAACCGACGGGATTTTCTCTCAACCTTACAGAAGCTTTTACTTTCTTAAAAGAAACTGCTTGGATTTTAGAAGATGCGGGATATAAGGTAATTATTCCCGCTTGGTGGACTCCCGAAGGTCGTCAACGCGCTAAAGTTCGGCTAAAAACCACTTCTAAATCGGGCAAATCTACCCCCGTTAGTAAAGGGATTTTTAGCCTCGAAAACATCATTGAATATCAATATGAATTAGCCATCGGTGAAGAAACTATTAGTCAAGAGGAATGGCAACAATTAATTGACACCAAAACACCCTTAGTTAAATTTCGAGGTCAATGGGTAGAATTAGAACAAAATAAAATGCAGCAAATGCTGGATTTTTGGCAGAAATATC
Source organism: Microcystis aeruginosa Ma_MB_S_20031200_S102 (assembly GCA_007095845.1). GTDB lineage: Bacteria > Cyanobacteriota > Cyanobacteriia > Cyanobacteriales > Microcystaceae > Microcystis > Microcystis aeruginosa_D. The sequence goes on from SFBI01000118.1 coordinate 6,358, forward strand.
AGCAGGAAAATCCTGAGATGAATCTGATTGAATTAATGAAAAAAGCTGCCGAATACCCAGAGGAGATTATTGTTGAAACCGATGATTTTTTGGGTTCTATGCTAGAGAAATTACAAAATCCTAGTCAACTAGAACCGATCGAAAATCCTCCCCAATTACAAGGAACGCTGCGGGAGTACCAAAAGCGCGGAGTTGCCTGGATTCAATACCTAGAACAATTGGGGTTAAATGGTTGTCTTGCTGACGATATGGGACTGGGAAAAACCCTACAAGTAATTGCTAGATTGATTGGGGAAAGAGAGGGAGATAATAATGTTTTGCCAACTCTGCTAGTTGCACCCACTTCTGTGGTGGGAAATTGGGCAAAAGAAATTGAGAAATTTGCCCCCCATCTTCAGGTTTTAATTCACCATGGTAGTAAGCGCTATCAAAATGAGAAGGAATTTCAGATAGTAGCTAGTCACAAGGATATCGTCATTACTTCTTTTACCTTAGTTCGCAAGGACTTGAAATTATTTAACTCGCAATCTTGGCAACGTTTAGTAATTGATGAAGCACAAAATATAAAAAATCCTAAAGCGGCACAAACTAAAGCAATCTTGAGTTTATCTGCACAACATCGTCTCGCATTAACGGGAACTCCAGTAGAAAATAGACTGCTTGATTTATGGTCAATTTTTAACTTTCTTAACCCTGGTTATTTAGGTAAAGAAACTCAATTTCGTAAAGCTTTTGAAGTGCCAATCCAAAAACAAAATGATCGTCTCCAGTCCACGGTTCTCAAAAAATTAGTGGAACCTTTTATTCTGCGTCGGGTAAAAACCGATAAGCAGATAATTAAAGATTTGCCTGACAAAGTGGAAAACAAACAGTATTGTAATTTAACTAAAGAACAAGCTTCTCTCTACGAAGTTGTTATCAAAGAAGTGGAAAAACAATTAGAAGAAGCGGAGGGAATAAAACGCAAAGGATTAATTTTATCTACCCTGATGCGCTTGAAACAAATTTGTAATCATCCCCGTCAATTTTTACAGGATAACAGTGCTTTTACCCCTGAGCGATCGCATAAGTTAGAGCGTTTGGGAGAAATGCTAGAAGAAGTAATTTTAGAGGGAGATAGTCTGCTAATTTTCACTCAATTTACTGAAATCGGTGACTCCTTACAAAAGTACCTCAAACAAACTTTTCGCTATAATACTTATTATCTTTACGGGGGGACTTCTCAACCAAAACGAGAACAAATGATCGAAGAATTTCAACATCCCGAAACAGAACCTTCCGTATTTATTTTATCCCTAAAAGCTGGGGGAGTGGGGATTACTTTAACCAAAGCAAATCATGTTTTTCATTTCGATCGTTGGTGGAATCCTGCGGTGGAAAATCAAGCAACTGATCGCGCTTTTAGAATTGGTCAACAAAAAAATGTTTTCGTGCATAAATTTGTCACTTTGGGAACCTTAGAGGAAAGAATTGATGAAATGATCGAGGAAAAGAAAAAGGTAGCTAATGCTATTGTTAGTAATGATGAATCTTGGTTAACGGAATTAGATAACGAAAGTTTTCGTCAGTTAATCGCATTGAATAAACAGACAATTATTTAATCGAGGTAAACCTATGAATAAATTTAGTAAAACTTGGTGGGGACAACGCTTTATAGAAGCATTAGAGGAATTTACCGACTCAGCGCGTTTGAGTCGAGGACGTTCCTACGCTAAAAATGATAAAGTCAAGAATTACGAAATTGACGGTAATTTAATTACTGCTCAGGTGCGAGGTTCCATTAATCCCTACTTTGGAGTTTACAAAGAACCTTTGTATAAGGTGAGTATTGAGATTAAACCAATTACTAAAGCAGAGTGGTCACAAGCTTTATATAATCTTGGTTCAAGAGCGAGTATGATCTCTAAACTGCTGCTCAAAGAAGTTCCCGATAATATTGATGAAGCATTTAGCGATCTGAATCTGCACTTATTACCCCACAGTCAAAAGGATTTTATCACCAATTGTTCCTGTCCCGATTGGGAAAATCCCTGTAAACATATTGCTGGAGTTTATTACCTCGTTGCTTCCCAATTAGATCAGGATCCTTTCCTCTTATTTGAATTACGCGGTATCTCTCGTCAAAAATTACTGCAAGAGTTAGCAAAAACTCCCCTCGGTAAGCTGCTTTCCTCCTCTATCCAAGAGGAAAAAATTCCTCTTAACCCCGTTACCTCCTATCACACTAAACCCGAAACTATACCAGCAGCAGAAACAATTGATCTCAAAGAATTTTGGCACTCCCATCACCGTTTACCCGAAAATACTGAGTTAGTTAAATCCGCAACTATTCCCGCAATTGTCATTAAAAAAGCCGGTGATTATCCTGCATTTTGGGATAAGGATACTTCCTTTATCGAAGTAATGGAAGAAATGTATCAACGGGTACGCAATAAAAACGCTGGTATGTTATAATGAGGTAAGTGTTAAAAATTGTCAGACATCCTTCTTATTAAGAAGAAATTAAGGGTAGATTAAAGGGGGATTAAAGGGGGATCAGAAGTTTGAAAAAGCATTCTATTTTTTAAGACAAGCAGAATCTATGAACCAAGAATCTCTCAGCTTTGTCCATGGGAATGTCAAGTTAGCCGATCGCTTTTTAGTGTGTGGATTGGGTAGTCTCGGACAACACTGCGTCAAGTCTTTAAAAGAGTTTGGGGTTAGCGTTGTCGGTATCGAACTAATACAGCCTCCCAGTTGGGAAATTAACGATTTTCCCGATTTATTAGAGGAAATAATTATCGGTGATTGTCGTCAAAAAAACATTTTAGCAACAGCGGGAATCGATCGCTGTCGGGCTGCTTTAATTGTCACCAGTGATGAGCGAATTAATGCCACCACTGCCCTAATTATTCGGCAATTAAATCCCCATACCCGCTTAGTGGTGCGTTCTTCTAAAGATAATCTCAATCAGCTACTTGAGGAACGTTTAGGCAATTTTATCGCCTATGAACCCACCCAACTACCCGCCAATGCCTTTGCTTTAGCCACATTAGGCACAGAAACCCTCGGTTTTTTGCATCTCGACGGTCAGAAATTGCGGATTATCCAGAGACAAATTAGTCCCGAAGATGGTTTACTCGATCGCTTTTTAGGTGATTTAAATACCCCCACCCGTCGTCTGTTAGCACACACAGCCCCCGATGAACCTTTAAGGGCTGGATTTTATCAATGGTCCCCCTCCACTACTATCCGGGCTGGTGATACAATTACCACCATCGAAACTACCTATCAAAACATCGATGCTACCCGCCAGAAACCTTCAAATTCTCGCCAGAAGTTGCGGCATTTTTGGCAAAAATTGCTCAAAGAAATCCAACAATTCTGGCAATTGAGTTTTCAGCAGCAAATTCACCGGGTGGCTTTCCTGTCAGTATTTATCATTATCCTGCTGGTAATGATCGGGACTTTTCTTTTCCATCTCTACGCTCCGAGAGCTTCCTTTATTTCCGCTCTTTCAGGAACGGCGATTCTTTTATTAGGTGGTTACGGTGATGTTTTCGGTGCCTCTAACCCCGAAGATTTAAATGCAGTCCCCTGGTGGATGCAGCTATTTAGTCTCTTTTTAACCTTAGCTGGAACCGCTTTTATCGGGGTTCTCTACGCCATTTTGACAGAAACTTTATTATCATCAAGATTTCAATTTATCCCTAACCGTCCCCCAGTTCCCCAACAGAATCATATCGTTATTGTGGGCTTAGGTCGAGTCGGCAAAGAAGTGGCTAATTTATTACTAGAAATGCAACAGGCGATCGTCGGGGTCAGCTTAAATAGGGATTTTGATGCGACTATCCTGCCAAAAATGCCCCTGATGACGGGAAATATCGAAGAATCTTTAAAAAATGTCAATTTAGATAGGGCCAAAAGTATAGCGATTGTTACTGATGACGAAATCCTCAATTTAGAAGTGGCCCTAACCACCCGCAAACTCAACCCCCAAAGCTACTTAGTCATCCGCACCACCGACGACAACCTTAGTCAACAATTAAGTCAAATTCTGCCCCAATCTCACATTTTAGGAACCAACACCGTGGCGGCAGAAGCCTTTACGGGAGCGGCTTTCGGAGAAAATATCATCTATCTGTTCCGTTGGGCGCAGAAAACGATTCTGGTGACGGAATACGAGATCGAAGCCGGAGATACTCTCAATGGTAGCTCGATCGGGGATATTGCCTACGGTTATCGAGTCGTGCCGATCCTACACCAACGAGAACGGGAAACCACGAAATTAATGCCCGAAGATTATCTCAATTTACGCATCGGCGATCGCATTGTAGTGCTGGCCACCATCAACGGACTGCGACGGGTGGAGCAGGGTCGTCGCACTCCCAAAACTTGGCGCGTGCGGGTGGAAAAAGCCTTTAACCGCAATATTGCCGCAGAAGCACCCACCGTGATCAGTCGTTTTTCTAATTGTCCCCTGAAAACCGCCAGCGATCTCATGGAAAATTTGCCAGCGACCCTCGGCGCTCCCCTCTACGAACAGCAGGCGATTCGATTAGTTTCCGAGTTAAAAAAAATTCAAGTTCAAGCCTTGGCTATTCCCATTAACCCGAAATCGGGGTAAATGGGAGTTATCCTTTTTTGTCAAACTAGAAGGCTCTCTCGGTCTTTTTTTATGCAGTTAAAGTGACCGTAGCCTTGGCAGTTTGTCCGGAATCAGAAGTGGCAGTAATAGTAATTTTATCCCCATTATTTCCTTGTGCAGGTGCAGTGTAGGTAAATTTGGCATCAGTGGTATTTTTATCAATTTTACCGCTTTCTGGCGGTGAGATTGTGATGGTGTAGTTACCAACGGGATTAATGATAAATTCTTGGATTCCATTGAATGCTAAAGTTGCGCTAGACGGAGCGATCGAAATCGTTGGAGGTAGTCCCTGTCCAGTGGAACTAGCCTCTACAGTTACTTTTTTCTCTACTTGATTAATTAAATCGGGAATAAGACGTTCGCTAAATCCAGCCACAAAAGCCATTGTCAAAAGTCCATATAAATAGGTGTCATTCCCCTTATCTCCAGTGCCACCCCGAATTTCTAAGGGAGAAATGTTAGAGTTAAGGATTAGTAGAATAAAGAAAGCAAAACTTCCCCCTAAAATGGGCTTAGTTAAACCAATTATAAATGGCAAGAGGTCATCGTCATATTTTTGATTTTTGGGATTATCAAAATCTTGCAAACGAGTTAAAAGACTAACTGCTCCCCCTAAAGTACCTGTCATCAATATCAATATTAAGAGTCTAAAATTTCCATCTTTGTCCTCAGTGTTTTGCTTACTAGAATTTATGATTGGAGGTAAGGGACTAAGCAAATTTTTCACTGGAAGGGAGTTCATAATACCCCAATTCAAAGGTACAGCTAACACTAATCCAATTAAAACTTTTGTAGGTATTTTGAAAGAATGGTAAAAATTATCTCTGACATTTAGTAGAGTAAACCCAAGACCTTTCTGGATTTCTCTCAATCCCGTTCTGGCGGCATAGCGTAATCTTTGTGCCAGAATAATATTAGGTTTACCTATTAAAGATTTAATCGCAATTTCTCCCGTATCTACCACCGCCTTTACTTGCATGATATCACAAGGTTTTGAAATGTTCATGAGTTCTACCTGCGCTATCCCTAGTATTGTAATTAATCTGGCTAATTCTCCCTGTACTTCCCGGTCTAATTCTTGAGTAAATCCCGCTACTTGTTCTTTGGTTCTTTCCAGCAAAATATCAATTCTTTGATTTAGTTTGATCACCTCATCTCTAGCTTGAATTTCATTGATTAAATCGTCTAAAGTTTGAAATAAAACACTTTCTTCTTGTATTTGTAGTTGTGCAAAATTATCTTTAAATTCCTTAATTAACTTTTCAAATTGTTCATCTACTGAACTATATTTGGATAAGTTATCCCTCAGTTCAGCAATCAAAGACTCATTTTTCTGTTGTAATTCCACAGTGGTGGAAAATTTAACCAAAGTATCTTTAACTTTTGTTTGCCAAGCAGTTAGCTTTTCCTTGAGTTTTGGCAAGTTTACATCGTTAGCATTAGCATCGAATAGAGTCGTAATTGTTGCGACTAAGCTATCAGTTTCTTGGCTGAAAGTATCAAGAGGAGTTTCTGAACTTTTGCCAGTAGATAAAAGGTTGATTGTCTCCACAAGCTGATCTGTATGGGCTATTATTTGTTTTTCTAATTCTTCTCTGCTAGGTAAAGGGTCTGAAAAAGTTAATTCACCTAGTTTTTGAATAAGTTCGTCTCTTAAATTATTAGTCTCTTGAGTTATTGTTTCGGCTTCTGTTTGGTAACTAGCAAGGGTAGCTGATTTATCCTGACTAAATTTATTTTGGGTTTCTAGAATAAATTGATTAATTTTTTGTTCGATAGCAGAATTCAGATTAATCATGATTGTCTTCTCCTAAAAAAAGGCGAAAATTGGCTCAAATTCGATTATTTTCTCGATACTACAATAGTTATCATTGATTTTCTGCAATTATTCATAAATCTTGATAAATTTTTATTTTTTTAACTCAATTCAGTCTGCCGTGGGGAGATAACACCCTTATCTCCTCAATAACCGCACACCGGGATTAGCACTCAAGCCCTAAGAGTGCTAAATTAACTATAAGGAGTCCTATCACAACAGCGATACCATGTCCAAAATCATTGCCTTCAAAGATGAATCCCGTCGCGCCCTAGAAAGAGGTGTCAACGCCTTGGCCGATGCGGTAAAAATCACCCTCGGTCCGAAAGGACGCAATGTCTTGTTAGAAAAGAAATACGGCGCCCCCCAGATCGTTAATGACGGTATCACCGTCGCCAAAGAAATCGAATTGTCCGATCCCCTCGAAAACACCGGGGCGAGATTAATTCAGGAAGTAGCGGCAAAAACCAAAGATTTAGCGGGAGATGGCACCACTACCGCCACCATCATCGCCCAGGCTTTAATTAAAGAAGGTCTGAAAAATGTTACCGCCGGGGCCAATCCCGTCGCCTTAAGACGCGGACTAGATAAAACCATCGCCTATCTGGTGGAAGAAATCGCCGCCGTCGCTAAACCGATCGCTGGAGATGCGATCGCTCAAGTGGCCACCGTTTCTTCCGGCAACGATGAAGAAGTGGGACAAATGATCGCCACCGCCATGGAAAAAGTCACCACCGATGGCGTAATCACCGTCGAAGAATCGAAATCCCTAACCACCGAATTAGAAGTAGTGGAAGGGATGCAGATCGATCGCGGTTACATCTCCCCCTATTTCATCACCGATCAGGAAAGACAGATCGTCGAGTACGACAACCCCCTGATCCTGATTACCGATAAAAAAATCAGTGCGATCGCTGAATTAGTCCCCGTCCTCGAAGCCGTTGCCCGTCAAGGTCGTCCCCTATTAATTATCGCCGAAGATGTGGACGGCGAAGCCTTAGCCACTCTAGTGGTCAACAAGGCCCGGGGTGTCTTAAATGTCGTCGCCATCAAAGCCCCCAGTTTTGGGGAACGTCGCAAGGCGGTTTTACAAGATATTGCCATCCTCACTGGTGGTCGTCTGATTTCCGAAGAAGTGGGCTTAAGTCTTGACACCGTTAGCCTCGATCTGCTAGGACAAGCGACAAAAATCACCCTAGAAAAAGACAATACAATTATTGTCGCCTCCGGAGACAGCCGCAATAAAGCCGATGTGCAGAAACGTCTCGCCCAACTGAAAAAACAGTTAGAAGAAACCGATTCCGAATTCGATAAGGAAAAATTACAGGAACGCATCGCTAAATTAGCCGGCGGTGTGGCCGTGATTAAAGTCGGGGCAGCCACAGAAACCGAACTCAAGGATCGCAAACTCCGCATCGAAGATGCCCTCAACGCCACCAAAGCCGCCGTGGAAGAAGGTATCGTCCCGGGCGGTGGTACAACCTTGATTCACTTGGCCTCGAAAGTCGCTGGCTATAAGGCTTCTCTCACTAACGATGAGGAAAAAGTCGCCGCCGATATCGTCGCTAAAGCCCTAGAAGCACCCCTGCGTCAGTTAGCTAATAACGCTGGTGTGGAAGGGGATGTGATCGTGGAAGGTGTGCGCGAAACCGCTTTTAGCGTCGGTTACAATGTCCTCACCGGCAAGTACGAAGACTTAATCGCCGCCGGAATTATCGATCCAGCTAAAGTAGTACGGTCAGCCGTTCAAAACGCCGCTTCCATCGCCGGTATGGTCTTAACTACGGAAGCCCTCGTGGTCGAAAAACCCGTTAAAGAAGCCGCAGCCCCCGATATGGGCGGCATGGGCGGCATGGGTGGCATGGGCGGCATGGGCGGCATGGGTGGCATGGGCGGCATGGGTATGATGTAATTCCTGATGCCCTCTAGCCCTTGAAAATAATCTCATGCAATTGAGCCAATCTGTCCCTTTTCTCGTTATCATCGGCATTAGGGACAGGTTTTTTTTCCTCACAAATGCTCAACTTCCTCTGTCTGGTAATACCGATAGGACGGGTTGGCCGGTAGAAATGGCTTTTTCAACGATATCGGCGGCCATTTTCACTCCTCCTGTCTTCTGCAGCGCTTTTTGCATTCTCAGGGCATTTTCTCGGTAACTGGGGAAGGATAACACCTTTTCAATGGCCTTTCGTAAACGGGGAACTTCTAGACGGGAAATCGGTATCACTTCCCCTGTCCCCGACCATTTTATCCGAGCCGATACCCCCGGTTGGTCGTTAGCGATGGGAATGGCCACCATCGGTACAGCTTGAGCAAGGGATTCTAGGGTAGTATTTAAGCCTGCGTGGGTGATGGTCAGAGAGGCTCTGGTTAAAAGCTCTAATTGGGGAGCGTAGGGAACAACTAGGGCGTTTTTGGTCGTTATTTGAATGTTAGAGTCGCTATTGCCCAAGGATAAAACTAATTGTACCGGCAAATCAGCACAGGCTTCAGCGATCGCATTAAAGGCCGATTGTAGGCGATTTTGAATTGTACCGAGGGAAGCATAAATCAAGGGTTGTCCGGTTAATTTTTCGTAGGGAAAAGGAATCGGTTTTCTGGTGGAGGAATCGTGAAAGGGGCCAGTAAAGTGAAAGTAAGCGGGTAAATTTGGCCGAGGAAACTCAAATTCAGCAGGTTGTTGGCTAATTTGGGCAAGGGGGGAATAGCGTTGATTGATGTTTTGATGGGGAATTAACCCCCATTCTTGACGCTGCTGGTTGATTAACTCATTCAGGGGACGAGTCAGAGAGTCAAGGAGTTTATAGCCAATTTTATTGCGAATCACCCCGATAAATGAGGGATTATAGTCCCAAGTGGTCAAAAAGGGCGGAATAAGCGGATCGCGATTGAAAACTAAAGCCGAACAAAAACTGATAAAGGGAATAGCTAATTTTTCTGCGATTGTACCTCCTGAGGGGGAGGCTTGATCGACAATTAGGGCATCAATTCCCAAGCGACGCATCTCTTGCGGGATAGTTTCAAAGAGAGTAGCGGTAGAATCAGTTACTAATTGTAGCGTGCGACGGGCGGCGGCTGTTCCCCGTAATTGACCAATTTCGGCTAAACTTTTGGCTGATGTGCCTTTCGGATATTTGTTGGGTGCAATTGCCTGAAAATCTGGTTCTTCCGAACTTACAATGTAGAAAATTCCCCAAGCTCCCTCTCTGTCCAGCAATGCTCTAAAGTTGATAAATATCAATCTAACAAAAACTCAAAGCTTTACTATACAAGCTTTATCTAAGCCGGCTGCTTGCACCATTTTTTCACCATCAAGAGTTAAAAAACAGGTAACTTTATGACCGCGTTTTTGTAACTCTTTTCCTAAAGGTAGGAGAGAATAAATATGTCCAGAGGTTGTAGGACAGAGTAAACCAAAATGAGTCATTAAACACCTCCACAGGTTTTCTTTAATTCTTCTAGATTCCAGAATGCACCACCTAAGGCGGAGAATTGTATTCCTTCAAAACAGTTACGCACCGCCCCCAAAGCGAGGGGATTGACAAGATAAATAAACGGGACGTATTCCTGTTGAAGTTGTTGAATTTCATTATAGATAACTTTGCGCTTCTCAAAGTCTAATTCTTGGGAACCCTTGACGTATAAATCAGCGATTTTTTTCTCCCAATCCGCCGCTTGCCAGCCTTGAATTGGAGGGCTGCCGGGTTGAGGTTGTTGGTTAAAAGCGTGGAGATTTCCATCTACATACCAAATATTAGGCGCATGGGGTTCATTATCACCAGTAAAACCTAAAATATGTGCCTCCCAATCTAGACTATTACTCAGTTTATCAACTAAATTGCTAAAAGCGATCGCTTGAAAATCCACTTGAATTCCTATTGCGGCTAAATCATTTTTAATTTGCGCGCCAATTGCTTCCCGGATTTTATTTCCTGCATTAGTAATCAGGTTAAATCTAACGGGATTATTATCAGCATCGACTAGCAGATTATCACTGTTATACTTAAATCCCACCTCTAATAATAATTCTTTGGCTTTTTCGGGATTATAATCGTAACCTTTCAGAGTTTTATCGTAAAAAGGCGATTGGATAGAAATAAAAGAATTTTGTTCTTGTCCCAATCCTCTATAGATATCATCAATCATTCTTTGACGATTAATGCCATAGGCAATAGCTTGACGGAAATTTAAGTTATTAAACCACCTGGATTTAATCGGCTCTATTAGGGGTTTTCCGTTACGTTTGCCTTGGTTGAGATTAAAACTGATAAATTGGGTTCCGTAGGCAGGTCCCCCATTAAAAATAGTGAAATTTCCTCTTTCTTCTTCGGTTTTTAGGAGGGAGAAAAATTCGGGAGTTACCCCAATAGAATCTAAACTTCCCGAACGAAATTGCAGTAAAGTTGTATCCTGAGATTCAACAATTGCCCAAATTACTGAAGTTATATGGGGTAATTGTTGTCCCTGGGCATCTTTTTTCCAATAGTAGGGGTTATTCTCAAAAATAATTCTTTGTCCCGTGATATATTCTTTTAGTTTATAAGCACCATTAAAAACAATTTTATCTGGAGGAGTATCTAACCCCCAAGTGGAGAGAAATTCTAACCTACCATCGGGGCTTTTTTTCTGAATAGTTTTTTCTAAAGCGTGTTTAGGTAAAATCGGTGAACTGACAGCATCTAAAAAAGGAGCAAAAGGTTCGGGTAGTTTAAATTCGATTCGGCGATTATCTAGTTTAGTAATCACTGGAAATTCTTTTTTTAATCCTATTCTTAAACTATCGCGGTAGTTGTTGGGAATATTAGGATTTAGATATAAGTCTTTATAGGTAAAAACCACGTCATCAACAGTTAAGGGTTGACCATCTGACCATTTTAAACCCTCTCTCATAGTAAAAATAATGCTTAAATTATCATCGGAAATTGTCCAAGATTCTGCTAAGACTGGTTCTTTTTTGCCAGTAATGGGATTTTCTGTTAATAGTCCTTCGTAGGTTAAACCAAAAATATTCGGAGATTCGGCCGATAAAACAGCATTAAAGGTTTTTGGGTCACTTAATACCGATATGACCACTTGATTGCGTCTAACTTGATTACCACAAGCAGTTAGGGAAATCAGCAATAAACAAGAAATTAAAAATATCGTTAATCTGCGCCAAAATTTCACCATAATCTTTAATATTTTTCTATCCGACTAACTTAGAAATAAAGACCTTGCCTTACTATGTACACCGAAACTAACCAAGGTGAAAACCGCTGGACTGTTTCCTTGCCCCATAAATATAACAGGAAATGAGACAAAAAATCTCGCCTAGGGGAAATTGACAAAGGCGAGAAACCGTGTTTCCATTAAGAATAGGAAATAAAATCTAAGAACGTTCTTCGATCGGTGTATAGGGGACTTCGTGTTCTCCGGTGTAGATTTGGGTAGGACGGAAAATGCGGTTAGCATTTAATTGTTCTTTCCAGTGGGCTAACCAACCGGCCACCCGGGAGATGGCAAAAATCGGGGTAAACAAATCATTGGGGATACCTAATTTCCGATAGACCAATCCCGAATAGAAATCCACATTAGGATAGATACCTTTTTCGCCGTAGATATCCACCATTGCCTGTTCTAATTCTAGGGCGATATCGTAGTATTCATCAGAACCTAATTCCGCAAATAATTGTTCGGCAAGATTTTGTAAAATCGTCGCCCGGGGATCCTTAACTTTATATACCCGGTGTCCAAAACCCATAACTTTTTGTTTATTGGCGATACATTTTTCCACATAGGGACGAACATTAGCCACCGAACCGATTTCCTCTAACATTGACAATACTTCCTCGTTTGCCCCACCGTGGAGGGGTCCGGCGAGAGTTCCCACTGCTGAAGCGATGACACCGTAGGGGTCGGTTAAAGTGGAAGCCGTCACCATGGCCGAAAAAGTCGAGGCATTCATGGTATGTTCGGCGTGGAGAGTCAAACAGACATCGAAAACCTTCGCCGCTAAATCCGTCGGTCTTTTTTCCGTCAACATATAGAGGAAATTAGCCGCATAATCAAGACTATCATTAGGCTGAATGGGATGATTACCTTTGCGAATCAATTGAAACGCCGCCACCATAGTGGGGATTTTCGCTAATAACCGCACCACTGCCTGACGGATATAGTCGGGATTATCCAAAGCCCGACGGGCATAGTATAAACCTAAAGCCGCCGCCGAAGTTTGTAGCGCATCCATGGGATGGCCTTTTTCGGGGAAGCATTTCATCATGTCTTCGATACGGTACTTGATGCGTCGATGATAACGGATTTCATCGGAAAATTCTTCTAGTTCCGCCCCCGTGGGCAGAACACCCCAGATAAGGAGATAGGCGGTTTCGAGGAAGGTACTTTTTTCGGCGAGTTCCTCAATCCGAATGCCCCGATACTCCAAGATTCCCTTTTGCCCATCCACAAAGCTGATACTCGATTGAGCGGCGGGAATTCCTTCTAAACCTGGCCGATATTCACAAACTGTCATAGTTCTACCTTTCCGTGGCGAAGATTAAGCCCTAACGCTAACTTACTTGATCTTTCCACCCTTACCGAAATTTTATAGAAATTCTTCGGTTCTGCCTCTCCTGTTCAGGATTAGGGAGAAGTGGACGGAAATTACTCCTATTTAGCGATTGCTTCGTCGATTTAGTCAACACCTTGCCCTAGCGCATTTTTTCTGGGCTTACTGTTGCGACTCTAGCTAGAGGACTTGATATTTATCTACTTTCATTGTAGCGAGACTATCTCGATCGATTGATTCGATCAAGCATTTTTTTAAAATTTCTTCGGGACGAATATTTAGGGTTTGCGGCAAAAAGTTTTTCGTGCGGGTAGGGTGTGGGTTTCGGCCTCTTGCCTCTCCTCATAAATAGCCTGTACTCAACGGATTTAGTATTATTTGTTAGCGAATGGGAAAAGACGCTTAAAAGCAAGGGAAATGCTACGTTTACAAGGTTTTCCCGATGATTATCAAATTGTCGGCAGTTATCAAACTATGGGAAAATTAACAGGCAATAGTCTGGCGATTTCCTGCGTAGCTGCTGTGGTTAATTCTGTTATCGAGTCTTTAGCTGTCTTGAGAGACCAATTTTAAGCTAGGACGGGGTTGCAAACTCCCCCCGTAAGCGACGGCAGCATGAGGAGATAAGACAAGATGAGGGGATACACCCAGGGAAATTCGATAGATTTCCTCAGCTTTATCCATTAATTGCTGTTTAACTGACTCTTTAGGTAAATTTTGCCGCCAAGCTAGGGGAATCCCCTCGATACCGTTGTACAATCCCGCCCAAATTCCCGCTAAAGTGGTGGTTAATTGCCGTTGATAGGGACTAGAATTAGCACGACGCACGCTCACGGCGCAATCCTCACTCGTTTGCAGAAAGGTATAGAGAGAAGCTGCGATCGCAATTCCTAAAGGTGAAATTTCTTGCGCCCAAGCCGATAAAATGGACTCTAAGGGACGATTTTGCCTTAAAGCTGAGTGAATCTGCTCTAATAGCTTATTATTGGGGTTAATAGTTAGCAATTGCCCCATTAACTGATTTAAAGGCCTTTTTCCCTGTAACAACAGACCTACTGTCTCTCCCCAAATTATCGCTTCTTGTCGAGTTAACTCGGAAATTAAGCCCTTTTTCTGCCAAAAATTTAATCTAGCTTGCCAACGTTCCCCATGATCAGGCCAGGTTAAAATCTCTGGCAATAGCACAAATAATAACGCCGATTCCGACTGCCGACTTGCTGCGATCACAAGAGAAAAATCCTCTTGAGATTGCAGAGCTTGCAAAAGCAGGGTTGTCCTCGGTGTAGCCTCATAGTTAAAGGATGGTATCAGGGGCTGATTATGCAAGGATTCCCCGATATATGCCCCGATTAGCCCTCCCTGAAGTCGTTCGAGGGGTAAAAAAACTTTTTGCATAAATTAGCTCAATTTGCCCTGTAGGTGACTTCCTCGACTTTGCCCGGTTGCCCCAGTTGTTTAGCATTGGCATTATTAACCGCAACGTAAACCCCACCAGCATTACCCGCTCTCACGGTTAATTCTCGGTTTGCTTGCCAAGTGCGATGGGTTCCCTGGGGCAGCATACCCTCAAATTCTGTCTTCCCATCCACCACCACCCGCAGCCAGCAGTCATCCTCTAGTTTTACCTCCACCACCAGCTGCTGATTATTGCTGGTTTTGTTGGCTACCGGTTGAAGGGAGTTGCTTTTTGATTGGACAATTTGCTGTTGTGGTAAAGAAGGCGGTGGTAAGCGATTCGATTGCAGTACCGATTTTTGCAGGACGTGGGATAGGGTTTGTACGGAACCAATAACTAAGATTAGATAGAGAAAATACAGATGAATCGGGCGAATTTGAAGACTCGGCAGCGATAAAGATGGTTTTGTTCCCCTAAAAAAGTTATTTACCTTGATGGGAAAACGTCGGCTAATCGTCTCACCATCCAGGGACAGACTCTCGGCAAATTGTTTGATTAACCAACGAACATAAATCGGTTCGGGCAATGCCTCCAAATCCCCCGCTTCCAGTGCTTCTAGACGATGGCGCGGGATCAAGGTTTTCTGGGCAATTTCCTCGAGCGAAAGGGACTGTTCTAGGCGATTTTTTTGCAAATAAACGCCGATTTCCAGTAATTTGGTGCGCTGTTTATGCTGGGGATCAAGTTGTGATTGGAGAAGGCGAAACATATCGCTATTAGGAGCTGACTTTCAGCTTAGTTAATCTGGTTTTTTAAATATTTCAGTTCATCAAGGGTTAAAAAACGGTAATCACCCAAGGGTAAGGGGGGATTATTACCGCAGTTTAGTTGAATACGACCGATAGCACTGCGATGAAGTTTCAGGACGTGATAACCCAATTCTTCGGCTACACAGCGAATCTGCCGATTTCTTCCCTCCACTAAAATAACTTCTAGTAGGGTTTTTTGGTCGGTTTGCTTGAGAATCTCAACCTGTGCGGGTAAGGTTTTTTTTCCTTCTAAAAGAATACCTTCTCGCCAACGCTGGAGAGCAAGTCTATCAATCGCACCATCTAGCCAAACCCGATAGGTTTTGGGCAAATGATAACGAGGATGGGTGAGAGCGAGGGTGAGTTGGCCGTCGTTGGTGAGGAGTAAAGCCCCAGTGGTGTTAATGTCCAACCTTCCTACGGGATGTAACCCTGTCTCGCCGGCGAGGGAGTCGGGCAAAAGGTCAATTACTGTCGGCCGGTTTTGCGGATCCTTGCAGGTAGAAACCACACCAATGGGTTTGTTGACCAGTATATACAATCTTTGGGGACGATTGGCCGGTTCAATTTTTTTTCCGTCTATCTCTAGGTGATCTTTTTCAGGGTCAGCTTTTTGCCCTAACTGCACGATTTTGCCATTCAGTCTCACTCGCCCGGCCATAATCATCTCCTCCGCCCTTCTTCGGGAGGCAATTCCCCACTGGGCAAGGATTTTTTGGACTCTCTCCGCCATTTTTTCTTAGTTTTTAACCCTTCCTTTCTCCTATTATAAGCATCCTAAAAAGGTTTTTTTCGCCCAAAAAATGAAGAAAAGTTGATTTTTTCTCGGAAAACTTCTCTAAAAAAAGAGTCGTGACATTCTAGACCGATAAAATCCTGATGAACTCTGGCATTGATATTCTCAATCTTAATTGAAATGACTGTACACCTATGGTTAATTCCTAGAGTAGTAATTTTGGGGCTGTCAACCAGAATAACTGACACTTACCTAGGGGATTTTGTTGATTGGGAACCTCTAGACCAATTATTCCCGCTTTTTTGACCGATAATTTTCCTTGAAACTTCCCCCAAACTAGCATTTCTGTCCAATAGCCTAAATCCGGTTCGTGGCCCACCAGTGCGATCGCATTTTCCTCTCGCTGATAGTCGGACTTTTGCCACCACTGCACCCAATCTTGAAGATTGCCATGGGGCGATAGGGGATTAAATTGCTCAATTTTACTGCTTAAACCCGCTTTTTGGAGAATTTCGGCGGTTTGCACGGCACGGACCAAAGGAGAAGTGAGAATTAGGTCAAATTTCACCCCCAACTGTCCTAATCTTTGGGCAACTTTAGCAGTTTTTGTCTTACCTTCCTCGGTTAAAGGACGTTCCCTATCGTTGAGATAATCCCCCGATTGTCCTGCTAATCCATGACGCACAAAATAAAGTTTCATATCAGTGTTAGGTCAGTCTTGGTGATGATAATAGATAGCTGAGGTGTAATAGCTAGGTGCGAATTACCTTTTCATCAGGGTTAACTAGATGGGAAAGTTTCTGTTTAATTTGGGTGTCATACAGCTCCCACTTGAGTTTTGCGTATTCGGCATTATTATTAAAACCACCGAGAAAACCGATAGGAATTTCAAAACCTCCGGCCATATAACGACCACCACCAAAAAAGCGACCTTGGTTATCCTGTCCGAAAGCTTCCTTGAGAAACTCATCGGGATCTAGGGTAATTTTGCTGGTACGCATAGAACCGATGACTAACTCGATATCCTCATCTTCATCGTGAACGATACCATAAACTAAAGCCGTGTGAACATTTTCTTCTGTCACCAAAAAATCGGCAGCTTGGGGAATCGCATCTCGGTCATCATAACGCAAATAACCGACCCCAGCGATCGAATAATTATTTTTAATAATACGGTTTTTTAGGGACCGTTCGATCACATCCATCACCCGTCGGGATCTGGCCGATTGCAGGACAGCATTTAATAATTGAGCATCGTAGAAACGACTGAGATAACCAGCAGCAATAAATTCACATTCTTGCGCTTGCATTAAATTATTCGTATCCGATCGCAATCCGTGCATCAAGGCTGTGGCACACTTAACATGGACGGTATCGCTAGTATTAAAACTTATTAACCCTTTTTGGATATATTGGGTTAACATCGCCGCTGTTGCCCGGATTTGGGGACGAATATCGACAAATTCTGCGTCTAGATCCCCTTGGCGAGTATGATGATCAATCACGGCAATAATGGGAATTTTTGCCTGTTTAACCAGAGTGGTTAACTGACTATTGGTTCCCTGACCATCGACAAAAACACAACCCTGATAAACTGAAAGATCTCTATCCTTGAGGGTATGGACTCCCCAACGTTTAGCCGGTAAACCCGTTAGTTTTACCAAAGCGACATTTTCCTGATGGGAGAGAGTACCCGCGTAGACTATATCGCAGTGAATATCGTACTGTTCGGCGATAATTTGATAGGCCCAGGCACTAGAAAGAGCATCGGGATCTGGGAAATCCTGCATCACCACAATTTGATTTTCGCCGCGGTGATTTTCCAAAGTACGTCGCAGGCGATCAATTAGGGAAATAAGTAGGGTATCATTACTAACCGTCACTGGAGGAAGGGGACATACTGCCGGCGCTTCCCCTACCACTACATCGGTTTCGAGGGACTTGGCAGGAACTAGACTCAGTAATTCAGCCATCATTTTTAGAAAAGTTTGCTTAAAGGTAAATGCAGTCAGGATTTTTTGAGCTAATCAATTCTAGACGATATTCTGGCTCGATCGGTTCATCTCAAATATTAAGCTTTTCTAGCCCCTAGCTCCCCACTCTGAGGCCATAACTATAGTCTATCAAAAGACCTCTCCTGTTTGTTCTGGGAGAGCGGTGAAGGCAATTAACCATCGCTGCCATTACTTGAGAAGATAGATACTATACAGAATCCCTTAATTTTCCCTTCACGCTCGACCATCTACCTAATTCTTGAGTGAAATTTCATGGCCCAACTGGACAACATCGAAGCGATCGAAAAAAAGCTCTGGAAAGCGGCCGATACTCTGCGAGCTAATTCTAACTATGCCAGTAACGAGTATTTTTTGCCCGTTATGGGCTTGATTTTCCTCCGTCATGCCTACAGTCGTTTTCTCAAGGTTAAGAGGGAGGTAGAGGCGGATTTACCGAAGCGACAGGGTAAAACACGCTCCTTAATCAAAGAAGATTTCTTGTGCAAAGGAGCGATCTATCTCCAAGAAAAAGCTCAGTTCGATTTTCTGGTGGCGCTCCCCGATAGCGTCAATCGATCGAATTCCTTGATGGAAGCAATGCTATCGATCGAGGGGGATTATCCACCTTTAGGGGGTATTTTACCGAAAACAGAGTACCAAGAGCTAGATAACGTGGTATTAGGGAATTTACTACGGATTTTAAACCCGGAAGAGTTAAAAAAAGCCGATGGGGATATTTTCGGGCGAATTTACGAATATTTCCTAACTCAATTCGCTAATCTCAAAGCTCACGATAACGGAGAGTTTTTTACTCCCGTTTCTCTAGTATCTTTGATCGCCAATGTTTTAGAACCCGATCACGGATTGGTTTTCGATCCTGCCTGTGGTTCGGGGGGAATGTTTGTCCAGAGCGCACATTTCGTTGAGAGACAGCGCATCAACCCCCAGATGTTAACTTTTAAAGGGTTAGAGAAAAATCCGACCACGATTCGTTTAGCCAAGATGAATCTCGCAGTTCACGGTTTAGAAGGGGATATCCAAAAAGCGATCACCTACTACGAGGATCCGCTGGCATTAGCTGGGAAAGTGGATTATGTAATGGCCAATCCTCCCTTTAACGTGGACGAGGTGGACAGTAAGGTAGATGGTGATGAGCGCTTACCCTTCGGATTGCCAGGAGTCAATAAAAATAACAAAGTTTCCAACGGTAACTATCTATGGATCAGTTACTTCTACAGCTATCTCAATGATCGAGGAAAAGCCGGTTTTGTTATGTCTTCCCAAGCTTCCAGCGCCGGGAGAGACGAAGGCAAGGTAAGACAGAAGTTAATCGAGACAGGAACGGTGGACATAATGATCGCCATCCGCTCTAACTTTTTCTATACGCGCTCCGTACCCTGCGAGTTGTGGTTTCTCAATCGAGGAAAACCCGCCGAGCTTCAAGATAAGATATTAATGATCGATGCCCGCAATATTTACCGGAAAGTAAACCGGACGATCAACGATTTTAGCCCAGAGCAGTTACAGAATATTCTCTCGATCGTCTGGCTCTATCGGAGCGAATCCAAGCGTTTTATCGATTTGGTTGTCGGTTATTGCCAGAGTATCGATCGAGAGTATCAGGGATCGATCGCTCTTTTACAAAACTATCGCGAGCATCTGGACAGGTTAACGGAGGCACTAGAGAAATTTTATAATCTCATCGATGAAAAAGACGGGACATGGTTAGAACTCCGAACAGCATCTGAGCTTTTTAAGGATGACATGGATAAATACGCCAGTTTCCCTGCGATTTCCTATAATGCTGATGATTTAGAGACTTTACACGAGGCTGTCCGTGGTTATCACGAATACAGCGAATTTAGCCGGGATCTGGGCAAACAGGCGGATCTGGTGAATAAATTATTAGGTCGAGCGATCGAGCGTGCCGAGAAGGATCTGGGAGCAAGAGATAGTAAACTGTGGTGGAATTCCCGCGGACTCAATATCTTACGCAAAGAAGCTGATACAAACCGTCAGAATGCGATCGAACAGCTTAAATCGGTTCGTGGTTTCTACCGTCACGCTCACTGGTTATTAGAAAGGTTCCCCGATGCCAAGCTGCGGGATGTGGAAGGGTTGGTTAAAGTGGTCGATCGCGAGGAGTTACAGGCGAATGATTGGAGTTTAACCCCCGGACGCTATGTCGGCGTTTCCCCAGAGGAGGAAGATGAGGGTTTCGATTTCGAGGAAACGTTACGCGAAATTCATCTGGAGTTAAATGATCTCAACTCCGAGGCGATTCGTTTAGCTGATGAAATTGCGAAGAATTTTGAAGGGTTAGGAATTTAAAAAAGAACTTGGGTATATTTCCTTAAAGGAGACCGATGGAGATAGCGATCGTGTCTAAATTAAAATACGGTGTTTATTTTCTACCCTACAATCCCGATTTAGTCCCTAGAGCCAAGGAAATGCGAAAAAATCCCACACCGACAGAAAAAAAGTTATGGGCTTTTCTCCGGCAATTTCCCTTAAAAATGTGGCGACAGCGACCGATCGATCATTTTATCGTTGATTTCTATTGTCCGAAGTTGAAATTAGTGATCGAGGTGGATGGGGAGGTTCATCTTACTCCGGAGGCAATGGCTTATGATGCTAGAAGAACGAAGGTTTTGGAGGGATACGGATTAACGGTGATCCGTTTCACCAATGATGAGGTTAAATACGATTTCGAGGCGGTTTGTGAGAAAATATCGGGGTTTATCTCTTCGCTTCCTGTCTGTACGGAGCTTGATGATCCTCCTTAGTCCTCCTTGAAAAGGTTATCCCCCCTAGCCCCCCTTTTCAAGGCTATCCCCCCTAGCCCCCCTTTTCAAGGGGGGAACCGGAACCGGAAGGGGAACCGGAACCGGAGCGCAGTAGGGGTGCTGGTGCTGAGACGGGCGTTACGACTGCGTAAGTCCCCCTTGAAAGGCTTGGTAATCCCCCCTAGCCCCCCTTTTCAAGGGGGGAACCGGAACCGGAAGGGGAACCGGAAGGGGAACCGGAACTGGAGCGCGGGAGGGGTGCTGGTGGTGAGACGTGCGCTACGGCTGCGTAAGTCCCCCTTGAAAGGCTTGGTAATCCCCCCTAGCCCCCCTTTTCAAGGGGGGAACCGGAACCGGAAGGGGAACCGGAGCGCGGTAGGGGTGCTGGTGCTGAGACGGGCGCTACGGCTGCGTAAGTCCCCCTTGAAAGGCTTGGTAATCCCCCCTAGCCCCCCTTTTCAAGGGGGGAACCGGAACCGGAAGGGGAACCGGAACCGGAACTGGAGCGCGGTAGGGGTGCTGGTGGTGAGACGGGCGCTACGGCTGCGTAAGTCCCCCTTGAAAAGGGGGATTTAGGGGGATAAAAAGTCCTGCTTCCCACCAGTGATTCCCGATGCTTCTCAATTGATCGCATAAATATAAGGAACCCTCACGAATATGAAATGGCAAAGAATAGTATTCTCACAACTGTATTTAGAACCTTCAAGAAATGGAATATATAAATCACAAGAAAATCATGGCACTGGTATTAAAATTATAAATATGGGTGAGTTATTCGGATATGATTTTATTGCGGATCAGCCGATGAAACGTATTTCAATGACCGATTCAGAGATCGATAGATTTTGTTTACAAAATGGCGATCTACTATTCGGGCGAAGATCTTTAGTAGAATCTGGTGCTGGTAAATGCTCACTTATCGATAATCTTATCGAGAAAACCACCTTTGAATCATCGATTATTCGGGTTAGGCTAGATTCTAATTTGGCATTACCTAAATTTTATTATTACTGGTTTAAATCTTTAAGAGGAAGTGGTGCTATCCGAGCTATAGTAACAGGAACTAATGTCAAAGGGATTAAGGGAAGCGACTTAAAAAATATAACAGTTGATTATCCTTCAATTATTACTCAACAAAAAATCGCCGATATCCTCTCCAAATATGATGATTTAATCGAAAATAATCGCCGCCGCATCGAGTTATTAGAACGTTCAGCCCGTTTACTTTACAAGGAATGGTTCGTCCGTTTACGCTTCCCCGGACACGAACACACCCCGATTATCGATGGTATTCCTGAAGGGTGGGAGAAGGGACAAGTATCTGATTTTTATAAGACCGCATCTGGAGGAACACCTAGTCGTAAAAATCCAGATTTTTTTACGGGCGATATAAATTGGGTAAAAACTCAAGAATTAAATAATAGCTTCATTTTTAAGACTGATGAAAAAATCACTGAAGAAGCGATTAAAAATTCATCGGCGAAAATTTTCCCTGCTCATACCGTATTAGTGGCAATGTACGGTGCTACTATCGGTCAAACGGCAATACTTGCCAATTCTGCGACAACTAATCAGGCTTGTTGCGGGCTTCTTCCTGATTGCCACATCGCCAATTATATACATTGCTTTTTATTTTTTAGAGAAAACAAGCAAATTTTAGCTAACTTATCTTTAGGAGCCGCTCAAAATAATATTAGTCAGGAAATAATCCGAAACTTCCCAATGTTATTACCTAGTAAAAAGGTAATGGATATTTTTTGGGAATTTACGAATAGAATTTTTGAACAAATAAAAATACTAGAACAGCAAAATCAAAAACTAAAACAAGCGCGTGACATACTACTTCCGAAACTTATGAATGGAGAGATCGAGGTGTAGAGGCGAAAGATCGATCACACCTGTAAAAATCCCTGAAAATTGGCAATATTAATAAAATAAACCACTCCCCCGCACGATCGACCCTATGACCACCGAGGATAAAGTACAAAAACTCACCGCCAACTGTCTGCGAGATCAACTTGGTTGGCAGAGTGTCTATGCTTATAATCAAGAGGATTACGGTGAAAACAGCCTGCTCGGACGGCAAAATCAGAAAGAAGTTATCCTCAAACGCTACCTAAAACAGAAATTACGAGAATTTAACCCCAACCTTCCCGAAGAAGCCTATAATTCCGCCATTCTCCAAATCGAAGAAATCAACTCTAGTCAAACCCTTCTCGTCACCAATCAAGAGAAACATCAACTCCTTCTCGATGGAGTACAGGTGAGCTACCGCAACGCCAAAGGAGAGCTAATTAGACAAACCCTAAAAATCCTTGATTTTGACCAACCCAGCAATAACCATTTTCTAGCGGTTCGAGAACTGTGGATACAGGGGGAAATCTACCTCTGTCGCACGGATTTGGTAGGTTTTGTTAACGGCATTCCCCTACTCTTCCTAGAAGCGAAAAACCTCAACCGCGACCTAAAAGCGGCCTACGACGAGAATTTATTGAAGTATATCCGTACTATCCCCCATCTATTCGCCTATAACGCCTTTGCGATTTTAGTTAATGGCATAGATGCGAAAATAGGTAGTTTCTGCGGCAAATACGAACACTTTCACCCATGGAAACGCCTGGCCGAGAGTGACCCCGGCATTGTCGATATGGAAACCATGCTAAAAGGAGTCTGCGATAAAAATAACTTTATCGATCTGTTGGAAAATTATGTCCTTTTCGATAACTCCACTGGCAAAACCTGCAAGATTATCGCCCGGAATCACCAGTTTCTAGGGGTTAACCAAGCGATCGATTCTGTGAAAAGATGGCGGGAGGGTGGGATAAAAGATAACAAACTTGGGGTTTTCTGGCATACCCAAGGCTCCGGAAAAAGCTACTCTATGGTTTTTTTCACCCGCAAAATTCGCCGTAAACTAGGCGCAAACTATACCTTTGTTATCTGTACCGATCGCGCAGATCTAGACGAACAGATCTACTATACCTTTGCCGGTTCCGGATTGACCAATAACGAGCAAGAACTCTGCCGAGCTTCCAGTAACGAACAGTTACAGAGTCTTCTGGGAGACCATAAAGCCTATATTTTCACCCTCATCCAGAAATTCAACCAAACCGTCAATCCCGACCAACCCTACAACTCCCGAAACGATATCATCATTATCAGCGACGAAGCCCACCGAACCCAGTACGGAACCCTGGCCAGCAACCTCCGGGCTGCACTTCCTGGCGCTGGTTTTATCGGTTTTACCGGCACCCCTCTAGTCAGCAACGACGAGATCACTAAACGCTATTTCGGGGATTATGTCTCCACCTACGACTTCCAGAGAGCGGTCGAGGATAAAGCTACCGTTCCCCTCTACTATGATGCAAGGGGTGATAAACTCTCGATCGCCGTCAACGACCTCAACGAACAGATCGCAGCCAAAATCGAAGAGTTAGAGATCGAAAATGTTGAGATAGAAGACCGTTTAGAAAGGGAATTAAGAAGGGATTACTACATTCTGACGGCCCCGCAGCGGTTGGATGCGCTGGCCCGTGATTTCGTTGAACATTACAGCACCGCTTGGGAAACAGGCAAAGCCATGGTGATTTGTATCGACAAGCTCACCTGTGTCAAGCTGCATAACCTGATCGATCGTTACTGGAGCGAAAAAATCCAACAACTGAAAAAAGACCTCAAAAAAATTACCGATGACCAAGAGGAAAACTATCGTCAGCGTCAGATTCAATGGATGGAAGCAACCCTAACGGCCGTGATCGTCAGCGAGGAACAGGGAGAGATCGACAAATTCCAGAAACACGGGTTAGATATTACTATCCATCGCAGTGTAATCAAAAATGGCTTTGAACTGGCGGACGGTAAAAGAATCAGCCCAGAAAATGCCTTTAAACAAGCCGATCACCCCTTTCGGATCGCCATCGTCTGCGCTATGTGGTTGACTGGTTTCGATGTTCCCTCCCTCTCCACCCTCTACCTCGATAAACCCCTGAAAGCTCATACGCTCATGCAAGCGATCGCTCGTGCTAACCGGGTTAACGAGGGCAAAACTAACGGTTTAATCGTGGATTACTGCGGAATTCTCAAAAATCTCCGCCAAGCTCTCGCCGATCTCGCCCAAATTTCCGATCAGGGACGCAGGGAAGACCATCTTAGTCTCGACCCCACGAAACCGCAAGAAAATTTACTGGATGAATTGGCCCGATCGATCGAGGCAGTTAAAGAATTTTTGGGGGAAAGTAACGCATCCCTAGACGCACTCCTCGAATATAAAATACCTAGTTTTGCCTTCAATAAAGCCATTAACGATGCGAAGGAAGCGATCAATAGAAGTGATCAGGCCCGACAAAATTTTCAACTCCTCTCCCAAGAGGTCTTCCATCTTTTTAAGGCCTGTCTTAATCAGCCATCGGTTAATCACTACCGTCCGGCTCACGACACGATTAAACTGATCTATAAATGCGTTCAAGGTGATCGGGAGAAAATAGACATCGGGGAAATTCTCTTGGAAATGCGATCGGTAATCGACGGGGCGATCGATGTAACCACCGAAGCGAGGGCCGATGATACCCCACTGTACAACATCAGTAAAATCAACTTCGAGCGTCTGAAACAGGAATTCGCCAATAGCGATCGCAAGAATACCACCGTCCAAACTCTCAAAAACGCCATCGAAAACCGTCTCCGAACAATGCTCGAGCAGAATCTGCAACGGACGAACTTTCAAGAACATTACGAGCAGATCATCGCTGATTATAATTTCGAGAAGGATCGGGTGGCGATCGAACAGACCTTCGAGGCCTTATTAGAATTCATTCAGGAACTCGATCGAGAGTCCCAACGGGCGGTTAGCGAGGGATTAGACGAGGAATCCCTGGCCCTGTTCGACCTTTTAACCAAAGAGAATCTATCACCGCAAGACATTGAAAAAATTAAACAGATCGCCACGCGGCTTTTGGAAACCCTAAAACAAGAGAAACTAAAGATCGATCGTTGGCTAGATAAAGAATCCAGTCGGGCGGAGGTTAAAACTACTATTCACAACTTTTTATACAGCGATAATACTGGTTTACCCGTCGATCTCTACACGGAAGAAGAAGTGGAAGAAAAAACGGAAGAAGTCTTCCGTCACATCCTGCGAGTTTATCCGAGTCTGCCTTCGCCTTATTACAGCGCGGCTGCCTAGATTCTGGACTGTCCATATTTCGCTTTTCCGAAGTTGCTGATTTTAGCTCTGATAATCATCACCGTCCCTAAATAGGGTTTGCTGAATAAATGTGAAATGTTTGCGTCTTCATCGGCCCGCGTCCTGTAGGGGCGAAGCATTCGGATAGAAAATCTACGGTTTCACCGATAGGTTATTCCCCGAATGCTTCGCCCGTACTTTTTGCCGCAAACCCTAAATATTTGCTCCGATTTTTTATAGTAAAGTTATACTATTAAGGAAGCAAAGACGAAATTCTAGGGTTAAGCAATGGTTAGACAACTCGACGACAGCCCGAAAACCACAATCGTCTATCCCGATAGCGATGGTAAACCGATGGCCGACAATACAAGACAATTTCGCTGGATCACGACGATTAAAGCGAATTTAGACTGGTTATTTGCCAATAATGCCGATGTTTTCGTTGCCGGTGATTTACTCTGGTATCCCGTGGAAGGAGATAATAAAACTCGGCAAGCGCCCGATGTCATGGTAGCTTTTGGCAGACCGAAAGGGGAAAGAGGTTCCTATCAACAGTGGAAAGAGAACAATATCCCCCCGCAAGTGGTTTTTGAAATTCTCTCTCCGGGTAATACCCAAACGGAAATGACCAGAAAACTACTGTTTTATGACCGTTATGGTGTGGAAGAATACTACATTTATAATCCCGATAAAAATGATTTGGGTGGCTGTATTCGTCGGGAAAATCGGCTCGAAAGTCTAGAAAATCTCGATAATTGGGTAAGTCCTCGCTTGGGCATTCGTTTTCAGTTAGCCCAACCGGAATTACTCTTGTATTATCCTGATGGTCAACCTTTCACCAGTTACAACCAAGAACGACAACGGGCCGAAATGGAACGACAACGGGCCGAAACGGAACGGCAGCGGGCCGAACGATTGGCGGCAAAACTACGCGAATTAAATATTAATCCCGAAGAAATTTAAAAAAATGCTCGATCGATTGATTCGATCGAGATAGTCTCGGTAGAATGAAAGTAGATAAATGTCAAGTTCTCTTCTTAATATGTAAAATGTGTGAGAGGAAAAGACGCAAAAAATAAACCCCCTCAACTGACTAAATGAAGGAGGTTATGATATTATTCCAATAGGAAGGGATAGATAGGGTTATAGCCATGAGTATTGATATCTCCGATGAAATTCTCAGTGCCACACGCATGACTGAAGCTGAGATGAGGCAGGAAATTGCGGTCATGCTCTTTCAAAAAGAGAAGCTCACCCTTGCTCAAGCGAGTCGATTTGCAGGAATGAATCGTATTGCTTTTCAACACCTACTTGCAAGTCGTCAAATTCCAGTACACTACGATGTCGAAGATTTTGAACAGGATATTAAGAACTTGCGGGAGATGGGAAGGTGGATAGTCTTGATTCAAAGTCTTATCGTAAGTATCCTGCCATGCGTTTAAACGTTGAATGGTTTCTTTACTTAATGGTAATTCTTCAGGAGCAATGTTATCAATTTCATCTACTCCCCAAAGTGGGTAACTTCCATAATCTGTCAAAAGTTTGATTCTGATTGCCATAACTATCATTCCTGAATAAGTTGATTAATTAATCGAGCCGTAGGTTGGGTTGAGCTATCATTATTGCTCCGGTATTACCCATCGGCTCAAAAGGCGAAACCCAACAAAAATTGTGAAAATATTCCAGGAAGTTGTTGGGTAACAGGCGTCTGAATAAGTTGATTAATTAATCGAGCCGTAGCGACTGTCTTGATTGTCAAGGGGTTTTAGGCAATATATTACTAAAAATTATCAATTGAATGTTAAGAAGTGCGGAAAGTGAGTTGAATTAATATATGATGAAAGGTGTCTCACCACCGAAAGCACTAATCTGATAATATCTCCTATCCCCTGGACTTTTACCACAAGGTGCAAAAGCTTTATGAAAAACAGTTTTTTCCATACATCTTCCTGATTTCACGGGTATAAAACAAATACCAACTCCTGCTCCTTGAGTGGCATATGCACCAGTCATAGCTGGCACTATATAGGTTTTGTTACTTCGTTTAATACACCTATATACTCGACCAGATTGAGCTATTAAAAAGTCTTTGTTCTCACTTAAGTTAAATATTTTAGGGTTAGACTCTACTTTAGAGCCTCCTGTTGATTCTACGGGTCGAGACACAGTTAGTCCCAATAAAGTTAATACAGCCGTTATGTATATCTGGACTTCCCCGTTGACAAAAAGCCATAACCTGTGCTGTAAAAGAGATTAAAAGAATTTACGCCGCCCCGTTACTGGGTACAAATCAGGGAAACTCCCAATAAATCTAACGCTT
>SFBI01000119.1 GCA_007095845.1 Microcystis aeruginosa Ma_MB_S_20031200_S102
TTGGAACGAAATAGAGGCTTTTAAAGACCGCGTATATGGAGAATTAAAACAAGAATTACCCTCGAAAAGCCTATTTTTCTACTAAGTATTTATGCTTATTGCAAAGGTGAGATGCTCCCAGGTTTTACCTTAATTGAGCTACTTGTTGTTATTATAATAGTTATTGTAATTGGGTCTTTTGTTTATGGACGTTGGTTCGCTAAATCGCCATCGCTTAAAACACAAGAACCATCGAATCAAGTTGTGCAGCCTGCTGCTACGAATACTTCTAAGAAACAACATACACAGACGATTGGTGCAATACAACTTTCAAAGGATCAACGGCAAGAAGAAGCGGCGAGTGAGGAAGTGTATGTGCCGGATGGAGTTAAAGTCACCGTGAAACGTTCTCGTACAATTGCCCGAACAGTGAATATTCAATGGGAGGCTCTTGGGGGGATGGATGTTAGTGTTGGGATAAAAGATATTGTGGATACATCGGTAAGAGGGGAGATAAAACGGATAAAAGGAGAAAATTTTCAAGAAAGTGAAACTATCGAATATAAAGTCGAATTGAATGGAGAGAAAAGTAATCGGTATAAACTCATCTGGATTGATACGTGGCGAAAGGGCAGCGTTGAACTTCGAGAAGAAAGTACAGAGGCAGAGAGTAAAATATATTTTCTTCCATTCGAGATTCGTGAAAAAACCGAACTTCATGTCAATGAGATTCATTTGAATTAGCATCAAGAAAAGTGCGATCGCTGATCTTGTAAGGTAAACAATGCCAATCTTAATTGATTAACTTAATGAAGATAAGAAGGAAACAATGAACGCTAAAGATTATCCCTTTGCTCAAGAATTGATTACTGCTCTATTTAATCGCGTCTAACTACTTAGTGTGATCGCCGATCTTGTAGTGCGATCGCCGCTCTTGTAGAGTGCGAAGCGCGAAGTGTAACGCACCTAATCTATGGTTATTCAATAATTGATGTAATGGCGGATTACGCTGCGCTAATCCACCCTACGGGGGGTTAAAATTATTATTCTTCCCCTATTTTTTCGGTTATGCTACAGTGCTTGTGAAGCAGCATAGACTTTTACTTCCTTCTCTAAACGTTCTCTGAGCCTATCTTTTTCTACTTCAATATCATACCTTGTTTGAAGATTCATCCAGAACCTTTCAGACATACCAAAATAACGAGAAAGCCTTAAGGCAATATCAGCAGTAATTCCTCGCTTTTCCTCGATAATTTCCTTGATTTGCTCTATTGGTACATTAAGATCTTCTGCCAAACGTTCTTGGCTAATTTCCATCGGTTTGAGAAATTCTTCTAACAGAATCTCACCAGGATGAATGGGGGCTAATAATTTTTTCTCAGTCATGATTATTGAGTAACAATTAATGATAATCGACTATTTCTACATTGTAGGCGTTGCCATTTTTCCAAATAAAACAGATCCGCCACTGATCGTTAATTCGGATACTATGCTGATTTTTTCTATCTCCTGAGAGTTTTTCCAACCGATTAGATGGAGGAATGTATAAATCCTGTAAAGTTTCGGCCGCGTCTAAAACTTCTAGCTTTCTCCGAGCATTTCGTTGAATATCTTGAGGTAATTTTCGTGAAAATTTACGTTTGAATACTTGCTCTGTCTCCTTAGATGCAAAACTCTTAATCATCAATAATTAGGAAAATGCACTAAGTAGTCGTGCAAAATTAATTTCCTGGTGAAGATAGGCAAGAGGCAAGAGGCAAGGGGCAAGAGGTGGTTAGATATGTGTAATTCATTTTGCTTAGGTACTTACTATCATATCATCTTAGTGGGATCATCGATCTCATGCTAACGTTAGATCGCAATCTTTCTGTGGAGGCGCAGTTGAAAGTGTATCTGTGGGTTAAGAGCGATTTTTCAACCACCTTATCACTAGCTAATCTTCTTGGCTATCAAGGATTAAAGCGTCAAGAGAATTGGGAAAATCACCTCGCTCAACTATTTTTGTGAAAACTTTGTAACAATCATTTTTATCCCCTTGTTTGCGAGGATAGCCTAGCCATAAAACAAAAATAGCTTTATACTCCTTGGTTTGTATAGCCCGAAAGAATAAGCGATAACGGTCAGGTAGTCCCATCTTTTTGACTCTTCCGTAATGCTTGAGCGCCCCAGTCAGAGCAAAATGGGAAGCAAAAGGATCGAGAGGGATTTTTTCTTTAATGGCGACCATAATCGCCCTGTAGAGTTTGACTGTAGAGTGAGTGCGGTATGCTTCTGTTGGCAAGGTGTTTTTTAGTTTACGAACCTCAACTTGTAAATCGCGGCGTTGTTGCCCAAAAAGTCTTTTAATAAAGTAGATTCGCCAACCGTTAACTATCAAGTTCTACTCCTACCATTAACTCTTCATCAACCGCCGCCATTGCTTCCGTATAAGCTTCTAACTCAGCATCAGGATTTAAGAGGGCTTGCTTGGTCAGAAAATCTAAGAATAAACTCATCATCAGTTCATCTTCCTCCTGTTCTACAGATTGAGGCTGTAAGCGGACTAATAAGGTATCAGGGCTAATAACTTCAACAGCACCTTTAGCTTCTTTGAATTGGGGATTATCCTTAAAAAAACTGGCACTCAGACGGAAACCTGAAGCATTGCCTATTCTAGCCCAGGTTAGATTGTATTGTTTGTTACTCATGATTTTAGGCGAAGTTTACTACATATCATGTTATTACATAACTTAATAACATACAAGGTTGCCCAGTTTCTCAACCGCGTTTTAGCTGAACTTCCCCCATACATATATACTATAGGGGAGCGCGCCGAGAAAGCCATCGAGTAAAACTAGCGGATTTCGATTTAAGTACCTAAGCAAAATTAATTACACATATCTAACCCCCTCTTGCCTTTTGCCTCTTGCCTTTTGCCTATCTTTACTAGAAAATTAATTTTGCACGACTACTTACCAATAAACCCCTTGTCGGCTAGGATATTGTTGCCTTGAATGAACTGCAATACGGATTCTGCTGCGGGAGCGTTCGGGGAATAAACCAAAAGGTCAACATTTCACTATCACTGAAACTAGGCTCAGGTCCAGGCAGCATGGGAGTCAAGCGATATCCCTGTTCTTGATACCAGTCATCCACCAGGACATAAATAATAGTCAAGAGGGTGGGAACATCTATCCTATTCATGGGAGGCCTCATGCTTTGGAGTGATTACCTTTATCGTGACGCCTCCCTTTGATTTTACAAACCTCTCTATCTCGCATCAGCCGTAATTCCTAATTTATAATTCCTAATTCCCACTGCTGCCGGCTGCTCAAGGTTCATAATTAAAGAAACATCTTTACTGATAGCCAGTTAATTTTTATGAAAACTGTTGCCGATACGGACTTGCAAAGGCTAGAAGACTTAATTATCAACGGACAAAAAGCGATCGAGACTCGTTTCACGGCGATCGAAACTCGTTTCACAGCGATCGAGACTCGTTTCACGGCGATCGAGAATAGTATCATCGAAATTAAGGCTGATATTGGCGAAATTAAAGCTGATATTAAGGAAATCAAGCAAGATGTTAAATCCCTAGAGATAGGACAGGCAAAATTAACCGAAAGAGTCGAAGGGATAGATAATCGCCTTAAAATAGTCGAGGGCAGTCAAAAAAATCAAATTTGGGCATTGATAACCATTTTAGGCGGTTCACTGATTACCGCTTCCGTCGGTTTGCTGATCGCTATTTTGCGCTTTGTCTTTTTTAAGTGAAAAATTATCTTTATGGATGAAACTAAAACCGAAATAAATCAAGAAATCGACCTAGAAACCGAAAAAATTGAGCCATCAGCCTCGGTCATGGAAAGATACGCCCAAATTCACCTAAAAAGTGAGGGCGAGAAATTGGTGCTAATTTTACCCAAAACCAGCGCCGGGGAGACAAGTCAGGATTGGACAGATATCTTGACAGGATTGAAATATTATCTCCGTAATAGCGGTCAAAACTGCCCCGCTAGAACACCTGTACACTTACAAGCAAGCGATCGCCTGATGGATACGCGGCAACTACAAGCGATCGCCACAATTTTAGACAGCGCCGAATTACCCCTGCACACGATCCAAACTCAAAGAAGACAAACCGCAGTGGCAGCGGCAACTATGGGTTACAATGTCGAACAAATGCGATCGAGTCCCACGGTTTTCGGGGACGAGCAACCGCTGCCATCCCTCCTCGCCGAACCTTTGTACTTAAAAACCACCCTGCGATCGGGTGTAGAAATCCGTCACCCCGGTACAGTTATAATCATGGGCGATGTCAATCCTGGTGGATCGATCGTCGCTGATGGCGATATATTAGTTTGGGGGAGTTTACGCGGTGTAGCCCATGCGGGATTCCGATGCGATCGAGCGGCGCTAATCATGGCCCTGCGAATCGATTTAACTCAACTGAGGATCGCGGAATTAGTGGCACGGGCCCCGGCTTTAGATAGCGATCGCATAGAACCAGAAATCGCCTGTATCAGCGAAGGAGGAATTCGCATCATTGGGGCTTATAATTTTTCCAGAACCTACACCTTTAAAGATAAAGTGGGGTGGGTCGAAAAAAGGTGATCAGTGACCAGTAAACAGTGATCAGTGACCAGTAAACAGTGATCAGTAAACAGTGATTCAGTGACTGGTAAAAATAGCGATTAACTGCGTTGAAACGAAAACCTCTATAAAACTGATAGCTGATAGCTGATAGCTGATAACTGATAACTGATAACTGATAACTGATAGCTGATAACTGATAACTGATAACTGATATAAATTATGGCTCGTGTAATTGTGGTGACATCGGGAAAGGGAGGAGTCGGTAAAACGACGGTAACGGCGAACTTAGGTTCAGCCTTATCTCAATTAGGCTGTCGAGTCGCCCTTGTTGATGCCGATTTCGGACTAAGAAATCTCGATTTATTGTTAGGATTAGAGCAGCGTATCGTTTATACTGCCCTCGATGTGGTGGCGGGAGATTGTAGTCTTGATAAAGCTTTAGTTAAGGATAAAAGACAGGAAAATCTGGTTTTATTACCGGCGGCACAAAACCGCACCAAAGAGGCAATTACTGCCGATCAAATGAAGGATTTAGTCGCCCAATTGTCAAAAAGTTATGACTATGTATTGATTGATTGCCCGGCAGGAATTGAAATGGGGTTCCGCAATGCGATCGCTGCTGCCCAGGAAGCGATCATCGTTACTACCCCAGAAATGTCGGCGGTGAGAGATGCCGATCGCGTGGTAGGATTACTAGAAAGCGAGGATA
The DNA here is from genome assembly GCA_007095845.1 of Microcystis aeruginosa Ma_MB_S_20031200_S102. Classification (GTDB taxonomy): domain Bacteria; phylum Cyanobacteriota; class Cyanobacteriia; order Cyanobacteriales; family Microcystaceae; genus Microcystis; species Microcystis aeruginosa_D. The sequence goes on from SFBI01000119.1 coordinate 5,264, forward strand.
TTAAAAGTATCCGTCTGATTGTCAACCGGCTGCGGCCAGAAATGATCCAACTGAATCAGATGATCAGCGTCGAGGACATTCTCGACTTATTGGTAATTCCCCTGTTGGGGATTATTCCCGACGATCAAAGAATTATTATTTCCACTAATAAAGGGGAACCATTAGTATTAGAGGAGAAGACTTCTCTCCCCTCTATGGCCTTTAGAAACATTGCCCAACGTTTACAGGGTCGCGATGTGCCGTTTCTAGATTTAATGGCCGGTCAAGAAGGTTTTCTTGCTCGTCTGCGTCGTCGCTTGTTTGGGCCTTAAACTGTCTCATCTCAACCCCATAACCTACTATGAATGACCTGATCGATAAACTTCTAGCATGGCGCGGTTCGGGCAAAAGTGGCGACCAAGCTAAAAAACGCTTAAAACTTATTCTGGCCCATGATCGCGCCGATCTTAGTCCCGAAATTCTCGATATGATGCGTCAAGAAATCTTAGAAGTGGTCAGTCGTTATCTTGATATCGACACCGAGGAAACCGAGTTACTTTTAGAAAGTGACCAACGAACTACCGCCCTGATTGCTAATTTTCCGATTCGTCGCATCAAACGCCGTCCTTTAACCTAAAAATTGCCATGAAAACTCAACCGATCGAGCTTTGGATTAGTCTAGCGGTCAGTCCCTTTCTTCTTTCCTATCTGGTCTTGCGTTCCCTCAATTATTGGTTAATTGAATTGGGCCAGGAAAGTGAAGAATTGTTTCGCGGCGATCGCTTGCCCCTTCTCAATATTCCCGAGCAGTTACCGGTCAACAGTGACCAATAATCCAAGAAAAAAGTCCTTTTGCCCCCCTGAAAAGAGGCAATAATAGTGAAATTTTTGTTAAAAATAGGAAAAAATGTGATTCTTTGGCATACAATCTCATTTTTGACAAACCGTAAAGAACTAATCCCGATATATCAGTAATCAGTGATCAGTTATCAGTTATCAATGATCAGATTTGAGTTTTCAGTGAATATTATTAAGGGGCAAGTTCTGAGCTTTCTTTTTACTGATGACTGTTTACTGATGACTGATGACTGTTTACTGATTACTGTTTACTGATTACTGATTACTGAAATTATGAGCGTCCTTGTCCCCTCAACCGAAACCGAACAGGATATTTTCAGCACTTCCAACCTGTTTCTGCAGCAAAGACTGAAATTAATCGAAGATTTATGGAAAGAAGTCTTGATCTCCGAATGTGGTCAAGAATTAGTCGATTTACTGGAATTACTGCGCCATCTCTGTTCTGAGGAAGGACAAGTGACCGATGATAGTCCAGAAGCAATGATCGCCAAAATGATCGAAGATTTGGAACTAGGGGAAGCGATCAAAGTTACCCGTGCTTTTGCCCTCTATTTCCAGTTAATCAATATCATTGAACAACACTACGAACAAAGGGATCAGCAACTACTGCGACGGACGGTGATCGGGGAAGAAAACGAAAGTCCCAAGACAGACCCACCACAAAAAAGCATTTTAGCCACCATTGTCGGGGCCGATTGGCTAGAAAAAACCCTGAACGGGTCCGATAACTCCACCCCAAAATCGGGACTATTTCACTGGTTATTTCCCTATCTTAAACAAGTTAACGTCCCTCCCCAAGAAATCCAGCGTCTTCTCGATCAATTGGATATCCGTCTAGTTTTTACGGCCCACCCCACGGAAATTGTCCGTCATACCATTCGCATTAAACAGCGCCGCATTTCGGGCATTCTCGAAAAACTCGACCAAGCAGAAGAAATCTTTCGCAGTATGGGGTTAACTAACTCCAGAGAAGCACAAACAGTCACCAAACAGTTAAAAGAAGAAATACGTTTTTGGTGGCGAACAGATGAACTACACCAGTTTAAACCCACTGTCGTCGATGAAGTAGATTATGCCCTGCACTACTTCGATGAAGTTCTCTTTGATTCCCTACCCCAGTTAACCCTGCGTCTGCAGCAAAGCCTACAATCCTCCTTTCCCCGTTTACAAGCGCCGAAAAATAACTTCTGTCGCTTCGGTTCTTGGGTTGGGGGCGATCGGGATGGCAATCCCTCCGTTACCCCCGAAGTCACTTGGAAAACCTGCTGTTATCAGCGCAATCTCGTTGTTAAAAAATATCTCGATGCTATTCGCGACCTGACCAGTATTTTAAGTGCCTCCCTGCACTGGTGTCACGTCTTGCCGGAATTGCTGGACTCCCTGGACAGAGATAAACAGCAAATGCCCGAAATCTATAGCCAGTTAGCAATCCGCTACCGTCAGGAACCCTATCGCCTCAAATTGGCCTTTATTCAAAAACGTCTGGAAAATACACGCGATCGCAATAATCGCCTCAATGACCCGGAAGAACGACAATTATTAACTAAACTCAACGAAACCAACATCTATCGCTCCGGTTCCGAGTTTTTAGCTGAATTACAGCTATTACAGCGCAGTCTCTTGCAAACTGGTCTTTCCTGTCAAGAACTGGATCAACTGATTGCCCAAGTGGAGATTTTTGGCTTTGTCCTGACTCAGTTAGATTTTCGGCAAGAATCCACCCGTCACGCCGAATGTATCGAAGAAATCGCCGCCTATCTCGGAGTTTTACCCAAACCCTACGGCCAATTAAGCGAATCAGAAAAAATCGCCTGGTTAGTGGCGGAATTAAAAACCCGTCGGCCCTTAATTCCCCGGGAAATGCCCTTTTCGGAAAGAACCTGCGAAACCATTGAAACCCTGCGAGTTTTAAGAAGTCTGCAAGGGGAATTTGGCCTGGAAATCTGCCAAACCTACATTATCAGCATGACCAACGAGGCCAGCGATGTGCTAGAAGTGCTGTTATTAGCCCAAGAAGCCGGTTTATACGACCCCGCCACTAGCCGCAGTTCCCTCCGCATCGTTCCCCTCTTTGAAACCGTCGATGACCTCAAACACGCCCCCGGCATCATGCAGACTTTGTTTGAATTGCCCCTCTATCGGGCAACCCTAGCCGGCGGTTACGACCATTTAGCGGCTTTAAACGGGGAGAACGTGACCCCGGAACCTGCCATCCTCGAACCGGTTAATTTACAGGAGATTATGGTGGGTTACTCCGATAGTAATAAAGATTCTGGCTTTTTAAGCAGTAATTGGGAAATTCATAAAGCTCAGAAGGCTTTACAGAAAACCGCTAAACAATACGGCGTGGATCTACGTCTTTTTCATGGCCGGGGCGGTTCCGTCGGTCGCGGTGGTGGACCGGCCTACGCCGCTATCCTCGCCCAACCCCGGGGAACTATTAACGGTCGCATTAAAATCACCGAACAGGGCGAGGTTTTAGCCTCGAAATACTCTTTACCAGAATTGGCCTTGTATAACCTCGAAACGGCGGTAACAGCAGTCATACAGGCAAGTTTACTGGGCAGTGGTTTTGATGATCTTGAACCCTGGAATCGCATCATGGAGGACTTGGCCACCCGTTCGCGGCAAACCTATCGCAGTTTGATTTATGAAGAACCGGACTTTTTAGATTTCTTCCTGTCTGTAACTCCCATTCCTGAAATTAGTCTTTTACAGATTAGTTCCCGACCGGCCCGCCGGAAAAGTGGTCAACAGGATTTAAGTACCCTGCGGGCAATTCCCTGGGTATTTAGTTGGACCCAAACCCGTTTTCTTTTACCAGCTTGGTATGGTTTAGGGACAGCGTTACAGATATTTCTCGATGATTCTCCTAACCGAAATTTAGAATTGTTGCGCCATTTTTATCACAAGTGGCCTTTCTTCCAGATGGTGATTTCTAAGGCAGAAATGACTCTATCGAAGGTGGATCTACAGATGGCTTATCACTACGTCAGTGAACTTTCTAAGCAGGAAGATCGAGAACGTTTTGAACGTCTGTTTGAAAGGATCAAAGAGGAATATAATCGCACCAGCGAGATTGTTCTTCAGATCACTGGCGAGAAAAACTTATTAGATAATGATCCGAATTTACAGCGCTCGGTGCAGTTACGCAACGGTTCGATCGTTCCCCTCGGTTTCCTACAGGTGTCTCTCCTGAAGCGTTTACGTCAATACAATAGTCAAGCCCAATCTGGTGTGATTCATTTCCGCTATTCTAAAGAGGAGTTATTAAGGGGTGCTTTAATGACGATTAATGGTATTGCCGCAGGGATGAGAAATACCGGTTGATTACAGATAATTAATGGTAGTTTTCGGGTGGTTATCTTGAAGTTAATCCACCCTTTTTTAGGTATTTGTCAACTCTAATTGGGGTTTGCTGAAAAAGTTTTTCGTGGGGGTAGGCTTCGGCCTATCCTTATAAGTAATACTAAATCCAGTTATAGCGTTTCCTGTTCGCAAGAGGTACATTGTCGATAGTGAAAAGCTTAATCAGCAAAGGTTTAACTGTACCACACAGGTGTGAGAAACGCTATATTAAAAACTGATTATTTATTCCCTTTTGCCTTTTGCCTCTTCTCATAACTAGCCTGTACTCAACGGATTTAGTATAACCTATACCCAACGAATTTAATATCACAATTTCTTTGCGTTTTAAAGCTAATGGTTAGTTTTTTCTTATTTTTGTAGATCTAAGTAGTCGTGCAAAATTAATTTCTTGGTTAGGATAGGCAAAAGGCAATAGGCAAGAGGCAAGAGGTGGTTAGATATGTGTAATTAATTTTGCTTAGGTACTTACTAGGCTGGCATTTTAAAAGGGAAAATCAATGCTAAAATTGGGCATTGTTTCTAATTATATTACTCAATCAATAACTGTAATTTTTTCCTTGCTTTTAACTGGCAAATTCCATTATAGCGGTTCTCATACCCTTGCTGATTAAGCTTTTCAACATCGATAATGTACCTCTTGCGAACAGGAAACGCTATAAATGAGATTTTTCAGTTTGTGCTATGGAATCAATGTGACACTTAGGGTACGGAATATGGGTTGAAAACTCACATCTGATAACTGAATTAAAGCCATTCGATTTCTTGAGCTTTTTCGGGTAATTTAGCCGTAGCTTGTCCTTGGCTGCGGGACTGAAACCCAATCAAATCCAGGGGAGTAGCCAATAAATCTACTATATCAGCTTTACCAAACATTAACTTGAGAGTATTTTTCGGTAGTTCTTTTAATAACCAACGACCGAGACGATAAATTAATTCGGAACTAGTAAAATTCCTTTGTAAATCAGAACCATGTAGTTCATGTAAATAGCGATTTGAGCGGCCGTAACGTTGAAATTGACTGCGAAAACTCTTGATAGTCGAACGATGACGATGGGAAATAACGGCGGTGGGTGCATAGGCTAATTGCCATTGAGTTTCTCGCAAAATTCGCCAGCAGATATCGGCATCCCCACCCGTGCTTAAATAGGGACGAAATAGACCAACTTTCTCGAAAGCGGCTTTTCTAATTGCTAGATTAGCTGTTTGACCGTAGGGATAAAAAGGGTGTTCTAAGAGAAATTTTTGCGAGAGAATCTCTCGACGTTCAGCATATTTCTCTAGGATTGAGTTACCAGTTAAGGCGAATATTTCCCCCGCAACGATGCCGATATCAGCATCCCTAAAGGGTTTAACTATTTCTTCTAACCATTGATAGGAAGGACGACAATCGGCATCGGTAAAAACTAACAGATCATAACGGGCAGTTTTTATGCCTAAATTACGAGCGGCGTAGGAACTTTGAATCTGATTTTCTGAAAGAACAACTAACGGAAATCCTGACCCTTTGCTCTTGATCACTGCCTGTTCTAAAATAGACCCAGTTTGATCGCTGCTATTGTTATTTACGAGAAGATACTCCACTTGCTCTCGGGGATAGCTTTGATTTTGCAAACATTTGAGCAAATCGGGAAGATCATCTTCGCCATTGTAGATGGGAATGATTACTGATATAAAGGGAAAAGTCATCAGAGACCGCCTAGAGTTGACCGCTACCTAGTCTAATACAATCACTGTCAACTTTTATGGCAAACGTTGACTTAAAATATATTCGGCAATTGCCAGATCTCCGGGGGTAGTAATTTTTAAGTTAGTTTCTTCACCGACGACAATTTTGACGGGAAAACCACATTTTTCTAATAAGGCAGCATCGTCAGTGACTTCCCAAGCTAATTTTCGGCCCTGTTCATGACATTCTTTTAATAATTTTACCTGAAAACCCTGGGGCGTTTGGGCTGCCCACAACCGCGAGCGATCGGGTGTATCCTCAATCCAACCCTTGCTATCGACAATTTTAATCGTATCTTTCACCGGAATCGCCGCTATGAAACCCTGACAAGTGGCTAAAGCGGCGGCACAGCGATCGAATAATTCGGGGGTGGCTAAACAGCGCGCCCCATCGTGAATTAAAACCGTCTCAGCCCCCTCTGGTAGGGCTTGTAAGCCATTGTAAACTGATTTTTGTCTGGTTTCGCCTCCTTGGATGATTTGCACGGGTTTAAGGGCATTTATGGCGGTGATGATTGCTCGGATCTCCTCAAAGTCTTCCGGTTGTGCCATAATCCCAATCCAGATAATTGCCCTAGATTGCATGGCAGCCAGCAAAGTCCAAGCGAGGAGCGGTTTTCCGTGCAGGGTGAGCAGTAACTTATTGCGATCGCTGCCCATCCGTTTACCCATTCCCGCTGCTGGAATTAACAAATACATATTTTTTTCAGGTAAAAAGTTAAGAATTCAATATATCCCCCCTTAATCCCCCCTTAATAAGGGGGGTGCCGATCCCCCCTTAATCCACTCTTGATCAGGGGGGTGCCGATGATGGTTAATCACTTCAATAGCCCCAAAACTATGCCTCTTAAGAGAATAAATCGAGGGGAAAGTGACCATAAGTACCGACTAATTGATCATTTTCTGATTGACAAGAAATCAGAACACCGCGATAGGTTCCCGTATAGGAATCGAGATAGGAAGCTTGTCTTTGGGTATTATATTTAATATACACCGCTCCCAGTTCTGGCTGGTCTTCTGGGAGACTATTAGGTAGGGTATATCCTAGGGCTTTTAGATAACTTTTTAAGGCTTTAAATCCCTCTTCATCGTTATCGGCACAGATACCTAAATTAATTGATTCCGAACCTTGGTTAACTAATAAAATTGCCTGTCTTAGAGCTTCTTCTTCTTCAGGAGATTGGGCAATTTTTAGTTTAATACATCCATATTCTTTTAGGAGTTTCAAGGCTTCTTCAATAGACATGAGCGGTTAGATAGGCGGGGATAAAGATAAAAAATAAACTGTTGCTGCTCTCCTTAACGACAAATTTACAAGTAAAAAAGCCCTAAATCATTGGGGTTTAGAGATAGGAAAATTTTGCATTGGTCTTAATCGTAGGATCGCCAATTCTAATCATATCAGGTTGGGGACAGGAAAATTTATCGGGTTTGTTTGATCGCTCCGGGTTGTGCGTACATTTCACTGACTGCTTTTTGATAGCTGAAGTAAACACCTACATTCTGAGGGGAAAAGAGGAGCATTTCTGGTGAGATACTATATCACCAGCTTCAGTCAACTCCTCCCGTTTTTCTAGGGCTTTTTCTTCAGTTGTTTCAGAGTCTTGCAGTTAAATTTCCGCCACGGCTCTTTCGATTAAGCGACGAGCGAGGGTTTGAATACCGGTGTGTTCATAGTAATTGGTGGTCATATCGAGGAATGCCCCAACATATACCAATTTATCGGCAGAAAAGTCGATAAATCCCTGAATTTTGCTCAATAATCCCTGCTGGCTCAAATCGCGATCGCTGACAAAACCACTCATCCAAGCTTTAGTCGAGTCGAAACTGTGACCGATAAAGTCTAATTTTCTGGCAGTATTTCCCCCCGGAATCAATTCTTTAATACTGCCGAAAGTGGAGTTAGATTCTAATTCTTCTGGGTGGAGAATACTGAGGGTGGATTCCACTTTGCGGATAAAACTGCCCCCCAGGGGAATTAAACCATCCAAACAAACTAACGCCGCCATCCGCATCAGGGATTCGCCGCTATAATCTCCCAGAGAAGCGACGAAATCATCGATACTATCCCCCGGAATGCCATTAATTTGACAAAAAGCGATTAATTCGGTCACTAATTTCAAAGTCAGATCGATGGTTTGCGCTTTTTCGGGGGCAGGGGTTAATTTTTCGATTAAACCACCCATCAGAGGAATTTTACCACCGACGGCATTGGCAAGAGAGGCGGCGGCTAGGGCATTATCGGCGCTGTCGATGGTTTGGTAGAGCCAGAGGGCCCGTTGATAGCCCTGGGATTTATCATTAAACAACCAAACGGCTCGATCGCCAATCTGTTGGATCATACTTTCGTCGGTTTCGCCAGTGACTTTGATAATCGTATTTTTAAACCCGACTAGGTTATCCCACTCTCCCGGCACCACATAATCAAGGGTTTTGAGGACTTTGACGGTGAGATTATTAGTCGGTAATTCGTCCACCAGTTCAAAAATTGGCTTACTCACGGATGTCTCCTTACTTTAATTTTGCTAGACCATCTAAATCGAACTTAGCTAACCAAGCTTGGCGATCGCTGGCAGCAAAATCCGCATCCCGCGATAAAACCTTGACTTGATAGCGATTATTGACTAAAACGGTGCTGGCGGTCGCACCCTGTTCGATGGAGGGAAAACCTTTGATTGTGGTTTGACTGTTTTGGAATTTATTGGCCGCGGCGGGATTATTGCTAATGTCAGATATGGCTAACATGGCCACAACTTTGCCATCTTGCTTCAGTTTTGCCTCAGCAAAGCCTTTTTTCTCCTGGGTATAGACGCGCTCGTATCCCCCCCCAGAAGGCGGGAAAAACCGATTAAAACTGCCGCCAGAGGTGGATTCTTTCACCACTGCCACCGCCCCGCGAGCGGTACTTTCCTGTTGCGCTTGGTCAAATTGCGAGGGAGCTTTAGCACAGGAAGTTACTAGCAAAAGTGTCGCTAATACCCCTGCTATCAAAATTTTGCCAAATCGAAAGCTCATAGTTATCTTAATTAAAACTTGCTCATGTTTGTTTGTAGTATATCTCTCGCTGATTCCTGATTATTGTTAAGTTTTTCTAGATTCTGCCACACGAGACCAAAAAAAACAGAAAATCAGCAAAATTAGAGTCAATAGCCAATTTTTAGGTGTGTGTCTCAAGATTACAGAAATATCCACCGCCGAGAAATTATCGGGAACTTTTCAATTAATACAAATGTATGAAAAACTGCGTGTAAGCATCTCGCATTTGGGGGTGCGATTTGTTTCTAGCCCAAGAATAGTCACCCTGACAGAGTAAGGTTTAAAGCTAGGGTGGGGATGGTAGATTGACAAAAATGATCTGCACCCCCTAACCACTAGCTACAGTCCCGCAATTGCCCCTCGCGCCATAGATGCGATCGCTTGTTCCGTGGCCCGGGGTAGATGATAATATTTACCCCCAGCTTTTAGGGCTAATTCTTTGGCAAAACCAGTGGAGACGAATTTTTTCTCCGTATCGATAACCAGCAGTTTAATGCCTAAAGAGCGAATTTTAGCGGCAATATCGAGCAGTTCTGCCTTAATATCGGGTTTTTCCCCCTCTGGAATCGGTTCGCCTAAAGATTTCGCCAAAGGAATATTACTTCTCCCGTCGGTAATCGCCACCACCACCACTTGACCGATATCCCCCGATAAACGGGCATTCATCCCCACATGAACCGCTTGGGTTAAACCGTGAGCTAAGGGGGAACCGCCGCCACAGGGCAGGGTTTCTAGACGTTTTTTCGCTAGGGTAATCGATTTGGTCGGTGGCAATAGTACATCTGCTCGCTCACCCCGGAAAGGAATCAGAGCAATCTGGTCGCGATTTTCGTAAGCTTCCGTTAACAGACGCATAACCGCACCTTTAGCCGACTGCATCCGATTCAGGGCCATGGAACCGGAGGCATCAACCACAAAGACAATTAAAGAACCGGCCTTGCGGGCCAGCCGTTTTGAGCGCAGATCCCCTTCTTCTATAATCACATGACGTTCGGGATTCCTTAAGCGACGGGCTTTTTGATAGGGTGCGGCCGCCCGGAGAGTGGCATCGACGGCGACTCTTTTCACCTTGCCCCGGGGTAACATCGGCTTAATGTAACGTCCCCTATCTTCCGAGAAAATCAGGTTACGCGCCCCCGATTTCCCCTGACGCTGGGCCATCTGGGCAAAATACAGCACACTGGGATCCAGTAAAACCCCTTCCGGGTCGAAAACAAATTCTTCTGGCAGATTATCCGGCTGTTCCGGTTCTTTTTCTTCCTCTTTCTCCTCCTCTTTTTCTTCCTGTTCCTGCTGGTTTTCGTCTTGGGGCGGTTCCGGTGGTGGCGGTGGTGGTGGTGGCTGTTGTTCCTGTTCTGGGGGTGGCGGTGTAATCAGCGATCGAGGTACAATAACTAATTCGACGGCCCTTTTTAAGTCATCGGCACTGACTAAATCCCGACCTTCTAAAGCGGCGGCCGCCTTGGCTACTCTCACGGCAAAAATCTCGGCGCGATGACCTTCTACCCTACCGCGCACCGCTTCTTCCACTAGATAACTAATTTGTTCTGGTTTAATTTTTACCTCTTTTAACCATTCCCTCGCTAGGATAATTTCGGTTTTTAGATTGTCCATTTCTTGGGCATATTGGGCGATAAAAGCGCTGGGAGAAACAGCATACTCGATCGCCTGATTGACGGCGGTGACTCGTTGGTCTAAACTGAGGACACCATCAGCGGAAAGAGCAATGGCAATTCTATCTAATAAATGGGTTCGTAAGTCCCCTTCTTCTGGGTTATAAGTAGCGATCAGAAGCGGTTTACAGGGATGTTGAAAACTGATGCCTTCCCGTTCGATTTGGTTACGTCCTTCGCTTAAAACTGTTAGTAATTGGTTAGCAATTTGGTCATCGAGTAGATTAATTTCATCGACGTAGAGAATTCCCCGATGGGCGCTGGCTAATAAACCGGGTTGAAAGACTGGTTCCCCCTGTTTCACCGATTCTTCCACATCGACGGAACCCAATAAACGATCCTCGGTGACTCCTAGGGGAATCTGCACGAAAGGGGCCCGGATAACTTCCGTGGGGACTTCTCCACTGCTATATTCTTCTTTAGTGCGATCGTCCCATTCGTCGGGATTGTTGGGATCACAATTAAAGACATTACCCGCGATAATTTCGATCGGTGGCAATAGAGAATGTATCGCCCGCGCCATGACTGATTTGGCGGTTCCCCTACGACCGGCAATCACCACACCCCCGAGGGCGGGATCCACGGCGGCTAAGAGTAGGGCTAATTTGATCGCTTCTTGGCCGACAACGGCAGTCAGGGGAAAATTGAGGGTCAGAGTGGGCATAGATCTAGATTCAGGCGGCCAAATTCTAGTGTAAAACAGAAGCTCCCTGGTCTGGCACTTTTCCCCTTTTTGATTCCCTGCATCTCGATGGATTTCTTCATCCCCAAACCGATCGAGAAGTTACTGGGTTAGTCTAGAATTAGCTCCTAATAAAGGCTGTAGAGAGGACAAAAATATGATAGCGACAATAATCGATCGCCTCACCCAAACCAACCCGCAAATTATGCGAGAATGGCAAGGAAGATTAACCCCGAAAAATATCTCGATCGCTTCGATTATCTCCCTTGTTGGTCAATTATTAGTTTATTTGTACTACAAAAATCTACTGCCGGTAGGGGCGGGATTTAGTCGTTACTGTACTGCTAATCCCCCCAATAACAACGACTATTATCCCTATAGTGAGCTTAAATACTGTATCCAAGACCTAAATGGTCAATGGATGATTGTCTCCCAGTTATGGTGGTTAGATATCTTCACTTTTCTGAGTATTACCGGCATTTTCGCTCTTTTAGTGGTGGGAACCTATCAATTAATCGCCGATCTTTCCGGGGAAGAGCGCCGGGGTACACTTAATTTTATCCGTCTGAGTCCCCAACCCGCCAAAACGATTTTTATCGGCAAAATTTTCGGGGTTCCCATTCTCCTCTATCTCGTCTGTCTTCTCGCTTTACCCTTTCACTTGGGAGCGGGTTTATTAGCAGGTATTCCCTTTTCGTTAATTTTAGCCTTCTACGGGGTTCTAATCGCTAGTTGTGCCTTTTTCTATCATGCTGCCCTGAGTTTCGCTTTGGCCACGCCATGGTTAGGGGGATTTCAACCCTGGTTGGGCAGTGCTGCAGTCTTAATCTTTGTGTTTTATAGCACTATTTTTACTTTATCGGGCTATGGCGGTTCCCGTACCCCCTTTGATTGGTTAATTCTCTTTAATCCTAGTTTTGTCCTTCCCTATCTAGTTAAAGCTACCTTTCTCCCCCCCGATGCGGTGCGCTATCTAGGAATCTCACAAATCTTCGATCTGCGTTGGTACGGTCAATCTCTCTGGCAATCGGTTATAACGGGTATTAGCTTAATTTTGCTCAATTTTGCCCTCTGCACCTACGTTTTAACCAGAATTATCCAGCGTCGCTTCCATAATCCCCTCGCTACTCTTGTTAGTAAACCCCAAAGTTATTGGATGATGGGCTGTTTTAGCGCTATTAGCCTAGGTTTTGTCTTGCAAACTCTGGAACCGAGCTATCTTTTCGATAATTTTGCGATTCTTAGCGTTTTTGTGGCAATTTTCGGCTTGTTAATCCTTTTTGCCCTCACTCCCCCCCGTCAAACTCTCCAAGATTGGGCGCGCTATCGTCATCTACAAGGAAAAACGGGCATTAGTCTGGGGAAAGCTTTAATCTTTGGCGAAAAAAGTCCTTCTACCCTAGCCATGGCTATTAACGTCGCCATTGCCATTTTATTCATCCTTCCCGCTATTTTTATCGCCCCTCTCCATCAATATAAACTAGCCACTGCAGCCGGGTTTCTCTTGGCAATGAACATGATTTTAGTCTATGCTGCTATCGCCCAATTATTGATGTTAGGCAGCACAAATAAACGCGCTTTGCTGGCAGCCACTAGCATCGGCATTTTGATTATTTTCCCCTTTCTCTGTTTCGCTGTCTTGGGAGTTGATCCCAGTCAATCTCCGCTGTTATGGTTTTTTACTTTTCTTCCCATTGCCGCTACTAAATACGCTACACTTCCCTCTTTCGCTTTGGCAATCTTCGGTCAGTGGGTGGGTTTAACCCTCCTCGGATGGCAAATTAATCGGCAATTAAATCGCCTTGGTGCCTCGACAACTAAAGCGTTAATGCCACGCTGAAAAATACCGACTCACGGGGGGGATTAAATAATATTTCTGCCGACAATTTTCTCCCCTTGAGTATCGGTTAAATTTTTTTTCCAAAAAAGCTTGACAAAACCCCACGACTTGACAGATAATTTCTTATATAATGGGAATCCGTGCCTGCCTGCGAACCCCTTCTTTTCAGGTCAAATAAAGCCCCAAAAAATTAACCCCAAAAAGTAGGCTGAGTTAATTTCAGTGGTCAGTAAACTGATAACTGATAACTGATAACTGATAACATTTTTACCCCACCACTGATAAACTGTCAACAATTAGCGAGGGAGTATAACAGGATCCATTCCATTGATTATCGGACCCCAGAGCGATTAAATTCTGCAAAGCTGTATAAACATTTCCCGTCACCATTGTATCTTTAACTCGTCCAGTGATTTTGCCCTTTTCTATGCGATAACCCAGATCGATATTGACGGAAAAATCGCCCGAAATATCGGCCCCATGACCTAAAATTTGGTCAATAACTAGACCCTCATCTATTTGCAATATTAAATCCTCTAAAGTTCCCTCTCCCGGTGCCACGATTAAATTAACCAAATCTGGCATAGGATAAACCCCTAAACTAGGACGAAAACCGTTTCCCGTCGGAGTAGTTTTTAATAATCTAGCTGTGGTACGATCACTATAGAATTCCTTAACTCTACCTCCCTCAATTAAAGATAAAAATTTGGTAGGAGTTCCCTCATCATCAAAGGGACAACTATAGGGTTCTCTGTCCGGTTGTTGGGATAAAGTCAACTTTTCTGACATCACCAATTGACCGATTTTATCACTCCAGGGGGAGGACTTTTCTAATATCTGTTTACCATTTAAAGCCATACCCACCGTACCCCATAAAAGGGTAACTGCATTAGCAGTCAATAAAATTGGTAATTTTCCCGTGGGACTGTCCACATTATTGGCTGCCCATTGTAGTCGCTGTAATAACTGTTTAATTACCGTATCGGGATGAGGTGTACTGCGAGTATATTCCCCATCATAAACCGCGAGAAAATCCTCCCCCCGCACCCATTCAATCCCCAGATAATAACTCAAAGCTGTATCAGTGTATTGACAATATAAACCCTGGGAATTAACCAAACGGGTGATTTCCCGTTCACACTCCCATTCACCACTGCAAATAACCTCAGGATAAACTTGGCGAATTTGGCCAATCATTTGATTACCCATCTCGATTAAAGATTCTACCGCCACATCTTGTCCAATCGGGTCATAAATTGCCTGTCGTGGTGCCGAAAATTCGATTTCTTCGGGGGCATTGAGATAGGATAAATTTAACGCCGTTTCTACTAAAATTTCCGGTTTCACATCACCATAACCCACCGCTAACCCCGGACAACCCTCGCGCCATAATCTTAAGGCAGTTCCCACAGATTCAGAACTTTCTAGCTGTTTGAGACGATTAGCCTCAAAAAAAACGGGATGGGAAAGGGAGGAAGATTGATAAACTTCGGCTGCCACTGCTCCCGATTTGAGAGCCAGTTCGATTAGTTGTTGCGGATCGATCGTCATGGTGATAGTTGTTGAGATGATAGCTATTTGATTATCTCAAGCTTCGGCGCAAACACCTAAGACTGGGGCGAGTTAAAAATTTTTTGCTTATTCATCAATAATATTTTTGAGCAAAGATGATCAAGTGGGCAATGAAGTTATCATAGAGTTGATCGAGAGTCAAAAACATGGATACTCCCACCTAGAGAGGCCGAAAAAATGACGATTGCCAAAAGCGACGAAACTGCCACCTCTCCGGCACTGATAGAAGAAGATTTCGAGGACTTCTGGGAACCCTCCCCACCCCCCACAGACTTAATTTTTGATGATGGTGAACCCTTGGAAAGCAACCGACACCGCATTGCCATGAATGTCTTGATTCGCTCCCTACAGCAGGGTTACGGCGAACGAGACGACTTCTACACCAGTGGCAATATGTTTATTTATTTCAGCCGCGAACAGGCGAAAAATCGCGATTTTCGCGGTCCAGATTTCTTTGCTGTTCTTAATGTCGATGGCAGCAGAGAGCGACAGGGTTGGGTAATTTGGGAAGAAGAGGGACGTTATCCCGACGTTATCGTGGAATTAACCTCTCCTAGTACCGCTAAGACTGATAAAGTGCGAAAAAAGGCAATTTATGAGGGAACCTTCCGCACGCCGGATTATTTCATCTACGATCCTTTTGATGCCAATTCTTTACAAGGATGGCATTTAGGGGCCGACCAACGCTACCATTCTTTAGAACGAAACGAGCGCGGCTGGTTATGGTGCGAAACCTTAGGCTATTGGTTGGGAACTTGGGAGGGTACTATTGACCGAGAAACGGCAATTTGGGCGAGATTTTATGACCCAGAAGGCAATTTAATCCCTTTGCCAGAAGAAGCAGCACAGGAGCAAGCGGCTGCAGCACAGGAGCAAGCGGCTGCAGCACAGGAGCAAGCGGCTGCAGCACAGGAGCAGTTAAATGCCACTCAGCAAGCTCTGGAAGCGGAAAGACAGCGTTCTCAAAGGCTGGCAGCTCGTTTGCAGGAAATGGGGATACAGCTATAGTATAGCTGTATTTATTTAGGTGAGGAGGTAAACTGCTCCTGTTCCTTCTCGCTCAAAGTCGGTTAATTTCTCCTTTTACGGTTGAGGGAGCCTGCAATCTCAGTGTATTTGAAATCTAGCTCGACACCTGTTTGCTGCTGTGATTACCTTTTAACCAGTGGGTAATTATTGGTCAGAGCTTTCGGCTCTTTTGGATTTGGTGGGTAAAATGTATTCTAAGATACAGTCCTGCTGGCGAGGGAGTGGAAGGAACCACTCCAGACACACAAGACACAAAGATCGATCGTATTGTAAGTTAAACTTATCACACAGAACCTAAAAGAGCCAGTTTTCTTGGATTCTTCCTTAAACAGTAAACAGTAAAGAGTAAACAGTGAACTGAAACCTCAAATCTGATAACTGATAACTGTCTTAACTAGGAAATTTATTTGGCACGACTACTTATATGTCTAATCTATCTTTGGGCGCGCAACCCCCTCTGGAGTTTATCCCCCCTGACCTTAATCTCTTGCTTTTAAAGGGATGTCAAATCTTTTTACCTCTTTGGTTACAAACTCAAACCAACTTAAGAGAAATTTCTGCTGCCAATCTAGAAACTTTAATCACATTTTATCAAAAAAATCAAGAGAAAAAAGTCCGTTTACTGCTTGCTTTTCGTCATCCCAGTATTAACGATCCCTACTGTATGGCCTATCTTTTGTGGAAATTAGTACCCAAAAAAGCCCAAGATTTAGGAATAAAATTAAACAATCCAATTCACGCTCATTTTATGTACGATCGAGGGATTCCTTTATGGGCTGGAGAAAGGGTAGGATGGTTATATTCTAAATTAGGTGGCACACCAATTCAAAGGGGAAAAGCTGATTTAATCGGATTGCGATCAGCTCGTCGTTTATTATTAGAAGGAGATTATCCTTTAGCCGCTGCTCCAGAAGGGGCAACTAACGGACACAATGAGCTTGTCAGTGCTATTGAACCGGGTATTTCTCAATTGGCTTTTTGGGGTGTAGATGATGTCAAAAAAGCTAAACAACAGCAGGAAGTCATTATTTTACCCATTGGTATTCAGTATTTTTATCTGACTCCAGTATGGCAAGAAATTAAGGAGATTTTAACTAATTTAGAAACCGATAGCGGTTTAGAATCAATCCCAAATTCATCCCTAGAAGAAAAGGTTTTATATGATCGTCTCTTTCGGTTAGGAGAAAGATTATTATCCTTAATGGAGGATTTTTATCGGGATTTCTACTATCAATCTTTACCTGTAGTGCCTACTAATGGTGATGATCCAAATGAAACCCTAGCCAAACGTTTAGCCAATTTATTAGATGTGGCCCTACAAACCGTAGAAAAATATTTTAATGTTTCTCCTAATGGTAATGTGATTGATCGCTGTCGTCGTTTAGAACAAGCAGGATGGGAACGCATTTATCGGGAAGAATTAAAACCCACTCATTCTATTTCTCCCCTTGAATTAGGATTAGCCGATCGCCTTGCTGATGAAGCTAATTTAAAAATGTGGCACATGAGAATTGTGGAAAGTTTCGTCTCAGTAACTGGTTATTATGTCAAAGAAAAACCCACTGTAGAAAGATTTGCTGAGACAATTTTATTACTCTGGGATTTAGTGACAAGAATTAAGGGAGGTAATCCCTTTTTCCGTCCCCAAATTGGTCAACAAAAAGCTATAATAACTATTGGTAAACCTATTTCTGTATCCGAGCGCTATGCCGATTACAAAAGCGATCGACGCTCGGCCGTCGCCCGATTAACCCAAGATCTACAAACCAGTTTAGAAAGTTTAATTATTCATCAGTAGATAATTAAGTAGGCTCTACCGAATCTGTCATGCGAAAATATTAACAACTCATGCTTGTAGAGCTTGTACAGCAAGGCTTTTAGTTTTTGTTAGATTGTATTTATCAACTTTAGAGCATTGCTGGACAGAGAGGGAGCTTGGGGAATTTTCTACAGTGTAAGTTCGGAAGAACCATTAAGTGTCTAAGCAAAATTAATTAGGAAAAATATCAGGGAATAGTTATAGTTAATAACTTAACTTCAGGGCATTTACTGGTACATCATCCCAAGATTCTACGGTTCTTAAAACTGCTATCCATCCCGCTTCTTTTTGTTCGTCCGTAAGACTGGTTAACCAACTTTGATGACAATCTTTTGCCGCTTGTTCGTCTTGACAGGCAATACAAGCTTGTACTAAACCGCAGGGGTCGATCTGTTCATTTACCCAAATAATCATAGTTAATAGCCCTACTTAACTTTATTATTATACTCCATTGATCGCCCACAGAGAAACTTTTGATATTGATAACCTGTTACATAATTTGAGGATAGCTCTGAGAGTTGACAGTCCGAGCGCTCTATTGGGGAATGGAAATTAATTAACCATAATTCAAAAGGGTGAGAAGATGACAGATTAAAATTTGGCTTTTGTTCTGAGTTAACCAAGATAAATTTAGGGTTTTTATCGGGAAATCTTTGGTTAAATTCCCAAGCAATTCCCATCATTTCTCCCACCTGCACCAAACTTCTATAGCTAGTGGCAATTACTAACGGATAATGGCTATTATTTTCGATAGTGGTAACTAATTTATCTGGGCGATAATACTTACGATAGCCTAAATTAAAAGTAACGCTTAGGGAACTGACTAAAGCCATGATAAGGACAATAATTACTATTTTTTTCTGCTGCCTTTGCCAAAAATTATCTAATAAAATTGCCAGAATTAAAATTACCGATGGAAAGTAAACAAAACTATATCTAGCTCCCCGGGTAATATCGATCGAGAGCAGATAGGTGATCACAAAGAAAATGGCAATTGAACTGAGAAAAAATGCCGAGAGAATGCCTAATTCGGGTTTATAGGAGTCTAGCCATGCTGTTTTTAATTGTGGGATAATCCAGAGAAAAAAACCGATCATTATTGCCCCAGAAATCAAGATAATTATTAAAGATTCTGATTCAACGGGGAGCAGGGAAAGCATAGTGATTAATGTTCCCAGTAATTGAAAAAAGGGGCTAATTACTGCTAAAAAACTACCATTGTCTCTCTGAATCCAACCGGTCATCTGATTGCCATAATCTTTGGGTACAAAGGTGATAAACCAAATAATAATAAAGCTCAAGTTCCCTAAAAAAACTAAACTTAAACGCCACCAATTAGTTATCCAAAAGTTTTTTTGTTTGATTTGCTTGAATAAAATCAATAATAAAGTTATCGCTTGTGCTAGAATAGTTAAACTAAAAAAATAGTGGACTAATAACCCTAGACAGTTGACAATTAACCAGAAAAAAACCAAAGTATTGGCTATTCTCTTACGGTGGATAATTTTGCCGCTTGCCCTCAGAAAACAGCCTAAAGATATAAGGACAAATACAACCGCTAAAGTATAATGACGCGCTTCTTGGGAGATAAAAACCGCGTAGGGAGAAACCGCCATTAACATTGCCGACAAAAAAGCGATCGAGACAGATTTAAAGACTAATTTACTGACAAAATAAATTAGAGGAATCGAAATAACTCCCCAAAATACTGCCAGCAATCGCATTCCTTCTAAAGATACATATTCTCCCCGATCAAAGAATAATTTATTCCAGAGATAGGCGAAAATAAAATATAAAGGTGGATGATTATCCTCCTGAATAACTAATTTAATGACATCGGCAATAGTTGCCTGATGGTTGCTCTGAAGAGGTGCTAATAAAGTGTCTAGGGAAATTATTTGATTTAACGGCACTATCTGGTAATTATTGCCAATACTAAAAACCATAGTGGCAAATTCATCCGTCCAGGGAGGTTTGCTAGTTAATTGTGTTAACCTAATAACCAGTCCCAAAATTATTACTAATCCTAACCAGCAAAAATCAGACCAAGCTAACCGCTCCTTGCTTTTTTGTTGTAGATTAGAAATGACTGTAGATAAATTCAATTTAATTGTTATCTCCAAAAGATTCGATTATTTTAACCGCTTCCGATGGGGAAATATCTTGACGGCAATTAGGATAATCATACTCCTCCCGGGCAATTAATGCCCCACTGAGACGATAAAAATATTCTCCCATTTTCATCCAATCGGAATACAAATCGGGTTCGGGGAATTGTTGCCTTAATTCCGCGTCTTTGGGTGTACCATAATTGAGCCAGTATCCTTCTCCAAATAGTGGGGAATTGAGCGCTAGGGTTCCCTCTAATTCTAAACCATCATCGCCCCTGGCGTTTTCGATTCCTTCCACCAAAAAACAGCTATTCTCGGCATTTTCAAAGAGGACTGCGTATCCCTTCCCCTCTTCTGCGAGGATTTTAATCTCGCTGGCCCGAAATCCGGGGGGGATATAGTTAGGTAAAATAATCTTAGCATCTAGCGATCGCAGTTGTTGGCGTTGACTGGCGCTCAAAGTTGCCGTTTCTGCTCTTAGATATTGCCCATTGTCAATAACAATAATAGATAATCCTAAAACTAAAGGCCAGAAAAATTTTATGGTCATAATCGCTGTTTCTAGGGTCATATTCTGGAGAATATGTCAGTTTTTAGGGAATTTACTGATTATTTAACCAGATTGACGACGAATATTGCCCTTTTCCTGTTCCCGATTCCCTATTTACCGATTCTAATCGACAAAAAATCATAGCTTATCTGTGGATTCCACTTTTTTCCACTTCTGTCACCCGCAATCATGGGACTGACATCACCCCAAACCCTCTCGTATTCTAAGGTTATCGACAGGAAAGAGAGGTAACAACCATGTTAGTCAGCCACCAAAATCCAACTTTTGTCCGTAACTACTTAATCGCAGTTATCTCCGTGGTGATGATGGGTGTGGGAGTTGCCGATCTCGTCAATAATCCCTCTCGAATCGCTCAACAAAACCGTCTTGATGGTTATGGTCGCTATGTTAGCGCTGGTTTGGTTAGTGGTGCGGTCAATAATATGCGTTAATTTGCCTCTGATTCTCAATCCTGTTGAAAAGGTGTGGGGAATTATGAATTATGAATTGTGAATTATGAATTGTGAATTGTGAATTATGAATTATGAATTATGAACTGGGGAGAATAAATAAAAATAATCCCCTGACTCCTGATAACTGACTCCTGATAACTGATAACTGACTCCTGATAACTGATAACTGATAACTGATAACTGATAACTGATAACTGATAACTGATAACTGATAACTGATAACTGATAACTGATAACTGATAACTGATAACTGATAACTGATAACTGA
>SFBI01000012.1 GCA_007095845.1 Microcystis aeruginosa Ma_MB_S_20031200_S102
TGATTTTAGTGCATTAAAGAGGGCAAGAATGTATGCTCCTGTGGGGACAACCCTTGATGAAATTATTCGTACTTATTGTGTCGCCTAGTGTCTCGTTCTTATTTGAAATAACTATAGTCTTAAAAGTCTTTGCCAGTCAGCATTTCACTTTCTATAAGTAAAAATTATCACACAAAGTCGAGAAGAGCCGTTAAACTTATAACACAGAACCTAGAAGAGCCAAAATTCGTCCTAATAGTTCTTTGAATTTTCCTACACTTTTAAAGAATTATTTTGCTTTTCTGTCTTTTAATGTTTGCTAATATCAGTGATGGTAACAAAACAAAAATCGTTCAATGGACGATAGTTTGGGATAATGTTATTTCTAATCACGCTCCCAAAAGTCATGGCTGGGATAATATTATGTATGTCGCTAAAGGTCAAAATCTGACAACAAATAATCCTCAATATGTAGTGGCGATTACAGCGACAAATCCCAAGTCTGTATTTGACTGGTTACAGGAGGATGTTGATACCCATAATATGGTTCTCTGGTCTGGCACAAACCCAGAACAAGGTCATATTTCTGAGGGGACAAATACGGGATAAAAATTTTGCAAGGAATGAAAAATTCCAGCAATTTTATCCCTCTTATAATTCCTGACTCAGGAAATACAAAAACAGCCCAAACAACCAAGATCACCATCGGAAAATCTAAACTAGGAAATAAACACCATGAAATTAGAAGACATCATTCAACAAAACCTCGTTAAACCTATTGATTACTTAGCTGGAGACTCGGAACTTTGCCGAGAAGTTCAGACCCGTTTGCAAGTTCTCGGATTAATTCCTGCTAATGGTGTTGATGGCATTTATGGACCCCAAACAAAACAAGCCTTTGAGCAATTCAAACAAAAAATCAAAGAAGACGAATTGGATACCTTGGGAGCATCTTCGGCGAAACTTTTACTAGAACTTAAAGAATTACCAGGGGGTAATAATTTAATCTCCAAAGCTCAAGCCGAATCTATCTATGGTAATGTCATTAGCGATGGACAATTAGCAGATCTCAATTCTTGCTTAAATCGCTTTGAAATTAACACTCACCCCCGAATGTGTCATTTTTTAAGCCAAACTGCCCATGAAAGTGGAGGCTTGAAATGGATGAAAGAACTCGGTAGCGGTGAGGAGTATAACGGACGGAAAGACCTGGGAAATATTTATCCAGGAGATGGTCCCAAATATAAGGGAGCAGGCGTTATTCAACTAACGGGACGCAGTAACTATCAAGCTTTTGCGAATTATATTCATGATCCGAAAGTGATGGATGGAGTTGATTATGTTAGTACCACCTATCCTTTTACCAGTGGCGGTTTTTGGTGGCATAATAATAACATGAATGCTCTTTGTGACCGCGGTGCAACGGTGGAAGAAATCACCCGACGAGTGAATGGTGGTCTTAACGGACTAGCTGATCGTCAAGCTTACTACGAAAAAGCGATCAAAGTTTTTCCTGTTTAACTATAAATAGCTTTCTGGTGCTAATTTTGGTTCTTCGGTTCGTGCTATGCAACGGACAGGTTTATAAGGGATGAAACCCTTATAGAAACAGACATTACTGCGATTTTTGTCAATTGTTTGCGATTTGGAGCGAACTAATCAATTAAATCTTTTGCCAGATCAGGATTTAGTCGATTTATGCCTCCCTATAGAATCATACCAAGTAACGAAGAACCCAACATTTTTGGTTTCAACGCTAGAATTTTATCTAATGACCTTTTGTCAACGGGGAAGTCCGGGTATAATCATTGTCTTTGTGTCTTTGCTACTCTAAAAATTTCTTGAGCTGTTGCTGAACCGACAAAACGCCAGTGCCAAGGTTCATAACTAACACCTTGAAAATTGTTTTTCGGAAATGATAGTTCAAAGCCATATTGAGCAGCGTGAACTTCTAGCCAGCGATAGGCTTCAGTAGAGTCGAATGTCAATTTGAGGACAGTATTAGGACTTTTACCGTCACCAACATCGAGAGCATAGCCTGTATGATGTTCGCTGAAACCTGGAGGCGCACTCAGTTTAGAGGCTGCTTTCTTGCTTCCTTGGCGTTGAATTTGTCGCTCAAACAGCTTTTTTTGATCGGCAACTGAGCGAAAGCCAGAAACAGGAATGATCTCAATTCCCTCTTGTTGAGCGGCTAATTGCATCTGTTTAAACATCTCTGCCGCTTCTCGATTTAGATATGCTTTACGTTCGTAGAAAATACCAATTTCCACTAAATCATTAGCATTTTCTTCGTATTTTATATGAAAAGGAATTTCAGTTTGGTTAGGGGGTGAAAGTACAGTGTGATTCTTGGGAGGTGGCGAAGATAGTGAATAGATATCATCAGCACCAGTAACCATGGGTGAAGGAACTGGCAAAGCTTTGGATGTATTTGCCAAAGGATAAGGTCGCTGTAAGGGAGGCGTTAGAGTATTTTTAGGGATAGGAGCAGGAGAAATTAGAGAAGTAGAAGAAACTGAAGGCGAGGTAGAAACTATCGCAGTGGTTGGCGGTTCAGCAGGCTGTTTAAACCCTAAATAAATCGATACACCCATTACAACAATTATAGGAATAATAAAATATCGAAAAGCTGAAATAAAAGATTTCATATTAGTTGTAGTAGATGAAAAATCACACTAGAGCTAGTCAGAGCTAATTAATTGAGCAGCAATCCAGCCTGTCGTACCGGACTGAGGATGATAGACTTTATACCACTGATAACCCCCTCTATCATAGCTACTACCCAAAATTTGTAGGCGATCGCCTGTACGAACGGTTCTTACCACCCCATAAGCAGTTCCAGCACCAGAACGTATATTTTTAGTTCCTGGAGTACCGCTCACTGTAGCATTGGTTCCGCTGGACGAAACTTTTGGTGGAGGTTGAGATTGAGGTTGGATTTCCGGTTGACTTGGATAAGTAGTTTGACCATCAACAGCAAGTAAATTACCAGCAATCCATCCATCTGCTCCCGATTGGGGAAAATAAATATGATACCAAGTGAAGTTATCGCTATTTCTAGCAGATTCGATAACTTGAACGCGATCACCTGGATAGGCAATATGTCTTGGTGCATATTCTAAACCAGGACCTCTGCGAATATTTTTCTTTCCTGGTTGTCCTACAATTGTGGCATTAGTATTATTGTTGATGCTAGGTTGCACAGGAGGAGGAGAGAATGGAGTTGGAGAAGGTGGCGAAATAGGAGGAATTGAAGGGGCAAAAGTTGTAGGAACTGGAGTAGGCTGAGTTAAATTTGGTGTTACATCTGGTGTTGGATATGATGTTTGTGTCGATTGTGGCTGCAAAGTAGAAAAGCTCGGTAGATATTTGCTTAATGCTAAACCAGCTAAGACAAATATGCCAAGGATAATGCTGCTAGTGATTATCGGTTTGTGCAAATCTTTTAATCCTGAATTAGCGTCTTTAGTTGGAGGCTCAGGAATAGGTGTATTGTCGTCTGGAGAGATTGGGGAATCAGGTATTTCTTTAGAGATTGTCTCTGGAGTATCTTGTGATTTGAGGGGTGAAGTTATTAAAGTTGTTGGAATTATCGGCGTTGGCGAAATCAGTATAATCTTATCATTTTGTTTGATTTCTACATCTCCAAAGGTTAAGCTATCTCTCAATGTTTCTTCTGTCCTTTCTAAGACAACTTTACAAGGAGGTTTTTCTGGCAAGCCTAAAAGCATCTGTGCGGCTTCACGAAAGTCGCCTATAGTTTGATTGGGTGAAACCCCAATGGTTCGCTCTGTATTTCCACTTTGAAAAATTACCTGAATTTCAGTCATTGTTTTAATTTATATGTTATTAACTTGTCTTTTTGTCATCATTGTTGAGCAGATTTGTTTTGTTTTTAGAATCGAGATCTAGGTTAGTTTGACTAGATGTCAATCTCACCTGTTCTTCAAATTGTAGAATTCCTCTTTCTTTGTCTTTTTTCGGTTGCATTAATTCCAGAATACTTTCAACTTTTTCTAGAGAAGGATTAAGAATTTCTACCTCCAAATGTTCTATTTGTTCGTCTAAAGATTTTAGTTCATCTGGATCTGCTAGATCTGCATCCGCGATAATTTTTAACCGGCGCTCATAAAGTTTGTTAAGTTCATCAGATTTAGCTTGCTCCCTTCTTGATGACATTTCAAGTAGCTTCTGACGCTGCTTGTTCCTGGCTTCAAGTTGTTCCTTAGCTTCATTAATTTTAGCTATTTCTAATTCTTGCTGAGTTTTAAACAAATGTTCTTCTTGCTTAGTACGAGTACGGGTAAGATGACGTATGTTAATATCTAGACCATGTTGCTCAACAACGCTTTCTTTTGCCCACTGGTTAATGTATCGTTCCATAGTAGATAAGTGTTGAATATCTCTATACATGAGAAGTTCGCTATCAACAGTTACTAATTTAGCATTAATACTTTTTTCAATAGATTTTTTAATATCATCTAGTCCAAAAATCTCATTTTCTATGGCGTTAACTCTTTGATTAATTCCTTCAATTTCTTCTCTATTATCTTCTAGATCCCCCATACCAATTAATTTTGAATGTTGCTTTTTCAAAGCATCAAGTTCTTCTCGCAACTGTAACTGCGACTTCTGCCTAGACTGAAATCTAGATTGAAAGGTGTACCAACTTCCTTGTTCAACACTTATAATTTTGAAATCTCCTTGAAATTTAACAGTATCTCCACCAGTCAAGGAAGGTACTTGACATTCAAAAAAGCCTATCATCCCCATCAATCTTTGTAGATAATCAACGATTTCTGTTTCTTCTGGAATAGGAACTATACTGCCAACTATTGCACCAAAACGCTCTTCTAAAGCTTTTTTGACTGCATTTTTTAGTTCTTGCTCAACCGATTTCTCACCGGGAGCAGGTTCATAGAAACGCATATAAAATCGCTCTGGATCAACAGTACGCAAAATCTCTCGAGTTGTACTATTAACTGTTTCTCGCATTAATTCTTTGATTTGATTAACTGTTTGATTGAGATCGTCCTTAATTTTAGTAAAACTCTCAAATTTTGCTGTTACCGTAGTAGTTAATTTTATTTTTATTCCAGATTGATTAGTTGAAAATTCTGCTTTCTCATTCTTTATTTCTATTTTTTCTTTGAGATAAGTATGCTCCATTTGGGGAAGAGAAACAATATGCTTAATCGCATAACCAATTGCATCCGCTTCAGATAGCATTTCTTTTTTAATTTCTTCAGATTCTTTTTCAAAACTTTCCAAAATATCCGAATAATTTTTCTCAAGCAACGCAGTTTTAACAATTTTCTCTAGTTTGCTCTTAGCCCAAGCTTGTAAATTAGGAGATTGGGCTGATATATAGCGCCTGACATCTTTAGGGAGCATCTGAAGCGTATTTTCAACAGATACTGGCTTGCTATATTTTTGAACGGTACAATTAATCGCATAGTGAATTTCTACTAGCTCTTTGGGAAGTGCACCTAAAGCAACTTTCTTGCTGTCGAGGTATAGATATCCTACCTTCCAACCTTTCTCATTTAGAATCTCATCTAAATGAGAAACTAATCCATTTCTTACCGTATCCTTTAATTCATAGTAGAATTGGCTGATCGTCGTACTTTTAAGCAAATATTTATTAATTTCTTGTTTAGTCAATTTGATCAGTGATATTTCCCAACCATCGCCTAAATTAGCTTTTGCCTTCAATCGATTGGCAACAATGAGTTTAGTTTTAAACTGAAGTTCTAGTTCTTCATCCCAATCGGAAACGCGGACAAATATTTCTTGTCCAAATTCATCAAGTTGTTGTTCATCTTGATCGAGAAACAGTCTGAAATCAA
The DNA here is from genome assembly GCA_007095845.1 of Microcystis aeruginosa Ma_MB_S_20031200_S102. Classification (GTDB taxonomy): domain Bacteria; phylum Cyanobacteriota; class Cyanobacteriia; order Cyanobacteriales; family Microcystaceae; genus Microcystis; species Microcystis aeruginosa_D. The sequence continues at coordinate 5,832 of SFBI01000012.1, forward strand.
TCTTTAAGCCGACTTCTTCTTGAGCAGTTCTCTTTAAATCATTCTGTAGCTGGTTGACTGTGTTCGGATAATCATCGATAAATTCAGCGGCTCGATCATCAGTAAGTTTAGCGATCCATGCTTGAATTTTCCTGTCAAGTTCACTTCCAGGAGAATGATCACCACAGAGAGATTGAGCAACTTTCTCCTCATTACCAGCAGGGCAACTAGCACGATAAGCTGCACAAATACCAAGTTTTCGATTTTGAGCAAAATCTGTTATCTCAACAAGTATTTTTTGGCATTCAGCAATATTTGTAGCATCATTATTGTTAGCTACTAAATAATAGATTATGTTTTTTCCACTAAACAAGGGTATTTTGGTGATGATTGTCTTTGCCGTTTTATCAACAATTACAATTTTTTTTCTGGAGTCTTTGATCTTAGCTTGGCTGGATGCCTCAGCTTTATCGATTTCCTTAATAACTTTATCTAGGATATGTGACTGGTTCATTGTAGTCTCCTTATTTTACAGCTAAAGTTTCTTTTTGTAAGGCTTGAAAACGCTTTCTTAGATCTTTCACTAGCTTTCGCCTGAATACCAATTCTTGTTTGAGTGACTCTTCACCAGAGTTAGCACACTTTTCAGCTTCATCTAGATAAGCATTTGCAAGATTTGCCCAATACTCATTTAGTCCTTTTTGTTCTGAAGGCTCACTTAGCAGAATTATCTGTCGGATTAAATTATCGGCAGCTGCCTCAGACGGCTTAGGCGTATCTTTACTAGAATCAGCAGAAGCAGACCTGTTCTTACTGTCGTTTCTCTGTCCACATAAAATAGCGAACCATTCGCCTATAAGAAAACCAATCCAATCTATAGCTTTAATGGTGAGTACAGACCCAAAAGCAAGATTTCTTTCACGATTTTTACTAGAGTTAGTGTCAGTATCAGAATGGAAAAGCCAACTGACTAAAATGTTTAACTTAAGGCTACAAGCTGAATTACTGTCCTCACTGTCCTGGGAAATGTCCTGGGAAAGACTTGTAAATAATGGATAGGGAGAAGGCCATTTGCCATAGTCATTAGGTTCTAGAACAAATAATGTTTGTTCGCAATAAGTAGCCAAGAGAAATAGCGCTACTTGATTAGATGAGGAATAATCTTCGGAGGAAATTCCTTTTTCAGGTAGCCAATCCTTAAGAATTTCTAGAAGATCGTAAATATAACTAGACGTTTTTTCTTCTTGCCATAAAAGCGTTTCTAATACAGCATAGACATTATCTATATTTTCTCGTTTCTTATTATCATCTAATTGGTCACTTTTGTCTAGGACTTGTTTCAACCAATCTAGTAACTGTTGTGATAACTCAATTCTGTTAAATAGCCAAGAGGAGCAGAGATGCCTAAAAATCAAGTGGAGAACAATGCCAAAAGCATAGCGCCGTTCCGCCAATAATAGACGATCAAAGAATGTGGTTATCATCTGTTCTGACTTAGATGGATCTAACCAAGTCTGCATCTGATAAATTAATTTTGACAACCGTTTAAAAAGACGTTCATCATTGATATTTTCAACTGCTTCTCTGACTCTCAGAAGCCATTCTGCTTCATAAGCATCAGGATAGTCAACAGCAGCTTCAGCCAACAAGTTTATAGCTCTATCTGCCACATTTTCAGAATTGTCAAACAGTAGCTGTGGGACTTTCTTTAATCTTTCGGCTACATATAAAGGCTGCTCTTCTCGAAAGTAAGTTTTTAGTTCACTCCTCAAATACGGCAAAGAAAAGTCAATGACTAGAGAAGATTTTTCTTGACGACGAACTTTGATATAACACTTCTCCAGATATTGATCTGGTTGAGAAAAACTTTTCTCCCAAATATCAACTAAGCTTTGCTCTTCCGAAGTCTCAATTATCCGAGTTTTATCTTCCTCAATAACTTTTTTTTGATTGGTCCTTTCGGTGGTTAGTCCACTCAAAAATGAGGAAACAACAGATTGAAATTCATTAGGACTGAGATCGGGAAAGAAAGTAGCAACATATAGTATAGTATGGATAATGCTATCATCACTTTTAAATAAGAAATTAGCTGAAATAGATTGTGTCCTTTCAGAATCTTCTTTTACCTTCCGCTTTTTCTGCTCCCGATCTTCTAGCTCTTTTTTAATTTTTTGAAATTGCTTTTCAAGATTCTGGCGTAGTTCTCTACAGATTTTGCGCTCTTTTTCATATCTTTGTTGTACCCTTTTGAGGGTGAATTTTTCTCGACCCAATGCTGACATCAACTCATTTACAGTATATTCTATGCTGTCTGTTAAATTGTTGTCTTCTTCATTTTTGGTGTCAATCTCTTTTTTAACTATGTCTAGCCTAATTTGTAGCCATTCTGTAGAAATATAATCAAACTCGTTTTCTTCCGAAGATCCCCCATCGCCTATGTTTCTGTTTTTAGCATCTTCTGGCTTCATATCGCCTATAGGAGATTGTATCTGAGTGGCTGTTCCAGCACCTATCCTCAAGATCCTTGGCTGTTTCTTATCTATCTTGAGCCGATTAGGAGGAGATTTCGGGATTGTAGGTTCTTCCTTATCTTCCTTTGTTTGAGAGTCAGAAAAACTTTTCGAGTTACTGGAATTTTCGGTAGCCTGACTATTAGGTGTATTTGATTGGCTTGTTGTTGTCTCAGCATGAGGGACTGCTTCTGAAGTATTGGGTTCAGAATTACTCTTAGCTGGTTGGGATGTCTGAGATTCAGATGTTGGATTTTGATTGGGTTCTTCTGGCATTGACTATCACCTTTTGTCTAAAATAACTAGTCAGTTATGGCTAAAATAACAAGAAAAACTAAATCTAAGGAATTAATCAAGACCAGCTAGTTTCGCTTGAAGTTGTTTCAGTTTATCTTCAACTGGTTGTCGCTCTTCTTCTAGCAGTCTAATCTGAACTTTAAGCCTTCTTCTGGTTAAATTTGTTTCTGCCGTTTCTAGATTGGCCACGACGCTATCTATATCTTCTGTCAAACCATTATATTCCTTCTGATATATTTCAATGTCTTTCAGAATACGCTTTTTCTCATCCTGTTTGAAATTTGGTAGAGGTACAGTGTTCGATCCTCTTCGAGATGGGTTGAAAACTTCAGCATTCGGAATCAACTGCTCGATCGCCCGGATTAACCGCTCCATATCCCCCTTAAAATCAGGGTCAGAACGAACACTAATTCCGTTGCGATGGGCTAAATCCCTAATCGCTAGGGGCAAATCTGCTGCTTGCGGCATCGTTGCTCCCCTAACCAGCAGGGGAATGACAGGGATACCACGCTCAAGAGCGGACTCTATCTCTAGTCTGACATAATCTCTGGGACTGTCAAGGCGGCGGCTGCCGTCGCTTTCCGTGACAGTCAACCAGTCTCGACCTATTACAGCCAATAGTACCTGACAATTGCCAACTGCTGTGTCAATAACCTGTCGGAAATCTGTTCCCAGTGGGATTGCATCGACATCCTTAAAAATTGCTTCCCGGCCAAACCTGTCCGCCAGTCGGTCATAAATCCGTCCGACAATGTCGTCGCTATCAGCCCTGCGATACGAGATAAAGACTGTCATTTTTAGGTTCCCATTTTGTGATTTTACTGTTATATCACAGCCTTTTTATTTTTTTATTTTTAGGTTCTTCGGTTTGTGTTATGCAATGGACAGGGGTTATAAGGGATGGAACCCTTATTTATATAGAAAGACATTTGGCAATTTTTGTCAACTGTTTTTTATCTAGAGCGAACTAATCAATTAAGTCTCTTGCCAGATCAGGATTTAGTTGATTTATGCCTCCCTATCAAACCATACCAAGTAACGAAGAACCATTTCTTGGGTAATTATTGCCTAACCCACCCGCTCAATAATCTTAACTTTTAATCCGATGGGGGGGGATTTTCTGCGCTTTGGGAGCGAGTTTCTGGGGGAGTATCTTCTCCGATAGTTTTTTCTGGGGGCAAATCTTCCTCTGGGGGGGGATTTTCTGCGCTTTGGGAGCGAGTTTCTGGGGTAGTATCTTTTTCGATAGTTTCTTCTGGAGACAAGTCTTCCTCGGTAACTTCAATAATCACTGTTTCGCTAACAGCAATAGTTTCGACTTCAACATTGGTGACAGGTTCAGTCGGGGCAATTTCTGGGGGGTTTTCGGAAGGGTTGATCTCTTCTATTGCTAAATCAAAATCATCGAAATCATCGAAATCATCGAAAGTTTCATCATCATCAATAATTTCTGCGGCTTTTTCCTCAATTTCTGTCACTGATTCTGTAATAGTTTCCCCGATAGCTGCCGCTGTTTCGACAACGGGGGCAACCGTTTCTTGAGCTTTTTCCCCAATTTCTGTCACTGATTCTGTAGTAGTTTCCCCGATAGCTGCCGCTGTTTCGACAACGGGGGCAACCGTTTCTTTAACCGTTTCTTTAACTTTTGCTGCTACTTTCTCAGGTTTAGCTTTAGTTTTGGGGGATTGAGAGGGAGTAACTTTCCCCAGACGATTGCCTAACCAACCGACAATAGTGAATAATTTAACTGGTTTGTCGGGATAAAAAAGTGCTTGTCTGAGTTTGAGAGTTTGCCAAGCGAAAGCAATAAATAATATGGCTGCGGCAGCTTGTCCGAGGAGGATAGCGCCTGTAATCCTTCCCGCGCACAACCAGAGGACAAGGGCATAGAATAATCCTACCGCACTCCAGAGAAAATCATCTTGACGGTGGCGATCGGGGGCGATAAAAGCGGTGGTGAGGAGGTATAGACTACTTAATCCCACAACAATCGCTAGGATATAGGGCAACATTTGCGATTCTCCTTTGACATTTCCTTCTGAATCCTTACCTTAACACAGTATCTACGTTCATATAAATTTCCTCGGCAATATTTTTGCTACCTCCGGATTCTCCCACTCTGATTTTACCATTCTCTAAACATTTGTGTAAATAACGATAATCTGCCAAAATATCAATAATTTTAACTGCAGCATTTTTAAATAAATTCACCTCCGTGGGTTTTTGTCCAATGGTTAGCACCGATTCCCCTAATAAGCGCATTTGTGCCTCAGCAAAGGGGTAGGTAAATTGGGGACCAAATCCGGGTATTTGTATGACGGGTTTTCCTAATCCTACCGCTTGTTCTACTGCTGTACCCGCCATTGCTAAACAAGCGTTACAATTATGTAAAATATCAGCAAAAGCATCACTATAACAGCACAATAAAGCCCCATTTTTCTCTAATTTTCCCGCTCCTAAATAATGCCATCCCTCTTGTTTAGCTAAAGTTTCTAAGTCGGTTTCTCTGATACTAGGAACGATAGCAGCCCGAAACTGCATTGGTTTAATTTTAACTATTTCCTCACAGACTTGTAACTGTAAAGCTAAATTACTCAAAGCTTCGGGTAAACGACTCCCTGCTAATAAAGCGAGCATGGGAATTTGACTATCCAATTCTAAATCTTTACCCATTGGTGTTAAGACATCCATAATCGGATAACCGGCAAAAATCGCTTTTCTAATACCCCGATTTTGTAAATCTGTTGCTGTATATTCATCCCTGGTGAAAACCCTTAAACACTTGTTTGATCTTAAACATAACTCTGTAAGAAAAGGTAATTTAATTGTACTTTCATAATAACTGGAAGTAGAAACAATAAAAGCCATAAAAGGACGACCAGTTAAACGAGCGATGGTAATCGGTACTATATCCCCCACTGCTATTAATAAATCACAATTCTTGCTAACCCTAAAAGCTGCCTGAATTTGCTGAATAGTTAGACTAATTAATCCCGCACCAATATCCTTAATCCAATTAAAAGGATTGGTATAAATAATTCCCCCCGATGGCATAGTGGCCGTAGGGGCAATAATGGGTACTTGCAATTTTTGATAAGCTTTTCCCTCTCCGACTAAAGGCAAAGCAGCTATAGATAATTGAGGCTGAATTTTTTGTAATTCCGCCAGAATTAAACTAGCATTTAAATCCTCGCCATGACCATTACTAAGAAATAAAACCTGTTTAAGCATCGATTGGTTATCCTCTATATTCCCTTGCTGCCAAAGAAACCGCCACAGTCACCGATTTTGCTTCTATTTGCTTGCTTACTAGCAAAGTCTCCCCCATTTTTAAAGCGGCAGCTTCAGCGACGCTAGGAGTTCCCCCTTTCTTGTTGACAATGGCTGAGGGATTGGGGACATTAACATATCTTAACTCCTCGGCAGCAAAGGTTTTTAGAGGCCATCCTTTCTCTTGACAGTAGGCAATTAAACCCTGTTCATCAGCTTTGATGTCAAGGGTGGCGACACCAGCAATAGCGGCTAAAGAGAGGTGATAACGCTGAAAAACATCCCTAATTGCCCTATCTATAACTACTTTCTCCGTCCCACGGATACAACCTATTCCTAACCACAATACTCGTCCATAGCATTGCACTTTTGCTGGGGAAGAATCGGGGGAAAAATGAGGTTGCCTAAAACCAGTCCACAGAGGACTGATCCCGATTAAATCGATTGCGGGTAAGTAGAAAGCAGCGGAAGCACTATTCATCAGCTAACCTAGTTAAAATTATTAGAGCATCGTTCTCGAAAACCCGCAGAAACCCCAATTTTCCGAGCAGTAAACAGCGAAAGACCATCATCGGGCAGAAGACAGCCAATACCCGATAAATAGCGGTAATTTTAGCGAATTTCCGCTTTCATCCGCTCAAGGGTTTGCTGCATTTGGTCGAACATCATTTGCGGAGTCATACCAAATTGACCTAATTGGGTTTTTAGCTGTTCTACGGTCATTTGGGCGGAGAAATCCTCAGATAACTCAAAACGCTTCATAAATATCTTGTAGCGTTCCATTAACTCCTCCATCCTATCGATAAAGATGATTTTACCCTCTCGATCGAATTTCCCGTACTCGCTGCCCAGTTGTGTGAGGGACTGGTAATCCTCAAATAGCTGTCTAGCTTCCTGTTGAACCACTTCTGAGTCAAAGAATCCCATAATCTTAAAACTGCTTATCGTCGATAGTTATTCTCCCCCCTATTTTATTTTAGTCGGGGAAAAAGTCTAGCTCTGGCCGATTTACGGATTACCGTATTGGGGAAATCGAGAGGATCACAAACGTCCCTCTCGTCCCGGTTTAACCGTTGCCCCAGGGAGTTTAAGATAAAAAGTGAAAATCAAAAATTGTCCTTTAACTGCCCCACAAGGGCTATTTCGCTAAATTTGGGCTGTAGGCCCTTATAATTTACCAAAACGACGATGACGACCCTGATAATCTTTTAAAGCGTGGTGAAATTGCACTCGATCGAAATCGGGCCAGAGGGTGTCAGTAACGTAGATTTCTGCGTAGGCCATTTGCCATAGTAAAAAATTACTAATTCGCATTTCCCCACTACTGCGAATTAACAAGTCTGGGTTAGGAATCCCAGCAGTATAAAGATACTGTGCAAAGAGAGATTCATCGATCGCTTCTGGGGAGACTAAACCCTGTTGCACCTGACGAGCGATCGCCTGACAAGCTTGCACAATTTCCTCTCGGCCACCATAATTAGTAGCCACCGTAAACTGAATACCGGAATTTTTGCTAGTTTCTGCTTGAGATTTAGCAATTTCCCGTCTTAAAGACTCTGGCAAGGCTGATAAATTACCAATAAAGCGAATTTTAACATTTTGCTGCATCATTTCTTCTAATTCCCGCCGCAAAACTCGCTCGAATAGAGTCATTAAAAACTCTACTTCCTCCAAGGGACGACCCCAATTTTCCGTCGAAAAAGCATAAGCAGTTAAAGCGGGAATCCCCCAGTCACTACAACAGCGCAGCAAGTCTTTGAGTGCATCTACTCCCCGTTGATGGCCCATAATCCGGGGTAAACCACGATTTTTCGCCCAACGACCGTTCCCATCCATAATCACTGCGACGTGCTGAGGCAAACGGTTTTTATCTAAATCCGTAGGTAATTCTGGTGATAAGCTCGGTTTAACAGTCATTTTCTATCTTTCGGGGTTGCGCTGGGCGAACGGGAGAATTTTTCTAAGATTAGACGACCTTTTAAGCCAATTGTACGCCCTAAACGTCCCCAACTCGGTGCGACCACTTCCCCCTCTCCCGACGGAGAAAACTTCGCTTCGAGCAGCTCTTTTAGTTTACTACTGGTTAAAGGCCGATCCAAATTACCCCCCGACGCGAGGGAAATCGAGCCAGTTTCCTCAGAAACCACAATACAGATACAATTATCTAGCCTTTCGGTAATGCCCATGGCTGCCCGATGACGAGTGCCTAATTGTCTAGAGGTACTGCGCTCCGATAGGGGTAGAATAACACCAGCGGCCACCACTCGATCGCCGCGGATAAAGACAGCCCCATCGTGTAGTAAAGTTTTAGTTTGAAAAATAGTTTGAATTAATTCCTTAGATACTTGGCCATTGAGCATCACCCCCGGATTGACAAACACCTTGGTGTCGAGATTGCCACTGGTTTCTAATACCATCAGCGCACCGGTGCGATTTTGAGATAGATCCTTCACCGCGTCCACTAACTCATCAATGACATTATCGGTCTTGGGAGTGGGGGAACTTTTTTTAAATAATTCCCACACTTGACCTTTGCCCAATAATTCTAAAAAACGGCGAAATTCCGACTGAAAAATCACAGCGATGGCCACTGCTGCCCCCAAAATCAATTTTTCTAGGACCAACCCCAGCAAGCGCAATCCTAGAGCATCGCTAATCACCGAGGCCAGCATTAAGTAGATTAGTCCTCGCACCATCCAAAAGGTACGCCGCTCGCCGATAATTAGCAGCAGCATATAGGTAAGGAGGAGAACTAACCCAAAGTCTAGGAATGACAGACCATGGCTGAGAATCCAAGACAATAACCGGCGAGGGTCCAGAAAAAAACCCGACATGGGGGGACAATAGCGATGAGGTTTATATTAAGGAGAGTCGAGTGGGTAAGCGGTCTTGACGCAGCAAATCCGCCAGATTTTCCCGTTCGAGGATCAGATTAGCTTCTCCATTTTGGACAATTACCGCCGCCGGACGGGGTAAGCGGTTGTAATTAGAAGCCATACTGTAGTTATAGGCTCCCGTGGCTAAAACCACTAAAATATCCCCCGGGTTGGTTTTCGGTAGCGCAATATCCTTAATTAGAATATCGCCAGATTCACAATGTTTTCCAGCTATTGTCACCACTTCTTGACATTCTTGACCCATTTTATTGGCAACAACGGCCCGGTAAACCGATTGATAGGTAATCGGTCGGGGATTGTCGGACATTCCGCCATCGACGGCGATATAGGTGCGGATTTCGGGGATTTCTTTGCGATTACCCACTGTATAGGCCGTTACGCAAGCTGTGGCTATCAGAGAGCGTCCCGGTTCGGCAATGAGCAGCGGATAAGCGATACCTCTTTCCTGACAAGCTTTGGCCACTGCTAAGGACACCGCTTGCACCCACTCCTCGATACTTGGGGGGTCATCACTTTCGAGGTAGCGAATCCCTAAACCACCACCGACGTTTAATTGCTCTAGGGGTAAACCCCGTTCTAAACCTAATTTAAACCAGTCTGCTAACACAGAGGCTAAGTCTTGGTGGGGTTGACGTTCAAAAATCTGGGAACCGATGTGAGCGTGTAAACCCAGACAATTGAGCTGCGGATGAGCTAAAACATAGTCAAATACTGCTTCGATTTGATGAGGGTCAAAACCAAATTTACTGTCTAAGTGACCCGTGCGAATATATTCGTGGGTGTGGCACTCGATACCGGGGGTTAAGCGCAATAGGATCGGAATAGGAGTATTAGGACGGTTTTCGCCTAATTTAACCAGATTTTCTAACTCTAGCCAGTTATCAACGATAATAATGCAGTTATGCTCGATCGCATATTCTAGCTCGGCGATCGATTTGTTGTTACCATGAAAGTATATCGGCACATCAGTTTTCTTGATCTGGTCTAAAGCGGTTAACACCGTATGAATTTCTCCGGCCGACACCACATCAAAACCTAATCCTTCACTAGCGACCACGGCCGATACAGCCAGGCAATTCCACGCTTTCGAGGCATAAATTACCCTAGATTCTCCGGGATAATGAGTCTGTAAACCTTGCAGGTATTGACGACAGGCAGTGCGGAGGGTGACTTCATCGACAATATACAAGGGTGAACCGAAACGTTCCACTAGGGTGGTCACATCACAACCACCGATTTCTAGACAATCGCGGTTATTAACCTTGGCCGTCAGGGGTAACAGAGTTTGATTCGGGGATAGACAATCTTGATAGGCTAAATATTTTTGTCCGGAATTGCTGATTTTAGGTTCGGTTGATAGCATGATCGGTGTTTTTTGTCAAGAAATCGATAATTTTTGTTACAATCTCCGCGCATCCCCGATTCAGTTGAGGGAATTTTGACCGTCGGTGATCTAGATAACCAAAATAGTTCTCTCTTTCAGTGTACGATCAACCACCCGCTAAAAATCCCTTTTTTGTCAGGAAAAAATCGAGCAGCCACCCCGAAATAGTGGTAATAGTATTGAAGGAGTGGTCTTAAAAGTGATGATATGACTGACCAGAATGGCGTGTTAGTAGAAGAACAGAGCGAGGATATTACCCGTAAGATGAGTCAATTAGCCAGCGAGTCGCCGAAAAATCAATTACAGATTCTGACACAATTAGCCGGGGACGGAGAAGCTGGCCTAACTGTGTTGAGAGATTTTTTATTAGCCGGGCGCCCGACTCCTGTTAATCTGGTGACAGGTAAGGCCTATCAATTGCTCTATCAAGATAATAGCGCTCAGAGCAAGGAATTTTTAGCTAATTATTTCCCCACGGGTGTTGTTCCCCTCGATAGTGCTAAGGGTATCGATTATCGACTTTTACAGGAATTATTGGCTAAACAGGATTTTCAAACTGCCGATAGTCTCACCCGTCAAAAACTCTGTGAATTAGCAGGAGAAGGAGCAATACAGAGGCAATGGGTCTATTTTACCGAAGTAGAAGCTTTTCCGAAGGTTGACATTCAGACTATTGATAATCTTTGGTTAGTTCATTCGGAAGGAAAATTCGGTTGGTCGGTGCAGCGCAAATTATGGCTCGGTGTCGGTCAAGAGTTCCCGAAACTCTGGCCGAAAATTGGCTGGAAAAATGGCAATAATTGGACAAAATACCCCCAAGAATTTATCTGGGATTTAAGCGCTCCCGTGGGCCATTTACCCCTGTTAAATCAACTGCGTGGGGTGAGAGTGGCTGCCTCTTTATTTTCCCATCCCGTCTGGAGTGAAAAATAGATTGAGAACACTTGTCCGGCTAGTTTATCAGATTTCTACATTTTCGGGACAATTTCCTCTAAGGCCGCTTCTAGATTAGGATAACGATAGTCAAAACCGATCGCTTGGGTGGCTTTTGGCAGCACTTCTTGACCTTCTAGGACAATTTTGGCTCCTTCTCCCAAGAGAATTTCGAGGGCAAAATCTGGCACCGGCAACCAAGAAGGACGCTTCATTACTTCCCCTAAAATCTGACAGAATTCTTTCATCCGCACGGGATTGGGTGCAGTAGCGTTGAAAGTGCCGCTAATTTCTGGGCGATCAAGACAATAGATAATTAAATTAATTAAATCATCCCGATGAATCCAAGAAAACCACTGACGACCGCTGCCAATCGGGCCGCCGGCAAAAAGCTTGAAGGGTGGGATCATTTTCCCTAAAGCACCCCCATTGCCTAAAACAATACCAGTGCGAAGAATGACTAAACGAGTGCCGTAATCTTTAACTTTTTGGGCTGCTGTTTCCCACTTTTTACAGACATCTGCTAGAAAATCACCCCCGGGAGGACTATTTTCGTCAAAACTAGCGGTTTCACTGGTTCCATAGTAACCGATCGCCGAGGAGTTAATTAAAACTTTCGGTTTCTGGGCAGCAAGTGCGGTCGCAACGCGCTCGCTACGCGAGATCGCCTCGACAATTTTCTCGGTGCCGATTTGCCGACTAGCGACGATCGCCTGTTTTACTTCACCGGTCCAGCGTTCCGAAATCGGTTCTCCCGCTAGATTAACCACCGCATCACATCCGGAAATCTCTTTTTGCCAATCCCCCGATTCTGTGGCGATATAAGGGATAATCTCTATCTTAGGATAGATTGACTTTGGGTACATTCTTCGGGCTTTATCGGGATTGCGCGTCAAAATTAGAATATCATCGCCGCGATCATAGAGTTTGACCAGCAATCGACTGCCCACAAATCCCGTCGCCCCAGTAATCGCTATTTTCATGGTTTCTTGACTAAATTTATCCTTATTTTAGCTGGTTTTTAACTATCAGAGTTCAATGTTCAGAAGTCAGTATTCAGGAGTCGGTCGTCAGGAGATTATTTTTATTTATTCTTACCCCTTCCCAATTCATAATTCATAATTCATAATTCATAATTCCCAGTCCTGTCTTCTCACTTATCCTGATACCCCATCCCGTTGGCTGCCGCGTAACGATTCATAAAGCGCATAAAACGCTCCCAGTGTTCATCGGTGATTTCAAAACCACATTCTACCCGTTGAATTTCATCTCCTTCATCTCCTCCAAAAATAAATTTAGTCGAGTTGGGGATAACTGTAATCACTCCTTCCTCATCGGTGAGACGGAGATCGCCGTAGGTACGAGTGGTGAAACTTTGGAAACGTTCGATCGCTTTCAGGGTTTTAAAAGTCATCAGGACATTACGAATCCCGGTATTTTTATTTTTGCGGAGACTAACACCGCTTAATTCTTCTGATAAACCGACAAAAAACTCGATCGTGGGAGTGGTCATAGGTGTGGGTAGAAAATTTTAGTTATTGATTTTTTCTTAATTACTTTGGAAGGGAAAAAGTAGTTCATGACTACTAATAAAGTAACCATGAACCGAAAAACAAGCTATTCCGCTTCTCCACCTTGGATCTTGAGGAGGAGAAAACCCCAAGCTAATCCGACGAGGACGAGAACGATCGCCACGATCGGCCCATTAAATAACATACTTTCTGCGGTCATGCTGATTGCTCCTGAGCCTACAATAATCGATAAGTGGTATTTTAACCTACGAAGGCGATCGACTGCTGCCAGACTGGGGCAAAATTGAGGGGGAAAATCGGCCAATAACTCTGAGAACTTTTTTAGTATATATGTTCTAACAATCCTCAAGGAAGGATGCTCACCCCCATGCTAGATATTCTTAATACTATCTTTATATTTTTTATCGCTACTTTGTGTTAGTGTCTTATCTGCGTTAATTCTTCACTTACCCTGGAAAAATTAAGTATTGATAACTATTGGTGATGACTGGTAAAAAATCATTTATGCTCAAGATCAAGTTAATACTATTTTTAGGTTTGTTGCTGCTGAGTTGTCAATCGACCAATCTCAATGGTAATAATAGTTCGATGGCTCAGATTACGACTGAGAATCAAGGGCAAATATTACCGATCACGGCCAAAGCAGATATTAATGGTGAGATGATTGAGTTAGAAGTTGCTCAAACCAGGGAACAACAGGACAAGGGTTTAATGTATCGCTCGTCTTTGGAGAAAAATCGCGGTATGCTATTTCCCTTTGCACAACCTCTGATAGCCCGGTTTTGGATGAAAAATGTCTCGATTCCTCTAGACATGATTTTTCTAAAAGATGGTATAGTAAAGGCAGTTTTGCTCAATGTTCCCCCTTGTGCTGTGGATCCTTGTCCTGTCTATGGGCCAAACACCATGGTTAATCAAGTGATCGAACTAGCTGGGGGTCGAGCGAAAGAATTAGGAGTGAAAGAAGGAAATAAAATTAAGATTGAGTTTATCTCAAGACCTTAATTTTTGAAAATGGTGTTAACTTTCTTATAAAAAGTGTCCCTTGTCTGGAAATATAAGTATGGCTGTTATAAGCTATTACGCATTTATACTGTTTAAGATATAACCATATCGATTAAGATTTTTATAGTCTATCAAGTTATAGATTGAATAATCTTTACCCTTGCTATAGATTAAACAGAGACAAAATTCTACTGGAGCTAACGGGACTATTTGTAAGAGAGCCAGCGATTTTTAGAAAAGCACTCTCTATCATCGAGATAGCTTAGATACAGAAAAACGGTCGCAGGACTAACTGTCCTTGAAACCGATCAGGTGGTGTTTTGTTGAAATTACGAGATATACTATTGAGGAAAAAGTCGCCCTATGTCCACGATTGCCTATTCCCAATTCCGACAATTTCTACAAGAGGAATTGTCCCTTCCCCAAGAATCGATCGCTATGGCCGAGCGATCAATCCAATCTGATAAAATTCATTTACCGATGATTCTTTGGCAGTACGGTTTAGTGACCTTGGAACAACTAGACAAAATTTACGATTTTCTCGAAGAGGTAGTCTAATCTTACAATTGCTCACTATTGATAAGGAGAATAATTGCCATGGCTGCCCATAGTTTCTGGCACAATTTGAAAATTCAGATTCCAAAAACTACTAATCATCACTTGAGAAGTGGGTTATTTGAACCCACTTTTTTAATAACTATAAATTGAGAATTATCGATTAACTGCTCACTCCATGAAACCCCATGACCAATTTGCCAAAAATTACCTTGAACAATTACTTTCTCCCCTGGGAATCGTCGAAATCAGCAAAGAAGTCAGCGACGAAACCCGACAGATAGATGTATTT
>SFBI01000120.1 GCA_007095845.1 Microcystis aeruginosa Ma_MB_S_20031200_S102
TCGGAACTCGCCTTTTCTTTGATCCGCCTCAAGCCGGGAAAACACCCCGATTTTTCTAGGGGTCTAACGGCTATGCGCCTTATCCAGCAAGCCTTTTAGTCGCCTTGTCACCCCTTGAATTAACTTCCCTATACCTTTTAAAGAGGATTTAGTATAATATTTTGTTCTGTCAGAGGTTTAAACACATTCTTGAGCAGGATTTCGGCAATTTCCTTGACTTCCTAATTGGTCGGACAGAGTCTATCTTTCTCCAAAAAAATAGATAATCATCAATCCCCAATTGGCAAGATATTAAGTCTCCATCACTACTACCCAATCACCAGGAAAAGTAGAGTGCTGATCAAAGCTGTGATCAAGAGTAATCCCCAAATTTTCCAGAGCAATCCTTGCGCTTTGTTGGATTTAAGGGGCCAGAAATACACCCTACTGGCGAGATCCGACTTACTGTACTTTCTACCGGCGAGAGCGGACTTGCTGTACTTTTCCTCAGTTAAGCAACTTTGGGATCGAGAAAGACCAATTAAGCAACTAACACTGTCGATACGTTCAGCTAAACGAAACCTCAAAAAACTTTTTGGTTCTGCAAAGATGACCACACCACTATTTACACTAGGGTCAAAGACAAGAGAAGCAAATTGAACCAAAATGGAAAGAACAACCAAGCTGCTAATTAACCATCGTTTGAGTCGATTAACCGATAACATCTGTAAGATTAGCAAGGCTATTAAGGGGAGAAGTAGTAGCTGAACTGAGGTAACGTGATAACGAGCAGCCCAAGAACCATCTCCATGCCAGAAATCCAGTTTGCTGGTTAAAATAATATGAAAGACAAGTGCAAAAATTGAGGAAATAAAATATATTCGTATATAAGGTGTTAATTTGTTAAATAAAATAATCCCCAATACTAAACACGGTAAAAGAAGGGGGTCGTAAATAAATATACTTTTGGCTGGTGAGAAGAGAACGCCGAGAATACCAACGTAGGGAGGGTGTATGAGAGGATAATTAGGGGGGAATTCTGGCAACCCTGAAAAGATTGCCCCATTGCGTATTTGCTCCATGAGTAAGGATGTTCCCGTTGTCCAAAAATCCCCAAAGCGTAAGTAATTAAATAATCTACTCATAAAAAAGAAGGGAAATAAGCCGAAGTTCCAGAGTATGGCCGTCTTAAAGATTTGATTCAGCTGGAAATTTTTATAAATTAGACAGCTAATTAGAAACCCAAAAACTGTTAGAGCATAAATGATAGTTGTCGAGCGAATTATAATAGCTGCTCCGATTGCCAATCCACTCAAAAAAACATAAGATACTTTGTTAGTTTTAATATAAGCCAAAGCACAAGCATAACCTAAAATTACACAAATTAGGACTGGATTATTTTGTTGAAAAGTTTGTGCATAGTGGAGAACGGTAGTACCTAGCAACCAAATCAAGCTGGCAGATGCCGCAATTTTCTCCTGAAAATCAAATAGTCTAAGTAACCAATAACAGGAGATAACAACTAATACATTTAGAGGGATAACTACAAGAAAACTAACCGCAAATTCTCTTAATAAATAAGGCTTAATACCGGGAAAAACTTTAGAGAGTTGAGTGCCAATCCAATCTGCGGGCAACATTAATAAGGATTGTCCCATATCATAATGTTCATATCGTTTTCCATCTACTCCTAAAACACCAACAGGCTCTAATCGAGAGGAAGGACGATAATTTGGGGGTAAAGAAACTTCTTCAGTTCCCGTCCACAGGGCATGGGCCATTTTTAGCCTAACATCGGTATCTGGAGGTAAGTTGGCAGGATTGATTATTGTTATCCAGAGTAGGGCAATAAGAGCTACTTTTGTGACTGTTTTCATGATCATCTATTTTTAGAACCTGTTTGAAGAGTTATAGGGCGTTGCTGATTTTAAGTATCAATTGTCCTCTCGGCAATTTTTAAAACCTAGCACTAAGGTAACTTGTGGATAGGAGGCACAATTTAGTATTCATGTCTTGATTCAGCGACACCGCTTTGTACTATCTTCTGCTCTGCCGCTTCTAGGCTGGCAATTGCGGTTTCTGCGGTCAAAATGTCAGGAATATCACTTAAACTAGCAGTTTGATCAACCTGTTCATTTCTAGCAAATAAATTTATCATATCCTGAGAATAATTAGAAGCGATCGATAATAAAGCTCCAGCAAAAATATAGAGAGGTAAAGGCAAAATAAACCCCTTGGCCCACTGATAAAATTCCACCAACAAAAATAACAAAACACAACCCACAATCCAGACTTTCATCGCACTCTTTATCCCTATTTTTACGAGAAAAGGTGAGCAAAAAGCCCACCCTTTATTTAACTAATTCCAGTGAGAACTTATTCAATCACGGGAGCGATTAACTCACGTCTTTCACCGGAAATTACTTTCACCTTACCTTCTTCGTCGATATCGACCATGGCTGTATCCCCATCAGAAACCCGTCCGGAGAGAATTTCCTCAGCCAGAACATCTTCCAACAGACGCATAATCGCACGACGTAAGGGACGAGCGCCGTAGGCCGGATTATAACCTTCCTCGATCAAGCGTTCTTTAAACTTATCCGTGACAGACAAAGTAATATTTTGTTCTGTCAGACGTTTAAACACATCCTTGAGCAGGATTTCGGCGATTTCCTTGACCTCTTCCTTATTCAGTTGACGGAAGACAATAATCTCATCGAGACGGTTGAGGAATTCCGGGCGGAAATATTGTTTTAATTCCTCATTAACCAGCGATCGAATGCGATTATATTGAGCTTCAGCTTGATTATCGGCAAACTCGAAACCTAAGCCACCGCCACCCTTCTCAATCACTTTAGAACCGATGTTCGAGGTCATGATCAACAGGGTATTTTTAAAGTCCACCGTGCGACCTTTGGCATCAGTCAAACGTCCATCTTCAAGGATTTGCAGAAGCATATTGAAGACATCGGGGTGAGCTTTTTCGATTTCGTCGAATAGCACCACAGTGTAGGGACGACGACGCACCGCTTCCGTTAATTGTCCCCCCTCGTTGTAACCAACATAACCCGGAGGCGAACCGATTAACTTAGAAACCGTGTGCCGTTCCATGTATTCCGACATATCGAGACGGATCATCGCATCTTCCGAACCAAAGAAATAAGCAGCCAGAGCCTTAGTTAACTCAGTTTTACCTACCCCCGTCGGACCGGAGAAGATAAAGGAAGCAATGGGACGGTTGGGATTTTTCAGACCGACGCGAGCGCGACGAATGGCACGAGACACCGCTTTAACTGCGTCCTCTTGACCGATGAGACGCTGATGTAGGGTATCTTCCATGTGCAGCAGTTTCTCGGATTCGGTTTCGGTCAGTTTATTGACGGGAACCCCAGTCCAAGAAGCAACGATGTGAGCGATTTCCTCCGCATCCACAAAGGGTTCGTCGTTGCCATCTTCGCCTTTTTTGGTAGATGCGAGATTCCGAATCTGGGTTTTGATTTCCATTTCCCGATCGCGCAATTCCCCAGCTTTCTCGAAGTCTTGACCGCGCACCGCATCATCTTTTTGTTTGAGAATTTGCCGCAGTTCCTTGTCTAATTCCTTGGCTGCCGGTGGCAATTGGGAATTAATCAAGCGTACTCTCGAACCAGCTTCATCGATTAAATCGATCGCTTTGTCCGGTAAGAAGCGATCGCTAATGTAGCGATCGGACAATTTCGCCGCCGCTTCTAGCGCTTCGTCTAAGATTTTTAGTTTGTGGTGCTGTTCGTAGCGTTCCCGGAGACCATAGAGAATTTCGATCGTTTCTTCTACGGAGGGTTCACCGACCATAACCGGTTGAAAACGTCTTTCTAGAGCCGCATCCCGTTCGATATGTTTGCGATACTCATCCAAGGTCGTCGCCCCGATACATTGTAGTTCTCCCCGGGCCAAAGCTGGTTTGAGAATATTGGCCGCATCGATCGCCCCTTCGGCTGCCCCGGCACCGATGAGAGTATGAACTTCATCAATCACAAGGATGACGTTACCCGCTTGGCGAATTTCGTCCATGATTTTTTTGAGGCGTTCCTCAAATTCGCCGCGATATTTGGTTCCCGCCACTAACAAGCCGATATCGAGGGTGACAACCCGTTTTTCTTCGAGAATGTCGGGAATATCCTTGTTAGCGATGCGTTGGGCCAATCCTTCTGCGATCGCTGTTTTGCCGACCCCCGGTTCTCCGATTAGGACGGGGTTATTTTTGGTACGACGACCGAGAATTTGGATAACGCGCTCGATTTCCTTTTGTCGGCCGACCACGGGATCAAGTTTACCCTCGCCGGCCATTTGGGTGAGATTGGAACCAAATTCATCAAGAGTCGGGGTTTTAGTGCGACCTTGGGAAGATGAACCAGCGGCCACTTCGGCGGTTTCCCCTAACATTCTGATTACTTGGGTGCGAACTTTCGAGAGATCCACGCCAAGATTTTCCAGAACCCTAGCGGCCACACCTTCCCCTTCGCGAATTAGTCCTAAAAGGAGGTGTTCTGTGCCAATATAGTTATGGCCCAGTTGACGGGCTTCTTCGAGGGAGAGTTCTAAAACTCGTTTGGCTCTGGGGGTGAAGGGAATTTCCACGGCTACGAATCCGGAACCGCGACCGATGATTTTCTCCACCTCCACGCGCGCATCTTTGAGATTGACACCCATGGACTTGAGGACTTTGGCGGCAACTCCCGTTCCCTCTCCAATTAGTCCTAGTAAAATCTGCTCTGTTCCCACGAAGTTATGGCCAAGGCGGCGGGCTTCTTCTTGGGCGAGCATGATTACTTTAATGGCTTTTTCCGTAAATCTTTCAAACATAGCCTATCCATCACCTACACAAGCGACCCTAGATATGCTGATTTTAGCACGCCTTTTTAGTTTAGCCGTCTTTCAGTGATCAGTTATTGGGGAGCCGCCTGGAAACCTGCCGATAAGTGGTTCACCCTTGCATAATCCCCTAGGCTCGTGGTTATACCCATCTCTCGATCGCTTGACTATTGAGCGGCCATTTTCAGACCAAAACTCGAAGTATAAGCAGATTAAATATTACTACCTATTGACAAATGAGTATTTCATGTCACGGGACGGGTTAATATACAGAAAGTTTCCGTATAATGTGTAGTTAGACTGATACGGTTTTGCGTGATGGTGTTCTGAATTTCGAGAAGGCTTTAATATCTCTTGCTCACCTCTCACAAGCGTGGATGTCATTGTATTCTTGACAGGGATGACCTTCTGGTGTAGGATGTCCTAATCGTCGGTTTATATTCTATATCTTTAAGCAAAAACATTATGAGTCTATCCGGTGCCGCTGAAGCGACTCCCAAGAGTCTCGCCAAGAAAACAGATAGAGTCAAGTACTATATCCATGAACCAGGTAAGTACCAAAGACTCAACCCGAAAAACCAGACTCCGGCTAGATTTGTCATCGGACAAAGATACAAAGTGGGTACCGGGGTAATCCTTCTCAATCAAAATGGCGACGTTCAAAAAGAGGGCGTTGCTGAATTAAGGTATGATTAGGCAAAATGGCGAGCATTCAGAGGAAAATAACTTCTGTTATTGGCTCTTCCGAACTTGTCATGTAAAATTAAAGAAAAAACAGACAATTATTGCTGACCAATAAAACAATAATTTATCTTTAAAAGCTGACTATGCTTGCAATACAGCAATTTATTGGTTAAAATATAGACAGCCAAGACCAGCATTTTTAGACACAAGCTATACTTATGCCATCAAATCCACAATTAAAGTTAATGACCGACCTACTTCACCTAGAAGGAGTTGTCGTTACCAATTATCAAATTATTACCGATATAGGAATTGTTTTACATTTAGAAAATATGTCAAGAGAAAGCCAGTGCATTCATTGTGGAAGTAAAACGGAAAAAGTTCATCAAAACAATGAATTAACAATCCGAGATTTACCCTTTGGAGAACAGGCATTATATCTGAGAATCAATCGTCGTCAGATGAGATGCGAGAAATGTGGGAAAAAATTCACAGAAGAACTAAATTATTTGCCGAAGAAAAGAACCTACACAGACAGATTTAGAAAAAAAATAGTGGCCGAAGTCCTGAATAGTGATCTCAAAAATACGGCAGAAAGAAATGGGGTAAGCGAACAAGAAATAGAAACGATGCTCAAAGACTTAGGAGAAGAATTAATAACCGCAAAACCTCAAGGTCTAAAAAAACTAGGAATAGATGAAATAGCCATGATAAAGGGAAAAGGAAATTACTATGCTGTGTTAGTAAATATAGACACAGGAAAAATTGTAGGTTTAGTGGAAAAAAGAACAGAAGAAGCATTAACAGAATATCTGAAACAGTGGGGAGAAGAGGTTTTGAGCCAAATAGAGAAAGTAAGTATAGACCTGTGGATAGGATATAAAAATGTGGCAGAAAAACTAATGCCTCAAGCTCAAATAGTAGGAGATAGATTCCATGTAATGAAACAAGTAAATAACGAGCTAGATGAAGCCAGAAAGGAGGTAAAAAGAGAGGCAACCAAGATAAAAAATAAGAAAAATAAAGAAAATATCTTAGCAGGAATAGCCAAGAGCAAATATGCCTTATTAAAGAATGAAGGAGACTTAGTAGAGAAAGAAAAGAAAAAATTGGAAGAAGTATATAAAGTGTCTCCAAAACTTGGGGAAATGCACAAATTAAAAGAGGAATTTAGAGAAGTATTTGAGAAAAATACGGAGGGGAATGAGGGATTATTTGCCTTGAGCGATTGGATAAAAAAGGCGATGGCTTACTTTCCTAAAAGCTGCCAGACAATTCGGCGGTGGATTGACGAAATAACTGCCTATTTTGATAACCGAACAACCCAGGGAACAGTGGAAGGAATTAACAATAAACTGAAGGTGATTAAAAGGAGAGGCTATGGATTTAGAAACTTTAAAAACTTTAGTCTTAGATGTTTATTAAATTGGCATTTTGCTAGTTGATTTTACATGGTAAGTTCGGAAGAACCCTAGCTTTTTTATTTCATACCGTGTTGGATTTAGTTAATTACACCTATCAAAAGATTCGTGAGCTATTAGTAACTCGGACTTCTTTCTTTAATGATATTCGTACCCTATTAAAATTTATTTGGTTTAAGAATTGGTCGAAATTTTTCTCATTTATTCTAACCGAATATGTCCCATTTAAAAAAGTAAATTCTAGTTAAAAATGTCAAAACTCTTGAAGGAGAAAAAGAAAGTTGTTTATAAAAAGACTAAAAATTTTGTTAGAATTTCATCCAGATTTATGAGTTGAAATCGATTTTTCATGGACAAAGTTCTTAAAACCTGTCTA
>SFBI01000121.1 GCA_007095845.1 Microcystis aeruginosa Ma_MB_S_20031200_S102
CGGAACTCGCCTTTTCTTTGATCCGCCTCAAGCCGGGAAAACACCCCGATTTTTCTAGGGGTCTAACGGCTATGCGCCTTATCCAGCAAGCCTTTTAGTCGCCTTGTCACCCCTTGAAATAAGTTAGACATTAATCGAGATCATTAATAATATAATGACTAAGTAATACTAAATCTGGTTATTAAAAACTGATTATTTATTCCCCTTTGCCTTTTGCCTCTTGCCTTTTGCCTCTCCTCATAACTAGCCTGTACTCAACGGATTTAGTATAACACTACTCTCCCTATGCTAATCTATCAGATGATCGCTTTTTCTGTAGCCCTAGGGTGCGTTCCCTAATGCGACTTCTACCGCTCCACCGATCGATTTTGGGGAACGCACCATGCCCATGGATTGAAGTTGTGAGTTAAAGTGCGACGCCGCTCTGGTGGGCCTAGTTGAGGAATATTAGGGAAGATTCCCAATGTTTGGTTAAAATAGAGGGGCAAAAGTCGCCACAGGGGCGTTTCAATGACAGTTAGACAACCCCGCTACAGCCAAGAAGAATTCCCTCGACGTGGTCATAAGATTTACGAATCTCAGGTACGTTCTCAATTGGGGAACTGTTTGATATTTTATACTAAATCAGTTGAGTATAGGTAACATATCAGGATAGGCAAAAGGGGGAATAAATAATCAGTTTTTAATAACTGGATTTAGTATTATCCATGGCTACAATGCACAGCAAAGGATTAAGCCTCCATCACTACTACCGAATCACCACCAAAAAATAAGCGAATGATGAGTTAAAAACTCACATCTGATAACTGATAACTGATAACTGACTTACTCTTCGGTGGCGGCGAGAACTAAATCTTCCTCCTCCAAGGCGGGGGGAACTTCGATTTCTTCCACTACTTCCGAGATAGTCCGGCCTTCCGCTTCCGCTAGACGTTTTTCTCGGTATTTAATCGCCATTTCCTCGGCTTTTTCAAACACTAACGGGCGATTTTTGAGCATATCTCCCGGTTCTGGTTCTAATTGTTTAGTCGAGAGGGAAATGCGACCTCTTTCGGCATCGAGATCGATAATCATCACTTTCAACTCATCATTGACATTGAAAACCGTGTGGGGGGTGTCAATGTGATCGTGAGAAATTTCGGAAATATGCAGTAAACCACTGACTCCACCAATATCGATGAAAGCACCGTAGGGCTTGATTCCGCGCACGGAACCGATTACCACCTGTCCCACGGCCAAACCGTTCATCTTGCGTTCCACTAAAGCACGACGATGACTTAAAACCAGACGGTTGCGATCCTCATCCACTTCCAAAAACTTTAAGGGCAATTCCTGACCGACTAAATCCTCTTTCGCCTCTCTGGTGCTAATGTGAGAACCGGGGATAAAGCCGCGAAGACCTTCAATTCTGACTAATGCCCCACCACGGTTAGTGGCGAAAACATTCGATCGCACGGTAGCATCTTCTTTTTGCAATTGACGCACCCGTTCCCAAGCGCGCATATATTCGATGCGACGGATCGACAGGGTTAGCTGTCCATCTTCATTCTCGTCGGTAAGAATGAAAAATTCCCTGGTTTCGTTGGGTTGTAAAACTTCTTCGGGATTATCGACGCGGTTGATCGACATCTCCTGTACGGGGATAAAAGCGGCGGTTTTAGCACCGATATCGATGAGAGCTCCCCGGGGTTCCATGCTGAAAACAGTCCCGGCGACAACATCTCCCGGACTGAAATGATAATCGTATTTGTCTAGAAGGGCGGCAAAATCTTCATGGGTAAAGCCTATGTTTTTGTTTGCAGTTTTTTGGGTGGTCATGTACGTTGTTTGGGCCTCGGAATTTCCGTAGGTTTTTCCTCCTATGTGATGTACAGTTTCTAAATCAAGGAGATGCCTCCTAATTTAGTTTCTAGGTAGGGCCTAGGGGATGAACTGCCGCATCCGGCTTTCCTAGAGGCAATCTGCCTCAAGAATGACTTTTAATAATCTAACCAGAGCTTGGGCTTGAAATAGCACAAGGGATCCTCATTATAACTGAATCGGGAACTATTTAAGACGAGGTGATCACGCTGGCCTCTTCCACTGGAGACCAAGAAGGATGAGTGCGTTCGATTTCAGAGGATTGCAGCAGGGCTAAAGCGGCGATAAAGTCTCTAATTCCCTGAAAATTACCGTAAACCGAAGCAAAGCGCACATAGGCCACTTCCGATTCTTGCCGGAGATATTCTAGGACTAATTGACCGATCTCCTGACTTGTCACCTCCCGTTTTGAGTCTTGCTGCAGACGGGATTCGATATCATTGACGATCGCCTCTAATCTTGAGTGAGGAATGCCGGTTTTTTCGCAAGCGCGAACGATCCCCCGCAGCAGTTTGCAGCGATCAAAAGATTCCCGTTTACCATCTTTTTTAATCACCGTGATCGGCACGAATTCGATGCGCTCGTAGGTAGTGAAGCGATATTTACACTGTAAACATTCACGACGACGACGAATGCTCTGACCGTTTTCGGAGGAACGGGACTCCAAAACGCGACTATCGGTATGCTGACAATTAGGACACTGCATAGGAGGCGCTTGGTGAGGGGAACCTTTAATTTAAGCCTTTAAACACGAAAACCGGAGCCGCTAACCTGCTTTTGACAAGCGGGCGGCCCGGGGAAGAAAATTATTAACCTAAACGGAGTTAAGAAATTTACTTTTGAATCCGGGGAGGTTCCCGGAAGGCGATGGCGAAGAAAATTACCGACAAAGCCATAGTTAAAACCAAAATGTAAGCGACGCTTTCCATGGTTGGACATCCTACAAGACTGCTATAACAATCCTATAGTATCAGGAAATGAGCTTTTCGGCTTGTCTGGGGATATAGATTATATCCCCAGAATCAGTGGCCATCTATTTAACGCTAACTTTTGCCCCGGCATCTTCCAGTTTTTTCTTGACGGCGGCGGCATCATCTTTGTTAGTGCCTTCTTTAACCGCTTTGGGAGCGGCTTCTACTAGGTCTTTCGCTTCTTTGAGTCCTAAACCGGTCAATTCGCGCACTACCTTAAGGATAGCAATTTTCTTGTCGGCGGGAACTTCTTCGAGAACGACGTTAAATTCGGTTTGTTCTTCCACCGCTTCAGCAGCGGCCGCAGGAGCAGCCCCGGGGGCAGCCATAATGATGCCACCAGTGGGAGCGGCGGCACTAACTCCGAAGGTTTCTTCGATACCTTTGACTAATTCCGCAGCTTCTAAGAGGGTCAGGGTTTTGAGTTTTTCTAAGATTTCAGCTACAGCAGACATGGGTTAGACTCCTAATTGTTTGTAAGTGATTGATTGGTGCGGTGTTAAGCCGCTTCTTTTTCTTCTTGACGGGCCACGGCATCGACGGCACGGGCCAAAGATGCGGGAACTTCGTTGATGCTGCGGGCCAGTTTGGCGGCAATGGCGTTGATTGCTCCAGCGGCCTGAGCGATTAACTGTTCTTTCGACGGTAAATCAGCGATCGCTTTGATCTGATCTTCCGTCAACAGTTGACCTTTTGTCCCTTCTTTGAGGACACCGCCGCGCAATTCGGTTTTTTTACTTTCTTTTTTGAACTCTTGATAGGCCTTGAAAGCTCCACCGATATCCTCTTTTACGAGCAGAAAGGCGGACGTTCCCGATAAAAGGCTTTTCATCGGTTCCCAGCCACTATCCTCAGCGATCGCCAAGCCCATCAAAGTATTTTTGGTGACTTTACAAATCGTTCCCGTGGGGCGCAATTTGCGGCGTAGATTGCTGATTTCGGCGACGGTTAAACCTTGATAGTCGATGACCATCGTTAATTGAGCTTCGCTAAGGGAGGTTTTTAATTCTTCTAGAATTACTCCCTTGCTTTCTCTGCTTCTCCCCATCCCTTGTTTACCTCCTGTATGCGGGGGACCGGTTCCACAGGCACAAAAATAACCCCTTGTAGCGCCGGGGTTGAGTGGAGAGAATTCAGTTCAGGCAAGACGAAGAGAGAAAATATCTCTTTCTTTAGTCTTTTTGTCCGCTGTTTTCTCGCTTTGACCTCGGCAGGGTATTTAAGCTGTTTTGCACCTGCTGTCTTTGGCTTGAGCCAGTCCACTAACATAACATTATCGTGGGGTTTATGTCAAGCAATTAGGAGAGATAATCTAGGCTTTGTAATTAGTCACCGCAATAAGGACAGCCTTATTGAGAACAACGAGACGTAGAAGCATTACTGGGTAAGGGTTTTTCAAGTAACAGAGGAAGTACCTAGATCTCCTTTCGAGGATGGGGAACGCACTTTCACTGATCAATTCCTGAGAGTATGGTATCTTTGTTTGACAAGGCCGATGTACAATGGCTTATCTAATTGAGGGCTGAGGGCTAAAAATTAACATTGCAAGAAAACTTAACAATTGGCCAAGAAACTCGATCGAGTAGGTAGAATAGCAAGTAAATCATTTTGTAAACTGCACCCGATTAATTAACCAGAATAGAGATAACCTAGAACGCCTGTGATAGATAAAAGACGCACTACTCGCGATCTCCCCCAAATTAACGAAAGAATCCGCTTTCCTGAAATCCGCGTTATCGATAGCGATGGCTCTCAGCTAGGCATTATTACTCCTGCCGAAGCTTTGCGCGTGGCCGAAGAGAAGGAACTTGATCTCGTCCTCGTCAGTGAAACGGCAAGTCCTCCTGTTTGCCGGATTATGGACTATGGCAAGTACAAGTTTGAACAGGAGAAAAAAGCCCGTGAAGCCAAGAAAAAACAGCATACTGCCGATATAAAAGAAGTTAAAATGCGCTATAAAATTGATGAGCATGACTATAACGTGCGAGTCAACCAAGCGCAACGTTTTTTAAAAGCGGGAGATAAGGTAAAAGCGACGATTACATTCCGAGGCCGAGAAATTCAACATTCTAACCTAGCGGAAGAATTGCTGGCGCGCATGGCTAAAGATTTAGAGGATGTAGCTGAGGTACAGCAAGCACCAAAAAAAGAAGGTCGTAACATGATGATGATGTTATCGCCGAAAAAATAACTAACTAGGGTTTACTGAAAAAGTTTCTCGTGGAGGCAGTGCGTAGGCTTCGGCCGTGAGATCAGCCGAACCGCCGAACCGCTGGGGTCAATTACCTAGGGTTTGCTGGATAATGGTAAAACCCTTTTAAAATAAGGCTTTTGACCTGTTAAAATCCGATGTTAGTGCAAGAATATAGGATTGGGACATTCAAAAACCTTGCATTATTCTTTTTATAGTACATAAATTGGTACAAAAAAGGAGGGCCACAAAGCCTGAAACGACTAGCTACTGACTCCTAACCCCACCAACAAACTTTTTCAGCGAACCCTACCTAATTTTCAGGGAAAAAGTACCTGAATTTTCCCCTTGATCACTCCCAATATCCGCTGCTTTTTTATTTTCAAAAGGTCGAAAAGTCTTACGTAACAAGGTTTTTGGATGTATTCAGCAAACCTAACTAATCCAGACAAAGGGGCTAAGGCCCCTTTTTTGTTTTTCAGAAATCCCGAAGAAAAGCCAAGAATTTAAAACAAATGTATTATCCAAGAGTTAACTCATTGTTCGCTTGATTTTTTAAGGGAAGGGTTTTAAAATTGCTGTCACCTTTATTCTGTATGCTTTTTAGCGAATAAGGTAAGCATAACATTGCCGAGAGTGCGATCACCAATTGGCTCCCTCACACCCTAATCAATTTGTTAACCTCAAAATGGTCTTTTTGTACTAAGAAATATGGTTCTTCCGAACTTACACTGTAGAAAATCACCCAAGCTCCCTCTCTGTCCAGCAATGCTCTAAAGTTGATGTAGCGCACCTAAATGATACTAAATCCGTTGAGTATCGGCTAGTTATGAGGAGAGGCAAAAGGCAAAGGGGAATAAATAATCAGTTTTTAATAACCAGATTTAGTATGAAATGTAAAAACCCTCCGTTTGCCGTCGTGCTACACTTGACTTCTAGAGCCTACCCGTTCACAAATCAATTAGGCGCACTATAAATATCAATCTAACGAAAACTCAAAGCTTTAGTGTACAAGCTTTACAAAGGTAAGTTGC
Source organism: Microcystis aeruginosa Ma_MB_S_20031200_S102 (assembly GCA_007095845.1). GTDB lineage: Bacteria > Cyanobacteriota > Cyanobacteriia > Cyanobacteriales > Microcystaceae > Microcystis > Microcystis aeruginosa_D. Next base: position 6,057 of record SFBI01000121.1, read on the forward strand.
TGATAGTTTCACACGACAGATTCGGAAGAACCCTATAATCTGTTATTGTGAGATGGGGTTTTAAATGTGGAATTTCCCTTGTTCCAAGGCTGAAGTCTCTATTATCACCTGGGGAAAAATCCCTTTCATTTCACAGTGGTTATTCTGACTGGAGAAAGTTACTTAACTTACTTCCGATGATTGCTGTACCTTCTGACCTATTTTCGGTTCCTTCCCTGCCAACAATCTTTTAATGTTGCCCTGATGACGAACAATCACATAAGTCCCCGCCATCAAACTAAATAAAATATAGGGGAGAGGTTGACCCAAAACAACCATTAAAATATTCACAACTAGCGCCCCGATAATCGAACCTAAAGAAACAATTCGGAAAAGTGCGAGCATAACTAAAAAACTCGCCAAAGTTCCGCAAGCGACTAGGGGATTCATCACTAATAAAACCCCCAAACTGGTGGCAACGGATTTACCCCCACTAAAATTCAAGAAAATCGATTTACTATGACCGATGACTGACCCCAATCCTGCCCCAATAATTAACCAATAATACCAACTGTCTGGTAGAGGATTGACATCAATAAAATATAGCACTCGTACCAAAGCCACCGCCGCCATTCCTTTTAACATATCAATTAATAACACTATCGCCCCAGCAGTTTTTCCCAGAGTTCTCAACACATTGGTAGCCCCAGTGGAACCAGAACCATAGTCACGAATATCGATACCTTTGCTGTATTTACCGATTAAATAACCCGTGGGAATCGAACCAAGCAGATAGGATAAAAGCAAGATAGTAAGACTGATAAGAACCGGAATAAGCATAAATTAACCCCAATTGTTAGCAAGAGTGAGCGTCCTTATCAGTTTATCAGCCTGAAGACAAAAAACACTCACAAGGAACCATAGACGGGAATTGCCGCCGCGAGCAAGTCTTTCGTCCCTTCCCCCGTCAGAAAACAGATCATCGATCGCTCCAATTCATAGATGATTTAACTGGACAATTAGGCAATAATACTAAATCTGGTTATTAAAAACTGATTATACTAAATCCAGTTATTAAAAACTGATTATTTATTCCCCCTTTTGCCTCTTGCATCTTGCCTTTTGCCTATCCTGATATGTTACCTATACTCAACGGATTTAGTATAACACCAAATTTCTAAATTCCTGACAGACATAGAGCTTCTAAAATCCAAGACCATTCCGTTAAATACCCGATAGTGTCATTGGATAAACGATTTAAAAGAGTATCAAGTTTATCTCTTAAAGCATCAAGAGATTCAAAAGTTTCCCATGCCAGAAAATTTTTCAGGTACAGCCAAACTCTCTGTTACTGGGTTAACTTCAGGACAACAAGAAGGTTGATAAAACAAGATCATATTGTCGGGAATTTCTAAGTATCCCGCCATATGTGCAGGAGCGTTATCTACTTGTAAAATATTTAATTCATTGGCAAAAGCTTGCGATAGTTGTAATAGATATAGTCATTTCAAATAAGTGTGAGACGAGGGAAAAATAAGGTAAAATAAAGAGAAACGAGCAATCCATACAGAAAAATGTCTTATAGCCTAGACTTGAGAAAAAAAGTGATCGAT
>SFBI01000122.1 GCA_007095845.1 Microcystis aeruginosa Ma_MB_S_20031200_S102
AGACCAGAAGCGATCGGTTTATTAATATCGGGGCTAAATTCCCGATAAACCAGCACATTATAGCTAAAGCGGATAATTTCGGCATCTCGTTGCCAAATTGGTGCAAAACAGCTTTCTTTCCCGTCCTTGGACATAAAATATTGAAGTTTAGCTGCCATAAAATGTTGTTCCTCAAGGGTAAAATGACGCAATAAGTCATCAAACTTAACCACAGTCGTTGCTCCACCCCCCCAACGATCCGGATTTTTACAGCGCAAACAGATGTACTTAGGAGGGATAGATTTGTAAGACCATTCAGTATGAGGTAAAAGCCCAATTCCTAGGGATTGTGCGTCACTTTTTCCCATAGCGTCAGGATTTGCTTTGATAGGATAGATAATCTCTCCGTTAGTTTGGATAACGGGCGTTGCTTGGGTAACATCCTGTAAACCCTGCAACCAGCGATCGCCCCAAGGGTTATCGAAGACAAAGAAACCGTTTTTGTGTACACTGAACATATGTAGATTCCTCGAAGGAAAGCGGATTTAGAACTTCCACTTATTATCCTTCGAGTTTTTTTTTTGGTCAATATCCGCCATAATAGTCCAACAGCCAAAAACCTTTTGAAACCCTTCCGGTACAATAGTTTAGAGGATTTATGAGGATTTATAAAGTCTTGTTAATTGCTTCTGAAAGATTGTTTTCTACCCAGATTAGGACTTTTTAGCACTTTTTTTGGACGGTATTGTCCGGTCTATACTCTACTTTGCCGTTCTAATTGTCCAGCCAGTGTGCTATACTAGGTGACAGTTGCTAAAAGACGATTGGGACTTAGGCATTTTCGGTCAGCCAAAAGGCTCAAACCATTACGAGACAAAGGGTTAACCCAGATTGGGAAGATTCTGTCTAAGCAAGTAGTCTCTTTGAAGCAAGAATCCCCGTCGCTTTAGCACAGGGAGTGTCAATAACATTTATATCAGAGCTAAACTCAAGCAAATCATGCCAAGAACACCAAAAAGAGATGATGAAGATATTAAGCGAGACGAAAGAGTTTATTTTTTTCTTCTCAAACTAGCGGGCATCAAAATTAGTCCAGATAGTCCAGATAGTCCAGATAGTCCAGATAGTCCAGATATTGGAGATATAGCAACAGTAGATATTGCTAGAAAATGGGGATATGCAGGAAATGACGCAGGAAGGAAATTTACGGAAAGAGTCTTAAATAGGTTAAATAAGAAGACAGAGGAAAATGTTCCTCCCTTAACGTTAAGTCGTTTAGTCGAGATTCTTCAAGGGATAGAAGAAAACGAAAAAAACATAGACATTAGTCATAAACCTAAAAATGAAGACGAACTTCAAAATGAAGACGAACTTCCAAAAGTTCTGGGTCAATTAGATAAAATTAAAGCAATTCGCAAATATTGTGAACTTTCACGTCAAGAGAAGAAACAATTAGGCTTACCTGTTGATTTTCAAGCTTACATCGAGGAAAATTTTATTAATTTGTCTAATGATTATACTAAATCTTCTAATCAGGTATCAGATTGTTCAGAAGATAAATTTACCCATATAGCTAAAGTGCAAGGAAGCAAGGAACAAGATTCCGTTCTTTCGACGATTAAAAAAGAATATCTGAACAATTTAGTTCAAGAAGTAGTTAAGGATAAATTCTCAAAAGATTGGCTAGACAAGAACAATAAAGTAATTGAGAAAGTAATTGATAAAGTAACTGAGAAAGTACAGGAAAGAGTTATAAATGAGATTACACTCATTGCCGTTCAATCTGGGCTAGAAATTGCCAGATATCATCTTCCCAATATATTACCAGAAAATTCAAGTCAGTTTAGTCAGTTTACTGAAGCCTATAAAAAACAATGGAATTATCAATTATCTGATCAGTGGATTAAACAGTTAACTTCTAACATCATTGACAATAAAATAATCTCCGATCAAATACCGATTACTTTTAGATACTTAGAAATCAAAAAAGTGGGACCACTTCCTTTTGAAAATGATGACACTTTAATCAATGAACACTTATTAAAAAAAGACCCAGATAGTATAGCAACCAAAGCAGCATTTGACATTTTTAAAAAGAATAACGCTTATCAAGTCACGATTCACTTCCGTTTAAAAATTGAAGGAGAAAATATCGATTTTTTTGAACAGGTCAGTGGTATTTCAAGTATTTTATCATTAGTTCGCAAAGCACTTAATCGGGGTTTACTCTGGGATATTCCTTGTTTAAATAGTTACTTTCCTGTCATCCAAGAAGTTTATACTCAGGATAAATTATTTGGTGGTGATAGTTTGGCATCTGTTTGGTCAAAATCGAGAGGTAGATTGATCAAAATAGATGATTTAAAAGACTTACTTGAAAATAAAGAAAATAATGATTTTGATTGCTATGTTGAAGGCTCGGATATTATTGAGAGTGACTATCTAGGATTCGACTTGATCGAATCTATAGCTATGTCGGGATTCCACGCACGTCTAAAATTAATTGAACAAACAGGCATTAAACCAATAGATTATCTTAAAGAATTAAAAAAACGTATTGAAGAAAAAGAGAATTTAATTAAAGGAAAAAAATATTTAACCTCTTATCCTTTTTCTCTATTAGTAATGGAGCAACATCTAAACGAAACAATTCTTAAATATTATGAAGACAAATCTAAATGGAGTAAAATTGCTTACGAATCTCAATTATTTATTATTCAAGCATATCTTGACGAAGGTTTGGTCAACCAATCAGGAAAGTTATTAGAACGCCTGACAAGTCATGAGAATAATTTCAGTCATTTTCTTAAGGCTAGTTATTATTTATGCAGGGCTGAATATAGTTTCTTAAGTGATGAAAATAAATTTGAAGGAAGAAAAGGAGAGAAACAAGATTTAATAGATGAATGTAATGATTACATAGAAAAAGCTGAGGAGCAACTACAAAAAAGATTGCTAGAATTTTTTAGGATTGGTGAAATAGCTCAAGGAAATCTTTCACCTTTATACTATTATTGGACAAAAATCTATATAATGAAAGCCCGACTGTCTTTGTTCTTTCCTAATTTTTTAAAGGAAGAGTCAGTTCATCAATTATTTCCATCTCTTGTATCTTTTGGAAAAGCCAGAGTTTATTATTCACCCAGAGAAGGAGATTCTTACTTATGCGCTAAAGTCTCTTTATATCAAAGCTGGTGTTACTTAATCCAAGCTTATATAGGTGATCAATCACAAACATTTGATAGAAACACTTGTATTAAATGGGCAAAAAAATTAATTGATAATGGATTACTTAATTATCAAGAGGCAAGTCAAGAATGTTATCGAGATTATACAGATAATCTTTTTTTGGATGAGCAAAATTTAGTATCTACAATTAAAATTGCACGTCCCCCCTTTTTAAATTTAATTCCTCCAGACAATGAATCAAGTGATTCAAATGTTAAAAATGATGTTATTAAATCTGAATCAATAACAGGAAATACAGACAATAAATCAAGTGATTCAACAGTTAAAATTTATAATATTAAATCTAAATTAATAAAAAGAAATTTCGTTCATCAATCAACAGAAGAACCGTCTAGAAAAAAAACTATAGATTTGTTTGGTCAGCATTCATCTCTATACTTTTTTGCATTAGGAATGCTTGAACTTTGTGATAATTATGATTCAGAAGAAGATGCTTCAACGCATCTGAAAGAATCTTTTAATTACTTTGTCTGTAGTTGGGCAATCGCTCAAGGATGTTCTCGACTTGAAGGAGAGGAAACAACTTTAATAAAGATAGAGCGCGATTCTGATTCATTGAAAATCGGGAACATTGCTATCGAAGACAATTTTAACGTCTCAGAGTTTAGGAGTATATTTTTTCATTGTATTAGTGAATGGATGGATTTAGCAAAAATTTTTATGGCAGTTTGCCAGAGTATTATTGCAAAAGAAAAAGATAATAATATTGATTTTAGTGTTGTCCGTGCTATCTTAGAAGAGGGAGGAGAAGATGTCTTTAGTGAAGTTCCTGAAAATTTTCTTAAATATAAATTTGTCGATGAGCAAAAAGATTATAATCGGCATCTAAAGTCAGCATTTAAGAAAATCAAAAACTATCTCAATGGGTATATAGAAGAGTTTTCAGAAAAACATCAAGATAAATCTCTCATCAAGCGTAGAGATGAGGTACTTCGAGCGATATTTATTCGTTTACGAGGAGGTTAATTTCTCGCTTCCATTGGACTCTTAGCTACCTCCCCGAACAGCACTTCTCCTACGAATCAATCAAAGACAGAATCTCGCTGATAGGCCTGTTAGATGCGATCTCTGCTTTGGCAGTCGAAATCCAGTGACAAGAGACTGACTTACTTTTTTTCTAGAAAAATATCCCAACGTTAATTTAAAAACGGCAATTCAAGTTGAGATTGCCAGAAAGTATAGCCTAGCAGGTATTATCACCATCAGAGATCGAGAATTCATTGCCAGTGGGTATCCTTTTGTGGGTTCTCCTTCCCTATTCTTACAGTCTTTAGGGAAAGATACCTCGCCAGCTTCTATCGAAAGAACTCTCAAAAATCTCGGTAAAGCTGCAATGGAAAATGAAAAAGTAAAACTCAATCAGCTTTTAGAAAACGCGCCTCAACAAAACTTATTCTTTGAAGATAATCTTTTGCTTTTTCAAGGCTGGAAAATTGAGAACTTTGAAATTCTCTGTGCCAATAACAATTTAACTGCTGCGACAGTTATCCTATGTAATACGGAAACCCAAGAGCGTTACACTGAATCAGCCTTTAAAAAAGGTTCAGTAGATGCACTTTGTACTGCTTTTAATGAGGCTCTAGCTCATTTAGTTGAGGTTAAACATATCCTTAAATCTATCTATTTAGCCAACTTGACACCGGGTCAACAAGGAGCCATAACTGTCAAGGCGGCGGTTGAGTATGATGGTAAAGAAGTTATTACCATCCACACCCATGAAAATATTCTCAAGGCTCATTTTTTCGCCTACGTCAAAGCGATGATTGCCGTTTATGCACCCGATGAATATCACCCCGATATTCATAGCACAAAAGAATTGACATATTTGCACAAAATTGGCGAACGAGATTTTCGGGGACTGAATTTCAGCCAAGTCAATTTAATGGATGGTGAGGCCAATCTTTCCGATGCAAAATTGATGGGATGTAACTTCAGTCAGGCTAATCTTTTGGAGGTTAATTTAACTAATGCTGATTTAACGGGAGCCGATTTAAGTCATGCCAATTTGAGTAAAGCTAATCTAACCGGAGCTAACTTGACCGATGTTAAATTAGATGAAAATAATCTAACCCTCCTTGATGGCACAATTTTGACTAACACAATTATGCCTGAAATTAACATTGAAATTAGCGGCGAATCCCGTTTAGAAAAGATTGCTCAACTACTCAAACACATTGATCCTCAAAGTCAATCTCGAATCTTGGCTATTCACTCCATGACAGATTCCATCTGGTGGGATAATCCTCCCGGTCAAAAATTCTGGGAAGTTAACAAAGAACTAATCGAAAGGAAGATTTCTATTCAACGAGTCTTTATTCTTCCTGAAGTTCCGACTCCAAAGCATTTACAAGTGATTCAGGAACAACTTAACTCTGGCATAGAAGTTGCTTGTATTTGTCATGAAAAAGCCAAAAATGTTGAAGAAGGCTATTGTTGGGATGATACCAACCTATTGATTAGCGAAAACTTATCTGTTCCAAGAAATTCTTTTACAGCGAGAAGAATTATGAATGGTCAAACAGAATCAGGTTATATTTCCTATCAAACAAGAGTTGTCGAGACAGATAAAAGTATCTTTAACGCTCTATGGGAAAAATCCGAAAAACTCTCTACTCAAGCTAATATTCAGGAACAATTAGCAAACCTAAATACCTGACATTTTCCCCCTGATTACTTCCAGGTTTGGTACTTTTTGATTTTTAAAAGTCTAAAAGTCTTACCCAACAAGGCTTTTAGATTTATTCAGCAAAACCTAAATAGAACAGACAAAAAGTCTGTTCTATCCCTTAGAAGAAAAAAACTTAAACGGTCATGATATCCTTTTCTTTTGTCGTTAATAAATCCTCGATTTTGGCGATAAATTTATCGGTGGATTTCTGCACTTGATCCTGTAAATCCCTGGATTCATCCTCAGAAATCTCGTGACTTTTCTCCTGTTTACGGATAGCATCGATCGCATCCCGGCGAATATTGCGGATCGCTACCTTTCCCTCTTCGGACAATTTTGCCGCTAATTTGACCAAATCCTTGCGGCGATCGCTGGTGAGGGGAGGGATATTCAAACGAATAGTCTGACCGTCATTACTGGGGGTTAAACCCACGTCCGAGAGAGAAATCGCCTTTTCGATCGCCCCCATACTGGTACGATCGAAGGGTTGAATAGCGATCGTGGTTGCGTCGGGAGTGCTAATAGTCGCCAGGGACTTGAGGGGAGTTTCCATGCCATAATACTCCACCACGATCCGATCCAAAAGAGAAGCATTTGCGCGGCCGGTACGAATCGTATTAAAAGCTCTCTGGGTCGATTCGACGGTTTTCTGCATGTGGTCTTGAACTTCAGCTAACTTCACAGAATCCTCCTACCAATGTTCCAACGGGTTCACCTTTGACAGCGCGAACAATATTACCTGCTACCGACAGATCGAAAACGACTATCGGGATATTATTTTCCTTGCACAGAGCGATCGCAGTTCCGTCCATCACCCGCAGATCATGGGTCAGCACATGACCGTAGGTGAGACTTTGAAAGCGTCGCGCATTAGGGTTGTGGGAGGGATCGGAATCATAAACTCCATCCACTTTCGTCGCTTTAAACACCACTTCCGCATCAATTTCGGCAGCGCGCAAGGCTGCCGTGGTATCAGTGGTAAAGAAAGGATTACCCGATCCCGCACCGAAAACCACCACCCGACCTTTTTCCAGATGACGGATTGCCCGCCGGCGGATGTAGGGTTCAGCTAATTCCTGCATCGCAATGGCCGTTAATACCCTAGTCGGTACTTGCGCTCGTTCTAGGGCATCCTGCAAGGTCATAGCGTTCATGACTGTTGCTATCATACCAATATAATCGGCCGTAGCCCGATCCATGCCGGCCGAGGCGGCTTTCACCCCGCGAAAAATATTGCCCCCACCGACCACGATCGCCAATTGGATGCCCTGGTCAACCACTTCGGAGATTTCCTGAGCGATAGCGGAAACCACCATCGGGTCGATCCCATAGCCGAGATTGCCCATCAGGGCCTCCCCACTCAGTTTTAATAATACCCGCTTGTACGCCATGCCCTTACTACCACTCGCTAAAACAAGATCTAGATAATTTTTGTCTCCCCATAAGATAGCAGGTTTTGGCCTTGATTTAAGCTAACCAGTTGACTCTCTCCCAGGACTGACAAGTTAAGATTAATAAATCTTTTCGTTGGGAAATTAGTATTTAGTGATACCTTTATTATTAAGGGAAGCTTAGTTTTATAGAGAATTAATAACCGTGGTCAGCGATCGATTACTATTGATTAACAAAAACAATCAAAAGGCCGCTAACATTGATACCTTTGATTGGGTGTATGGGTTTCAGGATGGAACTCGTCTGATGGGAAGGGTTTGCGGTTACTTAGATCCCGATAGTAATCGTCTTCTCGATCCTGAAAACTGCGGCGCTATCTACCAGAATGCCCAGGGACAAGTCCTGAGTCGTTGGCAAGCTGGAGATTTTATCGCTTTTGAACTAACCACCACTGGGGAAGATCTCCTGATCGTGGCTTCTAACGACAATTGTATCGGTAATAGTCTCTGTTTGGTTTCGGGCATTAATCGCAGCTGCGCCCAAGTTACCGATGAAGGAAAATCCCTCGTCCGGGAGGTTTTTCACTACCCTGCTTGGTCTTTGCAGGGCGATCATAGCAGTTCTAAGCCGGCTTTCAGTTGGAATTGTTCCGTATCTCCCTTTTTCCCTTTTGTTTCCCTGCGTTTTAATCTTCAGTCCACCAGCAGCAAAAAATTCTATCGGTGGACGGTTTCCCCCTATTTTCCCTTTTGTCCTCTCTTAGAAGTGGGAGAATCGCTGGCCTGATCATTGTTCTCTATTCGCTGACATTAACGCGAGTTCTTAACCTAATAACCAATTGTCTTAAAACTCGGCCACATCACAAGGGATAAAGATGTAGGTTGATTAACGAATCAACCTACCAACCACGACGTAGGAATTAACGGGTAATCAAAGGGGTGCATCCCACATTTGCAGAAATACCGACAATTAGCAATGGCTCTTTTGGATTTGGTGGGTAAAATGTATTCACAAGATACAGTCCTGCTGGTGAGGGAGTGGAGGGAACCACAGAGACACAGAGGACACAAAGATCGATCATGTTGTAAGTTAAACTTATCACACAAAGTCGAGGAGCTGACAGGGGGACAAGCAAGGCGAAAAGCTTATGTAGCATGGAATACAGACACAGACTCCCAAAAAAGATAAGTCATATTTACTATATATGACCTAAATAACGAAAATGATAAGTGAACTATACCGGAAAGTCTTAGAGAATGAACTGGGGCGAGCCAGATATCTACTGTTGTTAATGATAGTTGGAACCTTGCAAATACTAAAGCAAGCCAAGTTAGAGATATTAGCAGAAGCATTACCAATACCGATCCTGTTTGAGAGTCGGAGAAAAAAACTAAAAAGATTTTTAAAGCTGGAAATTCTGAATATTGAAAAAATCTGGTTTCTCTGCTTAAAAGAGATGTTAAAACAGCAGGAGAGATTCACAATAAAAGGATTAGTATATATTGCCATAGACCGAACGAGTTGGGGAGCAATTAATATCTTGATGGTGAGTCTAATTTACGACAAGAGAGCCATGCCAATCTATTGGGAGATATTAGATAAAAAAGGAAGTAGTAATCTCGAAGAACAGCAGCGAGTACTGGAAAAAATATTGACGGTGCTATCAGGTCATAAAATCGTGGTGTTAGGAGACAGAGAATTTTGCTCAGTCAGTCTTGGAAAGTGTCTTCAGAAGCAGAGTTTATACTTTTGTTTAAGACAAAAAAAAAGTACAAATGTGAAGACAAAAGAAGGAATTTATCAAGAAATGAGAGAGTTAGGTTTAAGTCCAGGAACTCAACTATTTTTGAATGATGTCAATATTACAAAAGAGCAGGGATTTGGCCAGTTTAACTTAGCTGGTAAGTGGAAAAAAACCTATCGGGGTTTTAAAACAAAAGAACCTTGGTATATTCTGACAAATTTTGGGGATTTAGAGACGGCAATAATTGCCTATCAAAAAAGATTTGATATTGAGGAGATGTTCCGAGGTTTTAAGTCGGGAGGCTATAGCTTAGAAGGTTCTCAATTAGCACCGCAATACTTATCAAAGCTGATAATTGTTATAGCTATCGCCTATACAAGTGCCACACTACAAGGTAAAAAAATTAAGGATATGGGAATCCAAAAATATGTCACAAGACCTGAAAAAAGATATAAAGGTCAACGCAGACACAGCAGTTTTTATGTGGGTCAACATCTCTATCATTGGCTCCAGCTACATCAAATGTTCCAA
>SFBI01000123.1 GCA_007095845.1 Microcystis aeruginosa Ma_MB_S_20031200_S102
CTATCTTTTGATATTAATTTATTTGTGCCTTAAGTCCTTTCCTGTATGAATTTCAGCTACTTTTGAGCGTAGTTGCTCTCATCGAATTTTATTTTAAGTTAATTATTTGCATAACAATTTCCGAAGAGCCGAATACATTTTGCCCACCAAACCTGAGAGAGCGGACTGTTGGAAAAATTAGGCAGGAAGTCTAGGTTGATCTAATGGTCACGAGGATATATAACCACTGATTCCGAGCCGATAATGATACACTAGGCATGATTTAACTAAAAACCTCGATCGCAAAAGGAAATAAATATCGATGAAAGCCATGATTTTGGCGGCAGGCAAAGGAACTCGCGTGCGTCCGATTACCCATACGATTCCCAAACCCCTGATCCCGATTTTACAAAAGCCGGTGATGGAGTTTTTGTTGGAACTGTTGCGACAGCATGGCTTTGATCAGATCATGGTGAATGTCAGTCATTTAGCCGAAGAAATTGAGAGTTATTTCCGCGATGGTCAGCGTTTTGGTGTGCATATCGGCTATTCTTTTGAAGGTAGAATCGAAGAGGGCGAGTTAATCGGTGATGCCCTAGGGTCGGCGGGCGGTTTACGACGAATTCAAGATTTTAATCCTTTTTTTGACGATACTTTTGTGGTTCTCTGTGGTGATGCGCTGATTGATCTAGATTTAACCGCAGCCGTTAAATGGCATCGAGAAAAGGGAGCGATCGCCACCATTATCACCAAAACCGTCCCCAGAGAGGAAGTATCTAGTTACGGGGTGGTAGTTAGCGACGAGGAGGGAAGGATTCTCAGTTTCCAAGAAAAACCCGCCATCGATGAAGCTTTGAGTACCTGCATTAACACGGGTATCTATATTTTTGAACCAGAAATCATTGATTTTATTCCCCCTAATAGTAAATACGACATCGGGGGCGAGTTATTCCCTCAATTAGTCGCTAAAGGTGCGCCTTTCTACGCTTTAAACATGGATTTTGAATGGGTGGATATTGGTAAAGTCCCCGACTACTGGCAGGCAATTCGTGGGGTGTTATCCCGAAAAATTAAAAATGTTGCTATCCCCGGCATCGAAGTTAAACCGGGCATCTACACGGGCTTAAATGTGGGGGTAAACTGGGATCGAGTCGATATCACCGGACCTGTGTATATCGGGGCAATGACGCGCATTGAAGACGGGGCGAAAATTGTCGGTCCGAGTATGATTGGCCCGAATTGTTGGATTTGTGGCGGCGCAACAGTGGATAATAGCGTTATTTTTGAATATTCTCGCCTCGGTTCAGGGGCCCGTTTGGTGGATAAGTTGGTCTTTGGGCGCTACTGTGTTGATAAAACCGGCGCGGCGATCGATGTAGAAGCAGCCGCCTTGGATTGGTTGATTACCGATACCCGCAAGGTTCTCCCAGAATTTGATCACCCTAAACATCAGGCAATTCGTTCTTTATTTAATCAAGGAAAATAGGGAGATGGGGAAATGGGGAGATAGGGAAATGGGGAGGTGGGGAAATTTGAATTAATACCCTAACACCCTAACACCCCAACCCCTTTTTTACTTTTTACTTTTTACTTAACACCATGTTTGATTCTCCTGTTGATCTTCTTATTCTCTCCAATGGTCCCGGAGAAATATCCACATGGGTGTGTCCAGTTGTCAAGAGATTGCGACAAAACTTAACAGAAGATCGATCGCGGTTGCGGATTTCGGTGATTCTTTCCCCTTGTACTCATTCTATGGGGGCGGAAACGGAAGTAGTTAGGAAATATCCGGAGGTTGATCGAGTCCAGTCGCCAGAAAACTTCTTTAATTTTCTTTTCTGGGGAAAAACCGCCGATAATTGGGATTGGCACCCCAAGGGCATCGTTTTATTTTTAGGGGGCGATCAATTTTTTGCCCTCACCATCGGTAAACGTTTGGGTTATCGCACCGTTATCTATGCGGAGTGGGAAGCGCGTTGGTATCGGGGGATTGATCGCTTTGCTGTGATGAATACAAGTGTATTAAATAACATTCCCCAACAATATCAGCATAAATTTACTGTTATCGGCGATTTAATGGTGGATTTGCCCAATTCTATCACCCCTGATGATGCTACCTTAATTGCACTCCTCCCCGGTTCCAAACCCTCGAAATTAGCCCAAGGTGTACCCCTAACCCTAGCCATTGCTGAAAAGATACACGCGCAGGATACCCAGACTAAATTCTTAATTCCCGTCGCTCCTACCCTAAATTTAGCTTATTTGGCGAAATTTGCTGATCCTAGCTATAATCCGATGATCACTAAAACTGGTTGGAGTGCTGCCCAATTAAAAAACGGTGAAAAACCCTATCTAGAAACAGCTAAAGGGGTAAAAGTTGACCTAATTACCGATTTTCCCGCTCATAACCAGCTTTCTCGCTGTCATTTAGCTTTAACGACGGTGGGTGCTAATACTGCCGAATTAGGGGCGCTGGCAATCCCGATGATTATTTTACTACCGACTCAGCAACTAGATGCGATGAGAACTTGGGACGGTTTACCCGGTTTATTAGCCCAACTGCCCGGGGTGGGTTCTTTATTTGCTAAGATAATTAACCTCTATATGTTACGGAAAAAGCGTTTATATGCTTGGCCAAATATTTGGGCCAGTGCCGAAATTGTTCCAGAATTATTAGGGGAATTACAACCAGAGGAAGTGGCAAATATAGCTATATCTTGGTTAGAAAATCCCGAACAATTAGAGGCTATCCGGCAAAAATTGCGGGCAGTGCGCGGCCAAGCAGGAGCAGTGGATAAGTTAGTATCTATTATTGCCGAACAATTGTCTAGTTTCTAATCAATTAGAGAATTAAGCTTGTTGGTAGTGAGGATCAAGGGCTGTTAGTTTCTGAGAAGTTTGATAGAATTCCTGCTGATAAAATTCCCGTTGATTGCTGTCGAGGGAATTAATTAATTGTTCTTGACAGTAGCGACGATATTCCATTAAACTAATTTTTTCCATAGCTATAATAGCATCTTTAATTTGTTCTTCTGGTTGCAAAATTTCCTGACTGGTATGTTCATTTAAGTGAAATAAAGAATTAAAATCACGATTTTTGTCTGTAGTTATCATCAATAAATGATTCTGTAAAGCTGACATCAAATCTCTTGGTTTAGTAATTTGGTTTTCTAACTCTAGAATTACTTGCCATAACCAACGATAATCAGGGACATTAAAAATTAAATCTTTTTCATCCAAAAGTTCACAAATGAGCCTCCGATATTCGGGAGAATGGAGATAGATTAATAATAATAACCATTCGGCTTTTTCTGTGCCATTTTTTTCGGATTTATCTAAGATATTTTTCCTCTTAATTGCTGGAGATTTTCCTTGTGGTTTATTAACCTGTTTAGAGAGATTTTTTAAAATATAAGGCAAACGAGTAGCATCTTTTTGAGCCAAAATTTCAGCACAATAATCTAGATAAAAAGTGCGTTGATTGCCATCGATTAACTTTTGCAGTAAACTTACCATACTACTGGCTACTTGTTGAAAGTGTAGTCCCTGTTTTAAGTCTTTATTAACCAACATTTGCGAGATTTGCCAATCAATCCAAAAAGGAGATTTTTCGATTAATTCTTGATAAATACTGGCGATGAGATTGTCGAATCCGTTAACCCCGTTAGTACGAGATTTAAGAAATTCATCGGCATCTTTACCATCGGGAAGATTGAGGATTTTTAGGTTAACTTGTCCTGAATAAACTAGGGAGTTAATTTCCTCGATTGCCCTTTGTGTCGCCTTAATTCCCGCTTGATCAGCATCAAAATTAAAGATTATTTGTTTACTTTCACTGTAGCGCAAAAGTAGCTTAATTTGCTCTTGACTTAAAGCTGTTCCTAAACAGGCAACCACATTAGTAATACCGGCAGCATGGAGAGCGATTGCATCAAAATAACCCTCGACAACTATTGCTAAATCTTGCTGAATAATTGCCTGTTTAGCTCGATCAAGAGCAAAGAGAGTTTTTCCTTTTTCAAATAGAGGAGTATCGGGAGAATTTAGATACTTTGGTTGTTGATTAGCTAAAGTGCGACCACCAAAAGCGATCGCACGTCCTTGACTATCAAAAATAGGAATCATTAAACGATCTCGAAATTGATCGTAATAACCACTACCATTTTGACGTGCTTTAATTAATCCTGCTTGTTCTACTAAAGCCACAGGATAGCGCTTTTGCTCCACCAAATAACGATAGAGCGTTTCCCAACCCTCTGGAGAATATCCCAGTTGAAAAGTTGTGATAGTTTCTGCGGTTAATTGTCGTTGTACCTTGAGATAATCTAACGCTTTTTCTCCTTGGGGTTGACTAAGAGCGTGTTGGTAAAAACTCACCGTCACGGCCATTATTTCGTATAATTGTTCCTTGAGGGATAATTTCTGTTCTAATTCCTGACGCTGTTCTGCTGCCAGAGTTTTAATCGGGATTTGATATCTTCTAGCGAGATCGAAAACCACTTCACCAAAAGATTGTTTTCCCACTTCCATAAGAAATTTAATTCCGTTTCCCCCCGCACCACAGCCAAAACAGTAATACATTTGTTTGGCAGGACTAACCGTAAAACTAGGGGATTTTTCCTCATGAAAAGGACATAAACCGACGTATTCCCGTCCTCTTTTTTTTAAGACAACTCTCTCCGAAATTAAATCCACAATATCAATTCTTTGTTTAACTTCTTCGATCGTATCTGGATGTAGTCGCGGTGTATCCATAATTAGTTATCAGTTATCAGGAGATTATTTTTGTTTATTCTCCCACACTCTTAAAATATGTGAGTAATCACCACAGAAGTGATAGAATCAAAATAGAGGTGTGCTTTTGAGCTTAGTAGTTGTTTTTCATTCCTTGACTCCTGACTGCTGATAGCTGACGGCTAAAATAACTGATAACTGGATCATGTATTGGTATAATGGCGAATTAATCGAGGATGAGCGAATCAGTCTGGGGATTGATGATATCGGGCTGCTTTATGGAGCGACAATATTTACTACCCTGCGTGTCTATCAACACAGCTTAGATCATCCCCTGACCCATTGGCAAGAACATCTCAAACGTCTCCACTCTAGTTTACAAGTTTTCCAATGGACCGATCCCGATTGGCAGCGAATTCGTCAAGGATGCGAGGAGTTATCCCTATTCTATCCTGTCCTGAGAATCACAATTTTTCCCGATGGCAGGGAGTGGATTAAAGGCAGATTTCTCCCCGAAGATTTAAACCTAAGACAAGAGCGGGGAATTATTGGGTGGGTAGTGGATAATCCCACTTGGCAACGCGTTTTAGGAGAGCATAAAACTGGTAATTATTTAACCCCTTGGTTAGCGTCACAAACTGCTCAAAAAAAAGGAGCAAAAGAAGCGATATTAGTCGATCGAGTCGGTAATTGGTTAGAAACTAGCACCGGCAATTTATGGGGATGGAAAGATAATTGCTGGTACAGTCCCCTGCTTACTGCTGATATTTTACCCGGAATCGGGCGCTCGGCTTTGATCGGCTGGTTAAAAAAACAAAATATTTCCCTAGAAGAAAATCTCTGGACTCCTGAATTTGTCGAAACTTTACAAGCGATCGCCTATAATAATTCCGTGGTGGAAATTATCCCTTTTAATTCTATTCTTGGATGGAATCTAGAGATAAATACAGCTATTTATAGAGAAATTTTACCAGATTTACAGCAATATTTTTCCAGTCAACTAGAGAATAAATAAGGGTGTGTACTAGAGGCTAACACACCCAAAATCGGGAAATAATACCGCTCAAGCTTTAAAATTCTCGCTCGGAATTAGCCTCACTATCGCGTTTAGAACCGAGTAAATCTAATTGATCAACTAGAATCACCGGTTTAGAGCGAGCTAATCCCGTGTTTTTATCATTCCAAGTATCCATTTTTAAAGACCCTTTAACCCCGATTAAACCGCCTTTTTTCACATAATTAGCGGCCACTTCCGCCGTTTTGCCCCAAATTTCCAGATCGAACCAATCCGGCTGATCGCTATTTTTCGAGCGACGATTAACCGCTAAAGTTAAAGTACATAAAACCTTACCCGACTCGAAATACTTGGTTTCTGGGTCTCTCCCCGCTCGTCCCACCAAATGAACCAGATTTACACTCATGGTCTTAAATCCTCAATTTAGTACAATAGTATGTTCATTTTAGCCCGAAACCTTAGCCTTGACCGGTGGCTAGGGAGAAAATTAGGGCAAGACCTGGGTAAATCTGGAGAGAAAGAAGCGATAATTAACTAGACTTGAGACACAAAACCTAATAAAATCCAAGTCGATTCGATCGAAAGTCTAGCTATAGCAACGTTTTATTGATCAGAACAGGAGTGAAAACAAGTGGCGGGTTTTTTTAGAAGACTAGGCTTATCAAGGGACATAGGTATAGACTTGGGGACAGCAAACACCCTCGTTTATGTATCAGGGAAAGGCATCGTTTTAGAGGAACCATCGGTAGTGGCGATCGATCAAGATCGTAACCCGGTCGCTGTCGGGGAGGAGGCCAAAAAAATGCTCGGTCGCACTCCGGGCCATGTCACCGCTATGCGACCCCTGCGCGATGGGGTAATCGCCGATTTTTACAGTTGCGAGATCATGTTAGCGGAATTCATCAAACGAGCGCTCGATGGCACGATTGGCAATCCCCGCATGGTAATCGGTGTTCCTAGTGGGATTACTGGAGTAGAAAGACGCGCAGTGGTGGATGCGGCCAAAAATGCCGGCTCGCGAGAAGTGGGGTTAATTGATGAACCGATTGCGGCAGCCTTGGGTGCTGGTTTACCCGTCTCGGAAGCGACGGGAAATATGATCATCGATATCGGTGGTGGCACCACGGAAGTGGCGATTCTCAGTCTTGATGGGACCGTGATTAGCGAATCGGTGCGCGTCGCTGGGGATGAACTAACGGACTCAATTATCGCCTATCTAAAAAAAGTCCATAACCTGATTATCGGGGAACGTACAGCCGAAGATATTAAAATTCGCCTTGGTTCAGCTTATCCCTCCCCCGAAGATGAATTTCCTCCTCTGGAAGTGCGGGGATTGCATCTCATGTCCGGTTTACCCCGCACCGTGACGATCAAAGCGGAAGAAGTGCGGGAAAGTATGGATGAACCACTTTCCGTGATCGTTGATGCGATCAAACGTACCCTAGAAAAAACTCCCCCCGAATTAGCGGCCGATATTATCGATCGCGGGATCATGTTAGCGGGAGGGGGTGCTTTATTACGGGGACTCGATCGCCTAGTCAGTCACGAAACCGGTATCGTTACCCATGTCGCTGAAGATCCCCTGCGCTGTGTGGTCAAAGGTACGGGAGAAGTGTTAAAAAATCAGAAACTCTTTGAGCGGATCGTTAATGAAACAACTCGCAATGTCTAAAGGTCACTAGGATCGGTTAGCGGCAAAACACACGGATTCTCACTCTACACAGTCAAGAGGTTTTTAATCGCTCATGTATTCAGCACGACGAAAATGGACACAGCAGGGATGGCGACTTTTTCTGCTCGCTGCCGCTTTGGGGGTAGCTTGGTACATTCGCACCTATCAAAGTGGGGCGATTTTAGAATTGTATGGTTTATTAACTCGTCCTTTTCAGGGAGAGGAAACTAATCTGCAAGAGCAACTTCTGGCCGATCAACGGGTGCGAGAATTACAAAATCGTTTAAGTGAAGTCGAATATCAAAATCAACAATTAAAAAAACAGCTTGGTTATTATCAAACCCAGAAAAAACCCCTGATTTCTGCCCCAATTATTGGCCGCAGCGCCGATGATTGGTGGCAACAGGTAATTATCGGTCGGGGTAGCGCCGATGGTGTGCCAGTGGGTGCTTCGGTGACGGGAATTGGTGGTTTAGTGGGACGGATTACGGAAGTTACTCCTCACACCAGCAAAGTTTTATTGATCAGTAATTCCCAAAGTCGCATCGGAGCAACGGTGAATCGCAGTCGGGCCATGGGTTTAATTCAAGGTCAGGATTCCCAAGTCGCCACCCTGCGCTTTTTTGAAAAAGCTCCCGATGTCAAACCGGGAGACGTGGTGACAACTTCGGCTTTTAGTAGTCTTTTTTCGCCGGGGTTGCCCATCGGTCGCATAATTTCCCTTAATTTACAGGAAAATCCCGCCCCTACCGCCAAAATTGAATTTACTGCCACCGTGGACAATCTCGAATGGGTGTTCGTTCACCCGCAACCCCAGCAGTGAGAGGGGGAATTATGCTGAAATTAAGCCGTTTATCAGCCCGTTCTCGTTTTATCCTGAATATTTTAGTCACTATCGCTTCGCTGCTTCTGTGTACCTTTCTTTCCTTAATGCGGCTACCCGGGATGGAGATTTTAGGCATCGCTCCCAACTGGTTACTGATTTGGTTGGTTAGTTGGAGTCTCAATCGCTCTTGTCTCGATAGTGTGGTGGCCGGATTAGCGATCGGCGCTATTCAAGATAGTTTAACCTCTAATTATCCTTCTCATATCATGGTTTTTGGTCTGATCGGTTTCCTCACTTCCCGTTTACACCGACAACGTTATGTTAAAGAAGAATTGATCGCCGTGGTCTTAATTGTCTTTGCTATGACTTTAATCTCTGATGGTGCGATCGCTTTTCAATACTATCTACAAGGAGGCAAAAATCTCGCTGATCTTTGGTTCGATTATCAACGCATTGGCCTCACTTCTGCTCTGCTTAGTAGTCTCTGGACTCCCCTCGTCTATTACCCTCTCCAGCAATGGTGGCGACAATTTAGCGATCTTTAAAGAGTCAGCTTTTCAGTTATCAGTTATCAGTTATCAGTTATCAGTGATCAGATTTGAGTTTTCAGTTCACTGTGTGGAAACGAGGTCTATACTGATAGTTTCTTCCGCCGCTCGACTGAGCATCGCCGAACGTCAAAATAGCACTAAAAGTCTTGCCCGATAAGCATTTCACGATTCCATAAGCAAAAATTATCACACAAAGTCGAGAAGAGTCCAGATTTGAGTTTTCAGTTCACTGATTACTGATTACTGATTACTGTTCACTGATTACTCACCCTCACCCGCTCAATCAACATGAAATACAAACAAAAACTTAGTCAATTTTTTCATAATCTCGCTAATAAATTAGAGAAATCCAAGCAACCCACTAAAGTCAATCCCATTGACTCCGAATCTGCGCCAGTTGCCCCAGAAAAGCCAGTAGAAGCATCTTCCGAAGAAAAAAAGGTTAATTTAGTCTCCCAAGCCAGTAGCAAGGCTCTAGAGACATTTAAACCCATAAAAAACAAATTTACTACCCTGATTGATAATTCCCCCTTACCGCAATGGCGACAACATCCCCGCTTTGGCTTGTACTTGGGATTGGGATTAGGGGTGACAGGGGGACTTTTGGGGGTAGGTTGGGGCATTTATCGCCTTGAAACCTCTCTACCGCAAAACATCGCCGATATACAAACCTATACTCGTCCCGGCACCCTGACAATTCAAGCCGCTAATGGGGAAATCCTCAAGCAAAATGGCCCTAGTACCTACGAAACCGTGAAAATTGCCCAAGTTCCCCCACTGGTACAGGAGGCCTTTATCGCTAGTGAAGACCGCCGTTTTCGTGAACACGGGGGAGTGGATGGCCAGGGTATTGCTCGCGCTCTCTTTTCTAACCTGAGAGCCGGGGGAGTGGTGGAAGGAGGCAGCACCATCACCCAACAATTGGCCCGGATTGTCTTTTTATCCCAAGAAAGGAGTTTTGATCGCAAATTACGGGAAATGCGTATCGCTCAGAAAATAGAAGATAAATATACAAAAGACCAGATTTTAGAGCGTTATTTCCACCTAGTTTATCTCGGTTCCGGGGCCTACGGTCTGGCCGATGCCGCTTGGTTATATTTCAGTAAACCCGTCGATAAATTAACTCTAGCCGAAGCTGCCACCCTTGCCGGCATTGTTCCCGCTCCTAGTCTCTATTCTCCCCTCGAAAACCCCAAAGCTGCCCTAGAACGGCGTAATATCGTCCTCAAAACTATGGCCGAGGTGGGATTTATTACTAACGCTCAAGCCGAACAAGCGATCGCATCTCCCCTAGTCCTTAAAATCAGTCCCCTAAAACGTCTGCAACGGCAAGCGGCCTATTTTACCGATTATGTGGAAAAAGAACTGCCGCAACTGGTTCCCGCTAAAACCCTAGAAGCGGGGGGATTGGTGGTAAAAACCACCCTTAATCCTCGTTGGCAAAGCGAAGCGGAGGAAGTGGTAGAAAGAGCGGTTTCTCGTTATGGCCAGTGGCAGAACTTCCAACAGGCGGCTTTAGTGGCAATTGACCCCAAAAATGGGCAAATTAAGGCTATGGTCGGAGGAATTGACCACGAGAAGAATCAATTCAATCGGGTGACACAGGCAAAACGTCAGCCGGGATCTACTTTTAAACCTTTTGTCTATGCGGCGGCGATTGCGGCGGGGAAATCCCCCTATTCTAGTTATAAAGATGCTCAGTATGTGGTGGATGGTTATAAACCGGAAAACTACGGGGATAGGTATAGCGGCCGCGAGGTGTCCATGCGCGATGCTTTGACTTCTTCCCTGAATGTGGTGGCAGTTCAGGTGTTAGTGGCTGTGGGTTGGAATCCGGTGATTAAATTAGCTCAAGATATGGGTATCCAGTCGAAACTTTTACCCACTTATTCTTTGGCTTTGGGTGCTTCGGAAGTCAATCTTTTAGAATTGACCAGTGCCTACGGGACTTTTGCTAATAATGGTGTGCATCAACCAGTTTACGGTATTAATCAGGTACTCGATCGCAATGGTAAGGTAATTTATCAGGCCAATTTTAAACCGAAAACTGCTCTGAATAAAAACACGGCAGCGACGATGACTTGGATGCTGCAGGATGTGGTTAATTCGGGAACGGGAACCCCCGCACAAATTGGTCGTCCGGTGGCGGGAAAAACCGGCACTTCTGATAAAGCTCGCGACCTTTGGTTTGTCGGTTATATTCCCCAATTAGTCACGGGAATTTGGCTCGGTAATGACAATAATAAACCCACCAATGGAGCCAGTACCATGTCCGCTTGGATGTGGCGACAATTTATGTTAGAAGCAATTAAGGATATTCCCTATCAAGGTTTCCCAGAACCGAATTTAGGCAAACGTCCGGTGACATTAAAAGCGGAACCAATTAAACCCCGACGTACCTACTTTACCCAAACTACTAACAATCGTTTAGCCAGCAGTGATGAGGGTTCCCCCACCGAGGGACCCATCCGCAGACGGCGCCGGGTTCGGGTAAGTCGCGAGCAAACTATCGTCCGTTCTAATACTAGCGAACCGGGCCAACGTCGTTCTAGTCGTCGGCGTACTAGAGTCGCTCCTACCAGCGCCGCTGCTCCTAGTCCTCAAAATACGGCCCCCGCAGCAGCCGAACCGATTACCGTTCCCGTCAATGTGGCGGCTCCCGAAACTCGTTCGGTTCCCCTAGAGGTAACTTCTCCCCCCGATGTGGCTCCTCCCGCACCCCCGGCAGAAAGACGCTGAATCGGCAAAAAAAACCGCAGGATTTGCGGGGGTTACAGTTCCAAAACTGCTCGGTCAAATCTTGGAAAACCATCGGATTTTTCGCACCGCTATAATACGGCCATCCGTTGAGTATAGGCTACAACATATCAGGAGAGGCACTCCTGCAAGTGCAGTGACTCTTGATTTATTACAGATGCGTCAGCGGCTGCGTGTAAGCATCCCACCGAAAAACTAATGCGCGGGGGGTTTGGGGGGTAGAACCCCCCAAAGGCTTGGATTGAGTGATAAAATCGCAAGTAATACGGCCATCCGTTGAGTACAGGCTACATATCAGGAGAGGCACTCCTGCAAAAGGGGGAATAAATAATCAGTTTTTAATAACCGGACTCAGTAGAATAACTAAAAAGCTTGTTTAATGCCGATGACCAGTCTTATTTCCCCCGCTACCATCTCCTCAACTCGTTTAAGTCTCAGCTATCAAGTGGCTATGTCGGAACCGACTTCACACCTCTTTGAAGTCACTCTACAGATTACCGGTTGGCAAGCTCCGATTTTAAACCTAAAAATGCCGGTTTGGACTCCCGGTTCCTATCTAGTGCGGGAATACTCCCGTTTAGTCCAAGATTTTCAAGCTATTAACCTCAACAGTCGCAAAGTTGCTAAAAATCACTGGCAGATTGACAATGGTGACAGTTCCGAAATAACGGTCAAATATCGCGTTTTTGCCCACGATTTAACCGTCAGAACCAACCATCTCGATGATACTCACGGTTACTTCAACGGGGCTGCTTTATTTCTCTATATCCCCGATTATCAAAAACATCCCCTCACCCTGACAATTATCCCCCCCCATGGCGATTGGCGCGTTACCACTGCCTTACAATCTTTACCCGGACAGAAAAACAGCTTTCACGTTCCCGATTTTGACACCCTAGTGGACAGTCCTGTGGAAGTGGGTATTCATCAGTTATATGATTTTGTCGTCGAGGGAAAACCCCATCAATTAGCTATCTGGGGACGGGGAAACGCCAATCCTAGTCAAATTATCGCCGATACCACTAAAATTATTCAAACCGAGTCGGCCATGTTCGGTGGACTCCCCTATGATAATTATCTCTTTTTGCTACATCTTTCGGCCAGCGGTTACGGGGGACTAGAACATAAAAATTCCTGTACCCTTAACTATGCGCGTTTGGGATTACGAGATAAGGATAAATATCATCGTTTTCTGCAATTAGTCGCCCATGAGTTCTTTCATCTCTGGAATATCAAGCGTATTCGCCCAAAAGCTTTAGAAAGCTTCGATTATGATGCAGAAAATTATACTTCTTCCCTCTGGTTTGCCGAAGGAACCACCAGTTATTACGATATGATAATCCCTCTACGGGCGGGAATATACGATAGTAAGACTTTTTTAGAGCTTTTAAGCAAAGAAATCACCCGTTATCTCAATATACCCGGTCGTCTTGTCCAACCGCTAGGCGAATCGAGTTTCGATGCTTGGATAAAACTCTATCGACGGGATAGCAATAGTGATAATAGTCAAATTTCCTACTATCTCAAGGGGGAATTGTTGTCGCTGCTTCTAGATTTACTAATTCGTACTCACACCGATAACCGTCGTTCCCTCGATGATGTTTTACGCTCGATGTGGCAACATTTCGGTAAAGAGGAGATTGGTTATACCGATGGGGAGTTGCAGGCAATTCTCGAATCGGCTGCGGGAGTGGATTTAAGCGACTTCTACCAGCGTTATATCGACGGTTTGGCAGAATTACCCTTTAATGAATATCTTGAACCTTTTGGACTCTATCTGCGGGGTGTTGGCAATGGGGAGACGATACCTTATCTGGGAATGCGGGTACAGAGTGAAGCGGGTAAAGAAATAATTAAATTTGTCGAGATGGGTTCTCCTTGCCAAAAAGCGGGAATTAATGCTGATGATGAATTATTGGCTATCGATGGATTGCGGGTGACGGCGGAACAGTTAAACGAAAGATTAAAAGACTACCGCGCAGGTGATATTATTCAGATCACAGTCTTTCATCTCGATGAATTGCGAACCCTTGCTGTTCCACTGGCCACCCCGCAGACGATTCGCTATGAAATTATCAGGGTAGAAAATCCTTCTAATAGCCAGAAACAAAATTTTTCTGCATGGGTAAATCCCGTTTAGTTCTTGGTTAAATCAACAAAAAAATGTCTATTACCGCCGAAATTCCTTTCCTTCCTCTCGCCTATTTTGAGAATAAATTTATCCCTTTTAGTGAGGCAAAATTATCCGTTGCTACCCACGCACTACACTACGGAACTGCCGCTTTTGGGGGTTTACGAGGTACTCCCGACCCTAACAATCCCGGACAGATATTATTATTTAGATTAGAACGTCATTGTCAGCGTTTAAGTCAAAGTGCTAAGTTTCTTAATTACGAGATTCCTGCCGATAAAATCTATCAAATAATTATCGATTTTGTCAAAAATAATCAGTGTCATCGACCTTTTTATATTCGTCCCCTTATCTATAGTTCCGGGTTGGGAATTGCTCCGCGATTGCATGGTATCGAGAAGGATTTTCTAGTCTATGGTCTAGAAATGGATGATTATTTGGCAGCTGATGGGGTTAACTGTCGGATTAGTTCTTGGTATCGTCAAGAGGATAGAAGTTTCCCGTTGCGAGGTAAAATTAGCGCCGCTTATATCACTTCTGCTTTAGCAAAAACGGAAGCGGTAGAATCCGGGTTTGATGAGGCAATTTTAATGAATTCTCAGGGTAAAGTCTGTGAAGCGACAGGAATGAATATTTTTATTATCAGAAATGGTCAGCTAATTACTCCTAGTTTTGACCAAGATATCCTAGAGGGGATTACTAGAGATAGTGTTTTAACTATTGCGCGGGATTTGGCTATTCCGGTGATTGAAAGACCTGTAGATAAGACGGAGTTATTTATCGCTGATGAGGTGTTTTTAAGTGGCACTGCGGCGAAAATTACTCCGATTAAAAAGATTGAAACTTTTTCTTTACCCGCAGCTAAACCAATTACTTATCAGTTAAAAGAAAAGTTAAGTTCTATTGTTCTCAATCAGGAACCAAAGTATCAAGATTGGATTACTAAAGTTCCTTTGTAGTTAGAGAAATTTACTTGATTTTTCCTTGAGATGTGCCATTATTTGACGCATCTCAAGGAACCCTGAAATAAACAGAATTTATCTATTTTTCGGTTTGATTCCTTCCTGTATATAGGGTATAGTTTTCTTAGGATCAATCTTCAGCACGGGTTTCTTCCCTGTTGCTGTTTTTTCTGGTTGATTGTCGGTTTTTTGCTGATTTTGATTATTATCGGTTGTATGTTCCATAGTAGAGCAAATAAGTATGACAAATATTCGGCTTACCTATGATTATACCTTAAACTCTATCAAAGTTATCAAAGATAGTATTAATCAACTAAATACAAAACTTAACTTTGATTCTGACTATTAGGGGTGTTTTGGTTAATTGTGGCCGAGATTTACCTGCTTATCTAGTTTCCATTTATTCTTGGGTTAAGGTGTCCTGCATTTAAACTATGTCTTGGAAATTTTATTACCAATGCTCAAACTCTCAAACTAGGGATGAATTTCTGGTATCACTGGTCACTGAAATAGGTACAATAAACAGTGGCTCGTTTTCATAGAGAACTTAGAATGACGCAAAATAATCCCCTAGAGTTGATTGAGAAGTTAGAAACAGGAATCCCCGGCTTTGATTTTCTTTCGGAAGGGGGATTACCGAAAGGAAGAGCAACTTTGATAGCGGGGACGGCAGGAAGTGCTAAAACGGTCTTTGCCTGTCAATTTCTCGCAGAAGGCATCAAAAATGGAGAAAATGGCGTTTTTGTCACCTTTGAGGAGCCACCCCACGCACTCAGAAAAAATATGGGTGGTTTTGGTTGGAATATCCGGCAGTGGGAGGAAAATCGTCAGTGGGCCTTTGTCGATGCTTCCCCCCAACCGGAAGAAAAGCCGATGGTGACAGGAGAATACGACCTAGGCGCATTAATCGCTCGCATTGAATTTGCTATCCGCAAAAATAAAGCCAAACGGGTGTCTATGGATTCTTTAGGCGCAATTTTTAGCCATTTAAGTGATAGTGCTCAAGTGAGAAGTGATCTTTTTCGTCTGGCAACCGCTTTGCGAGAATTGGAAGTAACAGCGATTATGACCGCAGAAAGAACCCAAGAATACGGCGAAATCAGTCGTTATGGG
This sequence comes from Microcystis aeruginosa Ma_MB_S_20031200_S102, assembly GCA_007095845.1. Classification (GTDB taxonomy): domain Bacteria; phylum Cyanobacteriota; class Cyanobacteriia; order Cyanobacteriales; family Microcystaceae; genus Microcystis; species Microcystis aeruginosa_D. Next base: position 15,741 of record SFBI01000123.1, read on the forward strand.
GTGGAGGAGTTTGTGGCCGATAATGTGGTGATTTTACGCAACGTTTTAACCGATGAGAAAAGAAGAAGGACGATCGAAATTTTAAAATATCGCGGAACCGATCACCAAAAAGGAGAATTTCCTTTTACAATTATTCCCAATAAAGGGGCCGTGATCATTCCTTTATCAGCTATTGAATTAGAACAAAAATCCTCTAATATTCGTATTACTTCCGGCAGTCTGGAACTCGATAGAATGTGTGGGGGTGGTTTCTTCCGCGATTCGGTTATTTTGGTTTCGGGAGCCACAGGAACAGGAAAAACCCTGATGGTGACAGAATTTATGGCTGGGGGAGTAACCAATGGGGAAAGATGTTTAATTTTTGCCTTCGAGGAAAGTCGCGAACAGTTATTTAGAAATGCTACTGGTTGGGGGGTGGATTATGACCGCATGGAAAAGGAAGGTAAATTAAAGGTAGTCTGCCGTTATCCCGAAACTACGGGTTTAGAAAATCATTTAATTATGATGAAGGAAATTATCGAGGAGTTTCAACCGAATCGAGTGGCAGTAGATAGTTTATCTGCTTTAGAAAGGGTTTCTAATCTGAAAGGATTTCGGGAATTTATTATCGGTTTGACTTCTTTTATTAAGCAAAAAGAGGTGGGAGGATTATTTACTTCCACCACTCCCACTTTATTAGGAGGTTCCTCGATTACAGAAGCACATATTTCGACAATTACTGATTCAATTATTCTGCTGCGTTATGTGGAAATGTATGGAGAAATGCGCCGCGGTATCACTGTTTTAAAAATGCGCGGTTCTATGCACGATAAGGATATTCGTGAGTTTTCGATCGATCATCAAGGTATGCACATCGGTCAACCTTTCCGCAATGTTACCGGAATTCTGGCTGGAACTCCTATGTACACAGCACAAACAGAAGTAGAACGTTTGAGTGGATTATTTGAGGATCGTAGTTAAAATATAGCAGCATTTGCTAATCGCACGTCGGTGGTTAGCTTTTTCTCCCTATCTCCTTCTTGCTTTCTTGATATGTCTAAAAACTTTTGGTTGATTTTTCTAGGTCTTTTACTGATAAATAACCTACATTTATCAGTCTTAGCAGAAACAGTTTTACAAAGAATTGCTCGCACGGGAGAATTAAAAGCGGCAGCCAGAAAAGACGCTACTCCCTTTAGTTATATCAATGAGAAAACGGGACAATGGACAGGTTACGGAGTGGAATTAATGCGCTTAGTCCAACGTCGATTAGAACAAGAATTAGGTAAACCGATTACAATAACCTTTACAGAAACGACGACTAATAATCGTTTTCTGCAAGTGGAACAGGGACAAGTAGATTTATCCTGTAATGCGGCAACAATTACGGAAGAAAGACTAAAAAATGTTAATTTTTCTATTCCCTATTTTATGACAGGAGCGCAATTTTTAACTAAAAGGGAAAATGTTGATAAAATAGATATTAATAACACTTTAGCATCAGTTGCGATCGCCTATATTCCCCACACCACCACCGATAGTATTATTCGTTATATCTATCCTCTGGCTAATTGGCAAGCTGTCAGCGATCGAAGTGAGGCAGTGGCAAAATTACAAAGGGGAGAAGTTAAAGCAGTGGTTAGTGATGGAATTCTTCTGCTGGGGGAAATCGTTAAACAAGGACAGGATCCCCGACAATTTGTTCTACTACCCCGTCAACCGATTACCACCGAACTTTATGGCTGTATTTTACCCAAAAACGATCCCGAATGGAAAAAATTTGTTGATACTGTTGTCAGCAGCAATGATAACCGGAAACTGCGAGAACAATGGTTTAATTTAGAACAAGGTTTTTTTCCCTATACGATTCTCAATCAACCCTAAAAATAGACTGTAATTGCTGAAAAATTAAAAGTAAGTAAATTCTAGTTTTTTTTCTTTTTCCTTGTCACTTTTTCCTGAAAAACTATGTCTTTTGTCGGTTTACATATTCACAGTGATTATAGCTTACTTGATGGTGCTTCCCAATTACCGGCACTAATTGATCGAGCGATCGAATTAGGACAAACAGCGATCGCTTTAACCGATCATGGAGTCATGTATGGTGCGATCGAATTAATTAAAACCTGTCGTAATAAGGGAATAAAACCAATTATTGGCAATGAAATGTATGTAGTTAATGGTGATATTGAAGTCAATCTTCGCCACCGAAAATATCATCAAGTTGTTCTAGCAAAAAATACCCAAGGCTATAAAAATCTGGTTAAATTAACTACTATTTCTAATCTGAAAGGTATTCAAGGTAAAGGCATTTTTGCTCGTCCTTGTATCAATAAAGAGTTACTCCAACAATATCACGAAGGATTGATAGTTACCAGTGCTTGCTTAGGTGGAGAGATTCCCCAAGCAATTTTAGCTAATAACAGAAAATTGGCTAAGGAAACTGCTAAATGGTATAAAAAACTTTTTGGTGATGATTTTTATTTAGAAATTCAAGATCACGGTTCTAAAGAAGATCGGATTGTTAATGTAGAAATAGTTAAAATTGCTAAAGAATTAGGAATCAAAGTAGTTGCTACTAACGATTCTCACTTTATTTCCTGTTACGATGTAGAAGCACACGATGCCTTACTTTGTATTCAAACTGGCAAGTTAATTACTGAAGATAAACGCCTCCGTTATAGCGGCACAGAATACTTAAAATCTGCTGATGAAATGCGTTTACTTTTCCGTGATCATCTGCCAGAAGATGTGATTGAAGAAGCGATTAATAACACCTTAGAAGTAGCAGAAAAAGTTGAACCCTATAACATATTTAATGAACCAAGACTACCTAACTATCCAGTTCCTGCGGGACATACTGCTGATAGTTATGTAGAAGAAATTGCTTGGTTAGGATTACTAGAAAGATTAAAATGTCCTTCTCGTCACGAAATTGAAACTACTTACAAAGAAAGGCTAGAATACGAATTAAAAATGTTACAGAAAATGGGATTTTCTACCTATTTTCTCGTGGTTTGGGACTATATAAAATATGCTAGAGATCATGATATTCCCGTCGGTCCAGGACGCGGTTCTGCGGCGGGTTCTTTGGTAGCATATTCTTTAAAAATAACTAATATTGATCCCGTTCATCACGGTTTATTATTTGAGCGTTTTCTCAATCCTGAACGGAAATCTATGCCTGATATTGATACGGATTTCTGTATCGAGAGACGGGATGAAATGATCCAATACGTCACGGAAAAATATGGGGAAGCTAATGTTGCCCAAATCATTACTTTTAACCGCATGACATCAAAAGCTGTCTTAAAAGATGTGGCGCGGGTGTTAGATATTCCCTACGCTGAATCGGATAAAATGGCGAAAATGATTCCCGTTTCTCGCGGTAAACCCACACCTTTAAAAGTGATGATTTCTGATGAAACTCCCGAACCAGCATTTAAAGAAAGATACGATACGGAACCCCATGTGCGTCATTGGTTAGATATGGCAATTCGGATCGAAGGTACTAACAAAACCTTCGGAGTTCATGCTGCGGGAGTCGTCATTTCCTCCCAACCTTTAGATGAAGTGGTTCCCCTCCAGAAAAATAATGATGGAGCGGTAATTACCCAATACTTTATGGAGGATTTAGAATCATTAGGATTGTTAAAAATGGACTTTTTAGGGTTAAGAAATTTAACCACTTTGAAAAAAACCGCCGACTTAATTAAACAAAATCAGGGCATAGATATTGATCTTGATCAATTGCCTTTAGATGAAAGAAAAGCCCTGCAAATTCGGTCTAAAGGGGAACATAAAAAACTACCTCCCGATATTCTTAAAACCCACGGATTGCTAGAAGAAGGGGATTTAGAAGGTATTTTCCAGTTAGAATCATCGGGGATGAAACAGATCGTTAAAGAGTTAAAACCATCGGGTATTGAGGACATATCTTCAATCCTAGCACTCTATCGCCCCGGTCCTTTAGATGCGGGATTAATTCCCCTCTTTATTGGTAGAAAACACGGTAAAGAACCCATTCGTTATGATCATCCTTTATTGGAACCAATTCTTAAAGAAACCTACGCGGTTTTAGTCTATCAAGAACAGATCATGAAAATGGCGCAGGATTTAGCGGGTTATTCCCTAGGAGAAGCGGATCTATTGCGTCGAGCAATGGGTAAGAAAAAAGCCTCCGAAATGCAGAAACAAAGGGAGATGTTTATCGATGGTGCTGCTAAAAATGGTGTGGAAAAAAGAATCGCTGAAAATCTCTTTGAACAGATGGTAAATTTTGCCGAATATTGTCTAGGAGGTCAGACGTTAATTTTAACTGAGGAATACGGATTATTGCCAATCGCTAAAATTGTAAGCGAAGAAATTAACTGCACTGTTTATAGTGTAGATAAAAATGGTTTTATATATAGTCAACCGATCACCCAATGGCACGAGCGAGGTTTACAAGAAGTCTTTGAATATACCCTAGAAAATGGGCAAACTATCCAAGCAACCAAAGATCATAAATTTATGACTAGCGATGGAGAAATGTTAGCCATAGATACAATATTTGAGCGAGGTTTAGATTTAAAATCCTCTGATTTTTCCTAAAAGTCTCTCCCTTTCTTTATAATTCAAGGCAGGGGATTTCAATAAAAAAGAGAAGCAGTAAAATACAGATTATAGCTAAATAGACCAGCGTAAAAAAATGCTTTTTCTAGAACAATTAAAGCAAATACCAGACCGTAGTGACAACCCCAAAAAGTATCCTCTCTGGCTACTAATGATAATAAATCCGTTGAGTATAAGCTCCATATTAGCACAGGCAAAAGACTTCAGATGTAAGATCGGACGAATGGCAAAAAGGGCAATAAATAATCAGTTTTTAATAACCAGATTTAGTATTAAACGAGATTTTTTTTTATTTTTAAAAACTGAGTTTTTCACAGGGTTGCAGAGATGACATTTTTAGGGTAGCAAAAAGACGCTACTTTAAGGATGAATTCATTCACCCCGTTTACATCTTTAGGAAATTGATTCTTATGGAACTCCAGTTTTAACGGTCAAAACTATTCAGTTTCATATTTTGTTCCTCTCTTGATGAGTTTTTGTTCGGCAAACCCTATATAATTAAACTTTGGATAATTTATCTCACCATATTTCTTGACCGCAAAAAACTGATGTCCTCTTTACTCTCCGCTATTCCCCTCGATGCGATCGCTTATAATGCACAGGGTTTAGTACCAGCGATCGCTCAAGACTATCTTGATGCTACAGTTTTAATGATGGCTTGGATGAATCGGGAATCTCTCGAAAAAACTCTTACCACTGGGGAAGCGTGGTACTGGAGTCGTTCCCGTCAAGAATTATGGCACAAAGGAGCCACCTCAGGCCATATCCAAAAAGTGCATCAAATTCGCTACGATTGCGATAGTGATGCTATCTTGCTGACTATTGAGCAAATTGGTGATATCGCCTGTCATACTGGCGAAAGAAGCTGTTTTCACCAAGTAAATTCGCAAAAATCACCGCCAGCGGCCGACACCCTCTCGGAATTGTTTAAAGTAATTTGCGATCGCAGAGACGATCCTTATCCGGAATCCTATACCTGTAAACTTTTGGCCGGAGGAGATAACAAAATTCTCAAGAAAATCGGCGAAGAATCGGCAGAAGTGGTCATGGCCTGCAAAGATAATGATGGCGATGCTATTGCCTCAGAAGTGGCCGATCTTTTCTATCATACCCTCGTTGCCCTCGTCTATCATCAAGTCCCCCTGCGAGATGTCTATAAAAAACTGCAAGACCGGCGCCGGTAATCAGTAATCAGTTATTGGTTATCAGATTTGAGTTTTTACTGTTAATTTTCCGACTCCTGAATACTGTCTCCTACTTTATATTTGTGGTTTACGACTTAGTAATTATCGGTGCCGCTCCTGCGGCGAAAGAAGCAGCTTTGTTGGCTGTTCACCTCAAAAAAAGGGTGGCTTTAGTGCAACAGCCTTCTAGGGACAATTTAGAGGCATCTGAAGACATTTTTAGCAGGGGATACAGCCAAATTATTCATCTCTATAAACTGCTTAATTATTGGCAAAAAACGACCATTTATCCCCAATGGCAACGGTTGCGGGAATGGCTAGAGGAAGTAGATAAAACTATTAATAAATATCATTCTTTGGCAAGATTAGCCACGGAAGGAATAGATGTGATATCGGGTGGGGGAGAATTTGTCCGGTTGCCCCATTTAGGATTCGTGGTTAACGGTCGGCAATTATTGGCTAAACACTATATTATTGCCACGGATTTTTATCCGCAAGTACCGAAAATTTTAGGCTTAGATGAAGTTAATTATTTTACCGCTCAAAACCTTTGGCAAGAGCCAAATTTAGACAATTTAGGACAACATTTAGCAATTATTGGTAACAGCAGCATGGCTGTGAGTTTGTCCCAAATTCTCCGACGTTTGGGGAAAGAAATTAGCTTAATTATCGAGGATAATTATCTACTACCAGATATTGATCGGGAAATTTCCCATTTAGTTACTGCCATTTTAGAAGCGGAAGGAATTAAGATTTTACCAGGCTATTGTCCTAGTCAAGTGAAAGCGATCGAGGGTAAAAAATGGTTACAATTAGGCAATCGTGTTATCGAAGTTGATGATCTCATTTTTGCTGGTAATTATCAAGTCGATGAACGGGGATTAAATTTGGCTGGAGTTGGAGTTAAACTAGAGCAAGGATTAATTAGGGTTAATCAGCAATTACAAACCGATAATTCTCGCATTTATGCTCTAAATTTGCTCAGAAATAATTATCCCGATCCTACTTTAAATCACCGGGCTGCTTTTGGGTTAGTCAAGCATCTGCTCACGGGAGAAAAATTTAACTTTAATCCCCAGCAAATTCCCTCATTTATTGTTTTTGATCCGACTATTGCTTGGGTGGGTTTAACCGAAAAAGCAGCCCAGGACAGCTATGGTGAGGAGGTAAAGATGATCAACTATCCCATCAAAAATATGGTTCCCCAGCAAATCTGGGGAGAAACCACAGGATTTTGTCAATTAATCTACCGACAAGATGGTAAAATACTAGGAGCGCAAATAGTCGGTAATCAAGCGGCAGAAATGATTAGTATCATCAGTTTAGCTTTGCAAGAAAATTTAACCATACAATCCCTAAATAAAAATATTTATACCTGGGGAAGTATGGGAGAGATGATCGGAGAAATGACCCAATTAATCCCCCAGAAAAAATCTTGGTTAACTTGGCTAAAAAAATTATTTAGATAATTGGATCGAGAAAAAAATTAAATTATGAAACCGAAATTTATTGTCTTTGAAGGTATTGATGGATCGGGAACAAGTACCCAAGCAAAACTCCTACAAGAATATTTTTTAAAACGAGGGGAAAAAGCAGTTTTAAGTCCCGAACCTTCCGAGGGTGTCATCGGTCGTTTGATTCGAGAAATAATGCAAACTAATCTTATTTATATCGAAGATCAAAATAAATTTGATCAACAAATGGCCTATTTATTTGCAGCCGATCGCCATTATCACTTATATAATGATCACGATGGTGTTTTCAAACTTATTCACCAAGAACAAACCCATGTGATCACTACTCGTTATTATTTTTCTTCCCTGGCCTATAATTGCAATAATTCCGAAGAATTTGCTTTTGTTCAGCAGTTAAATCAGCATTTTCCCAATCCAGATTTAGTCATTTATATCGATGTTATTCCTGATATTTCTCTAGCAAGAATTAAAAACCGAGCCATCACAGAAGTGTACGAAAAACAAGAAAAATTAATGAAAGTTCGTCAGATGTTTCTCAATATATTTAAAGAATATAAAGATAATTGTTTACAACTGGATGGCAGTGATACAATAGAACAGCTTCACCAAAATATTATTAATTATCTTGAACAATTAATTTAAATCCATGCTTAGTATAGAAACCACCCCTAAATTCACCTACCAACCCCACTATAAACCCAATCAATTAATCTGCGGTCACGGACAAACAGCAATTATCACGGGATGGACAGTAAAACAGTCCCTTGCTAAACATTTAAATCCTGACCAATACGCAGTGATTGGCAATCTTTATAGTCCCACTAGAGGAATTAGTCCCCTGCTGAGAAACTTAATCGCAAATCCCCACGTTAGATACTTAGTTATTCTCAACGCTACAAAGGAAGATAAAAATTCTGGTAGCTGTCAATGTTTGCTAGACTTTTTTAGTCAAGGATTTCAGCTAGGGAAAAGTGATACAGGTCGAGAATGTTGGCTAATTAGTTCTCCCATCACGGGATATATTGACCAAGAAATTGACCGAGAAACTCTCGAAAAATTACGTCAATCGATTCAATATCAACTGGTTAAATCTATCTCAGAAGCGATTGAAACTGTCAAAAATTATGCAGCACAATCACCCCTACCAACTTGGGGAGAACCATTAATCTTTCCCCTCTTAGAAAATCTTCCTTCCCTCCTACCCGGAACAAGATACGGTCATCGCATTGAAGGAAAAACTATTGCTGAAACTTGGGTGAAAATTCTCCAAAAAATTAAAACCACTGGCACAATTAGACCCACAGGATATGATGGTAAATGGCAAGAATTAATTGACTTAATGGCCGTTGTCACCGATGAACCCCTAGACTTTTATTTTCCCGAACCTAATTATTTACCTATAGACAGAGCTTTTCTTACCGAATATATCGGACAAATTCTCGATGATTCCCCTATACACCAAGGAGTTAAATACACCTACGGTCAAAGATTACGCTCTTGGTTTGGACGAGATCAAATTGCACAGGTTATTAATAAATTAATCTCAGAAATTGACGCAGCCAGTGCAGTTATGTCCCTCTGGGATGTGAAAGACCACGAAAAAGGAGGTAGTCCCTGTCTAAATCATATTTGGGTGCGAGTGGTGGAAAATGAATTATCTCTCACCGCAATATTTAGAAGTAATGATATGTTTGCAGCTTGGCCAGCAAACGCTATGGGATTACGCGCTTTACAGCAATATATTAGGAATGAGATTAGCAAGCAATCTGACTACAATTTATCAATAGGTCCATTGATTACTATCAGTCAATCGGCCCATATATACGATGATACTTGGGAAAATGTTGAACGATTAATCGCCACCCAGTACGATAAGATTATCAATCAGCGTGATTTTTTTGACCCTAGCGGTAACTTTTTGATTTCCGTGGAAGAAGAACAAATTCTCGTCCAACAAACTACCCCCGGCAGTGGGGAAATTGTCGCTTGTTATCAGGGCAAAAATCCCCTAAAATTAATTCGCGAGCTTGCTGCCACCAATCCGGCAATTATTCCCGAACATATCGGTTATCTGGGAATCGAGTTACAAAAAGCATACAATTGTCTCAAGAATAATCAACCATATATGCAAGACCAGTAGTAGGGAGCTTATGAGAACATAAATTACCATTTATCTGCTGGGAGTACCCCCCAGAAAAAATAATCTAAAACCTGAGATAATTAAATAGATTACCTGAGTTGCCAAAATGGTTTGTGGAAATAACAGGTACTTCTACGGAATAATCCCATCATTATTTCGAGTCTGCTGAAAAAGCTTTTCTGGGGACAGGGTGTAGGGTTTAGGGTTTTACCCATTTTCATCTGGTCAATTATCTAATTTTCAGGGAAAAAGTAACTGAATTTTTCCCCCAATCACTCCAAGGGTCAAGACTTTTTGCAGTCCAAAGGGTCTAAAAGTTTTTACCCAACAAGGTCTTTAGATTTATTCAGCAAATCCTATTATAATATCGGTTTTCGAGAATTGTCCATATACAAAGTCAGACTAAATCCGGTTATTAAAAACTGGTTATTTATTCTCCGTTTTGCCTTTTGAATGAGCAGAAAACGGGTTTCTGCGAGAAACCCGTTTTCTGTGCGTTACTCAACGGATTTAGTATTAGCATTCATCCCCGAAGCACTCAAGCGAGGGACTTCTGCGGACAATAAGTTAAAGCTTAGAAAAAAGCGAACTTCTCTAGGGAGAAATTCGCCTTAATTTCCAGAAATTCTGAATTTATTAGTTAGGCACGAGCTTCGAGACGACCGTAGAAAATGCCGCGAATTTTCACTTCCTCAGCGTCTTTTGCCCCTAAATCGGTGTCGGAAGGCTGTTCACTTTCAAAAACACCAGCAAACTCCCCAGTAGAAGCGTCAACTTTAGTTACCTGTAAAGACATAGTACCTTTACCCAGTTCCGTCGCTTTGACGTTAGCACGCTGGAAATCTTGACTATCAGCACTAGCGGGTAAAGCGACAGCATTATCATAACCCGTCACCACACCCCGACCTTTGGGATCCAAGAAACCAGCGCCACGATAGGAAGGAACTTTAAAGTCACCTTCAAAATCCGTGGAACTGTTGATAGAGCTAAATCCAGCTTCGGTTTTGCCAGTGAAACCTTTCATGGTAAAGAAGAAGGGAACTCTTTCACCTCCGGGCAATTGTACGGTAACTGGTTGGAAATCGATACCGTCTTCTTCCTTGAGGGTTAAAACACCGTCTTCACCTACGGTTAAGGTCGCTGTCATCTGTTCTAAACTGGTGGTATCTCTGGTTAAGAGTTTACCCTGTACAAAGGTTGCCGCTTCCCGCTTATTAACTGGTTCACCCTTGACAAAATATTCTTGGGGTTCCAAGCATAAATCTGTCACCACATAACTTTCACCGCTTTCTAAGGGGAGAGTACCCCGGGTAAACTCAGAAATCTGTGGACATTTGTTAGCTAATCCAGTGTTTAAAATTTCATCATAGGTTAGCTCGTTTCTATTCAGGACGGCACTAGGCGCGTCGCTACAAGCTGTCAACACCCCTAAGCACAAGGCTAAAAAGGCAACTAACAAGGCACGAAATCTCATCTATGTCAACCTCTCTTTGTCAATCTTTACAATTACTACCCTTGATCCATAGCCTGATCAATTATCGAATCGGTTGCGCCAATTCACCGAAATTCAGTTTATCAAAGATCAGTGACCATTGAGAAGATGGGACACAGGAGAGAGGAGACAGAAGGCAGTCCCGATTCCAAAGTTGGCACCGCCCAGCATGAAAAGATGATAGCCTCCTATTAAGGCCAAGACAAAAAAGCTGTTCCCTCAATAGAGCTTTCTAGCCTGAGAGGCAGTCGAACCAGGATACCCAGAGGCATCAATCACCCCTACCCAAGCTGCCTGTTCAATATTTACCTAGGCTGAGAGAGGAACTTTTGGCTGAGGAGAAGGGGAAGGAGAGGCTACCAGTGTAGGAGGGACTACCGGTGCGGGGGAACTCAAGGGCGAAGGAGAGGGAGTAACAGCAGGGGGGTTAGAGAGAGGGGGACGGAGAAAAAGATAGCCGATACCGCAAAATATGCCCGCCAGCAAGCCTAACCAGAGATACATCCCGAAAAAGGTCGATTTAGCTGGTTGGGGGCTAGTTTCTGGGGCTGGTTCTTCTGGTTTCACCCGGTCCACTTTCGGGGCAGCGGGTTCAGCCTTGGGGAGAGGGGTAACTTTTCTGGGCAGTGTTTTCGGAATAGTTACCTCTAGAGCTAATTGTTCCGCACTAGGAGACAAACGATCGGCTAAAGCTTTACCATCAATTTTTAGAGCATCACCGTAGCGTTTGATAAATCCCTTGACATAAATTAATTCTGGTAATTTCTCCCAATTCCCCGTTTCCAACGCTTCTAGCATTGGTAATCTAATCATCGTCAGGGCGGCGATATCGTCTATGCTCAGGCAGCTTTCTTCTCGTTTTTGACGTAAATAAGTCCCAATTTCCTTGATTTGTTCGGCTTGTAGGGGACTGAGTTGACTCATAATTCCAGTCATGATTTATACCAATTAGATGATAATCTCGATTTTGTTATTTTGGGATAATCTCTTCTCTAAAAGATCCTTTTACCTTGTCACCATTACTGGCGAAAAAGTTCCAAAAACCAGTAAAAATCAGCAATACTTGCCAAAGTTAAGTTTTTTATCCTAGGGTGACTGCACTGACCAGATAATACATACATTTGTTCTTAATGCTTGTTTTTCTCGAACCTTCAACAAACCCTAATTATGACCTTTATTCCCCATCCCGACACCACCCCCCTTCACCTTACCTGTGCCGTAGTCACGGTGAGCGATACTCGTACCCCAGAGACGGATAGAAGTGGCCAAATAATTCAAGAGTTACTAACTCGATCGGGTCATGATATCGCTCTCTACTTAATTATTCCCGATGAACCCTCACAAATTCAAGCAATCTTACCAGAAATTAGCAATCAAAATCGGATAAAAGTTTTAATTCTCAATGGGGGGACGGGTATTGCTCCTAGAGATACTACATACGATGCTTTAGTACCTTTATTAAGGATTACTTTACCCGGTTTTGGTGAATTATTTCGTTATCTTAGTTATCAAGAAATTGGCTCCCGTGCCATGGCATCAAGGGCAATAGCTGGGGTTTATAAAAACCTATTAGTCTTTTCTCTACCTGGTTCCACTAATGCCGTTAAATTAGCACTAGAAAAACTGATTCTCCCCGAAATTTTACATCTGGTTAAACAGATGCAAGGATAATTTATTTTGACTTGATCTGGGCTGAAATTTCTTGAAAACATACATCCCAAAAATAGCTGGCTAGATTCACTGCGCTTAACAGTTTAGGGATTCCTTCACTTAGACTAGCAAAATCTCGATTGTTAATATGGAGAAAATCAATAGCGATTGCAAAAGTTAAAAGTGCTAAAGCAATAATTAAAATTTGGCAATAAGTTTGTCCTATTCGCCGCCAAAATGCTAAACCATAAATCAGAATTGCGAGGCCATAAACAGAGATAGTCAAGAATTTGGGAATATTAAAATAGAGGAGAATGATATGAACTCTGAAGATTTCATTGATGGCAAAAAATCCCGTTATTATACCAGAAAAAAGTAAAAAATTGTCAGAATTATTGAAACTTGTCTTGCGGGACAATAAAGTATAACTAAAAAGGCAAACAATCGGAGGTAAACAACAAAGAAACTGAAAAGAATGGGTTAATAAACCAGCGATCGGAGTTGGGGGAGTAGCGGGAGGATAAAACAAAAGACTAGAGGGTAATTTTACCCGATCAACCCCAGCAATCAAAGCTAAAATCAAGAGGAGAACGACAAGATTTATTTTCAGAAAATGCTGTTCTCGTGAGGACATAAGTATAACAGTTGATAATTGTGGCTATTAATCACGATATAATTCACAAAGTGCCGCTTTCTACCCGCTCGATCTAAATAACGAAGCCCCAAGCATTTCCCCAGTTGTGTTAAGGACAATTTTCTCGGTTTTCCATGCTCAATCAAAAAGAACTTTTGTGTTTATTGCAATTGGCTAGTCCCATTTTACCCGTCGGGGCCTATAGTTATTCCGAAGGGCTAGAAACCCTCGTCGAAAAGGGGATTATCTCCAATAGTGCCAGCTTAAATGATTGGTTAGAGCGATCGCTTTGTCAAGGCTCGATTCGCTTAGAATCGGCTGTTTTGCTAAGGGTATATCGTTGTTTTTGTCAAGAGGATTTTACAAAACTTAATTATTGGGACAATTGGTTATCGGCAACGCGGGAAACAGCCGAATTAAGACAACAAAGCTGGCAAATGGGGCGATCTCTGTTAAACCTATTGCGGGAGTTAGCACCAGACAGAGATGATCTACCGGAACAGGCTAATTATGCCACCGCTTTTGCGATCGGGGCAAGTCATTGGCAAATTGGGGAAGAATTAGCGGTTTTAGGCTATTTACACAGTTGGGCAAGTAATTTAATCAATGCAGGACTGCGTTTAATTCCCCTTGGACAAACCCTAGGACAAGCGCTTCTGATCGGTTTACAGCCCAGTTTATTAACAGCAACAGCAGATATGATCAGTTTAGCCGATGAAAACCTGAGCAGTTGGAGTTGGGGGCTAAGTTTTGCCAGTATGAACCACGAAACCCAGTATAGTCGTCTATTTCGCAGTTAGCAATTTAGGGAGAAGAGCAGGAGAATGACGGAAAAAACCGAATAAGGTATAGTATGATTGAAAAAAATCCTAGGTCCTAGTTCTCGCTTTCTGAGTGACCGAGGGTTTTAAGGAAAGATGCGAACACTCTACCTAGCCACAGTGTACCAATGTTTAGTCAATCAGAAAAAATTCCCGTTTCGGTGTTAATTCCCGCCAAAGACGAGGAATCTAACCTTCCCGCTTGTTTAGAGAGTGTTGCTAGGGCTGATGAAGTGTTTGTCGTCGATTCCCAAAGTAGCGATCGCTCGATCGAAATATCTACAAACTATGGTGCTAATGTAGTCCAGTTTTATTTTAACGGTCGTTGGCCAAAAAAGAAAAACTGGTCCCTTGATAACCTGCCTTTTCGCAACGAATGGGTATTAATCGTCGATTGTGATGAGAGAATCACCCCCGAACTATGGGACGAAATCGCCACCGTGATCCGAGATCCCAACTATAACGGTTATTATCTCAATCGTCGCGTCTTCTTCCTCGGACAGTGGATCCGTTATGGTGGCAAGTATCCCGACTGGAATCTGCGTTTATTTAAACATAAGTCGGGTAGATACGAGAATTTAAACACGGAAGATATCCCCAACACAGGAGATAATGAAGTTCACGAACACGTTATCCTCGATGGCAAGGTGGGCTATCTGAAAAATGATATGCTGCACATCGATTTTCGCGATATCTACCATTGGTTAGAAAGACATAATCGTTATTCCAACTGGGAAGCGCGGGTTTATTACAATATTCTCACGGGTAATGACGAAAGCGGTACGATCGGAGCGCACCTGTTCGGTGATGCAGTGCAGAGAAAACGCTTTTTAAAGAAAATTTGGGTAAAACTGCCCTTTAAACCGCTACTGCGCTTTATTCTCTTTTATTTTATCCGTCTCGGTTTCTTGGATGGCAAAGCTGGTTATATCTACGGTCGTCTTTTGAGTCAGTATGAATACCAAATTGGGGTTAAATTGTACGAATTACGGCAATTTGGCGGTAAATTAAACGTTAATGCCCAGACTAATCCCCCGATTAAACCCTCGGAACCTCAACCGGTAGAAATGATTAAATAAGTCCTATGTCCCCAGAAATCCGCACCAATGAGGAAGCGTGGCTAGATCTGCGTACCTACGATCAATCTTGGTTTGATCGTGGTCGTTCTAATCCAATTATCCTACTTTGGTGGTTAGTACAGGGAATTCTTTTCCCCCTCACTTTGCACCAGATGGATAGCTTTCGCTGCGCTGTTTTGCGGCTATTCGGGGCTAAAATCGGCCTTGGGGTGAAAATTCGCCCGACGGTTAGGGTGACTTATCCTTGGAAAGTAGCGATCGGTGATTATACTTGGATCGGCGATGATGTGGTGATTTATAGTTTAGATAACGTTACTATCGGCAATCATTGTGTGATTTCTCAAAAATGCTATCTTTGCACTGGCAGTCACGATCCGGGCGATCGCTCTTTTGGCTTAAAAACTACTCCCATCCTCATTGGTAATGGTACATGGATCGCAGCCGATTGTTTTTTGGCTCCGGGGGTAAAAATTGGCTCTAATGTTGTTATTGGGGCAAGAAGTAGCGTATTTGCTGATATTCCCGCTCAAAAGGTCGCTTGGGGTAGTCCCTGTCGTCCTCAATACGATAGAAAGATGAATTCTTATAGTAGTTAAGCTAAGAGGCATTATTTTAAAAGGGTTTTGCCATCATTCAGCAAGCTCCAATAAATGTGCATGGTGCGTTCCCAAAAAAATCTATTAGTGGAGCAGTAGGGGCCACATTAGGGAACGCACCCTACGACGATAGCGAGCGCTGAAAAAATACATCCCTCAACCTAGTCCGAGGATTAGGAAAAAACGGGCAATATAATTGAATTTCTCGGCAGTTATCATCGGAGATGCTCAAGTTTGGCTCTTCTAGGTTCTGTGTGATAAGTTTAACTTATACTAAATCCGTTGAGTACAGGCTAGTTATGAGGAGAGGCAACAGGCTTCGGCCGTGAGATCAGGCTTCGACAGTGAGACTTCGGCGTGAGACTTCGGACGTTCGGCGAGCTCAGTAGTTCGACAGGCTCACTAACACGAACGCTCAGTAGTTCGACAGGCTCACTAACACGAACGCTCAGTAGTTCGACAGGCTCACTAACACGAACGCTCAGCCGAACCGCCGAACGGCAAGAGGCAAAAGAGGGAATAAATAATCAGTTTTTAATAACCAGATTTATAGCGTTTCTCACACCTGTGTGGTACAGTTAAACCTTTGCTAATTAAGCTTTTCACCATCGACAATGTACCTCTTGCGAACAGGAAACGCTATAGTATAAATACGTTGAGTATTACATACTTTGTGTCCTCTGTGTCTCTGTGGTTGCCTCCACTTCCTCGCCAGCAGGACTATATCTTAGAATACATTTTACCCACCAAATCCAAAAGAGCCCAAGTTTTGATAATTCGGTCAAACTTCCGTTTTCTTAGCTTGCAGTTTAGAAATTTCTCGATTAACCTAGAATTAGGATTCTCCTAGGAATACATTGTATGCTGCCAGGGCAAATTTTAGGCGATCGATACCAAATTCAAAATCAGTTAGGTAAACAAACCGGAAGACGCACTTTTCTCGCCCAAGATCTCAAAACGGGTACTACTGTTGTCGTCAAATTATTAATCTTCAATCCCGATTTTGAATGGACAGATTTAAAACTTTTTGAACGGGAGTCCGAAACTCTTAAACATCTAGATTGTCGCTCGATTCCCGAATATATCGACTATTTTGAAGTTCGCAACGATACCTATCAAGGTTTTGCTCTTGTTCAGAGTTATATCGAGGCGAAATCTCTCAAGGAACAGATAGAAACCGGTCGCAAATTTAGTGAATCAGAGCTGCAAGAATTAGCTAAATCTATCCTAGGTATTTTAATTTATCTTCATGGACTTAACCCGCCAATTATTCACCGGGATTTGAAACCTAGTAATATTTTACTAAAAGATCGATCGGGTCATAGTATCGGTAATGTTTATTTAATTGATTTTGGTTCTGTCCAGACTGTTGCTCAACAGGAACAGTCCACTTTAACTATCGTCGGAACCTACGGTTATATGCCCCCAGAACAATTCGGTGGTCGCACCGTTGCCGCTTCTGATTTATACAGTTTAGGAGCGACTTTAATCTATCTAGCTACAGGCATTCATCCCGCCGATTTACCCCAAAAAGATGGCAAAATTCAATTAAATAATTTAGCCAATTTAAGCCCTGCTTTTGTTCATTGGTTAGGGCAGTTAATCGAACCTAGTCTCGAGAAAAGATTTGTTTCAGCACAGGCAGCCAATCAAGCTTTAAATACTCTCCACGAAATGCAATTAACTTCCTCAAACCTTGCAAAACCCGCCGGAAGTCGGGTACAGTTGCAAAAAAATGAGGAGAAAATTAAAATATCTTTACCTCCCGAAGGTTTTACCCCTAAATTAATTTATCTTGGAACCTTTGCTATCGCTTGGAACGCTTTTTTATTAGTATGGACAGGAGGAGCCAGGCTCTTCGGTAACTGTTATGCAAATAATTAACTTAAAATAAAATTCGATGAGAGAGCCTACACCCAAAAATAGCTGAAACCCATACAGGAAAAGGTTTAAGGCACAAACTGGTTA